>NZ_CM011002.1:2207227-2575151 GCF_000158095.2 Roseibium alexandrii DFL-11
ATCCGTGCCAGAGGCCGATGGCAGCCTCGGCCCAGTCGGCGGGTTTGGCCGGGCGGCGGCTGCGGTCGGCCAGAACATAAGCCTTGCCGTCGCTGCCGAGCCCGGCGGCAACAATGCCGCAAGCGTCGGACTTGGCCGTTGCCGTCACCGGCGGGTCGATGGCAATG
Source organism: Roseibium alexandrii DFL-11 (assembly GCF_000158095.2). Lineage (NCBI taxonomy): Bacteria > Pseudomonadati > Pseudomonadota > Alphaproteobacteria > Hyphomicrobiales > Stappiaceae > Roseibium > Roseibium alexandrii. Next base: position 2,207,395 of record NZ_CM011002.1, read on the forward strand.
ACAATGCGCGTCAGATCCTCCGGCGCGGCCGCAACCCTTGCAGCCTCCAATCCATCCCGCGACCAGAGCGCGTCCGGCCGGTCCTCGATCAGTTCACCGTCCAGTTCCTGCCGGCCAAGGCGCGTGCCGCCATATCGGCCGACCACGGCCTCCAGAAAACCCGGCGCCAGAAACAGCGCATTGGCCTTGGTCGGAGCATGGGTGATGGCGGTCCCCGCCTGTTTCATCAGGCGTTTTAGGAGCGGCACCGGCCGCGGCGTCGTCGTGATCAGCTGGCGGGGTTTGCTGCCCAGCCTCAGCCCGAACTGCAACATGTCGAAGGTCTCCTCGGCATAGGTCCATTTAGCAAGTTCATCGCACCAGGCGATGTCGAATTGCGGCCCCCTCAAGGCCTCCGGGTCTTCGGCGGAAAAGGTCTGCGCCACCGCGCCGTTCGGCCATTCCAGCCGGCGGCGGCTCGGGGTCCATTGCGGCCGCTCCCCGCCGGGATGTACGGCCAGAAGTCCGGAGACCCCTTCCACCATCACCTCGCGGACATCCGCATAGGTTTCGCCGACAAGCGCGATCCGCCCGGCAAAGCCCGGTTCACACCAGCCGTGCCCGAGCGCCCGCGCCCGGATCCATTCCGCCCCGGCCCGTGTCTTTCCGGCGCCGCGCCCGCCCATCAACAACCAGACCGCCCAGTTTGTTTCCGGCGGTAACTGGTGCGCATGGGCAAAGACCGGCCAGTCGAAGGTCAGGAATTTCAGATCCTCCGGGCTCAAGGCGGCAAGGACCGCCTCAATCCGCCCCAGCTTCGCACAATCGCTCAAGACGGCGCGCAAGTGCCGCGCGCAACTCCTCCCGGTCGTCAAGGTTTTCGTCCTCCCCGTCCGGCTCCGCATCCGTTTTCAAGTCCATCAGGGCGGTCAAGGTCTTGGCAAGGCTTGCCAGCGTCTTGACCGTCTTGTCGATTTCCTGAAGCCCGCCAGAGGGTGTCCCCGCGCCAGCCTCCTCAAACAGGTCCGCGAGCCGCGCTTCCAGCTGATCCATCTGTCCGGCGAAAGCCCGGTAGAGCCGCGCGGCCATATCCTTCGGGCTTTCCGGCGTTTTCTGCTGACCCACATCTCCGTCCGGCACTGCCCCGTCCATTGCGCCCTCCCGGACGGAACAGCATGAAGATCCTTGATCGGGGGGCCCGGACTTCTCCGCCTCTTCTCGACCTGAGTGTCCGACCTCTTCTCCGGAGACCGCCGAGACGTTGCACACCTGCTGTTTCGACTGCCTCTTGCGTTTCTGCTTCAGAGCCTTTTCGCGCTTCAGCGTGTCGGCAAGGCCCTGACCTGAAAACTGCGCCTTCACGTTCGATCCCCCGCACTCGCTCACTCAGCTTCCTCCAGGCACAAAAAAACCGGCGAATGCCGGTTGAGTTTGATGATAGGGCCCATCCCTCTCAGGTATCACCCTCGGCCTTGTGCTGAGGATCCATATTTTTCAATATGTTATGGATGTTCGGAACAAGTCCGAACATGACGCAGGAGGAAAAATCGGACTTCGTCAGCCGATTGAACTGTCAGATTCTAACTCATTGAATCAGGCCCAATTTCCTCCCAGGAACATCACCCGCTGCGATCACTGTGCCGCCCCGGACTTGATCCGGGGCCCTCGTCGCTTTCCCGGCCCATCCTCTGGTCCCGGCACAGGTCCCGGCTCGGGGGCCGGAACGGCAGCCAGCAGGGCTACTCTCAAATACTTATCCACGCCCAGCGCGCTTGTGAGATACTGCGGCCCATACGACTGAAACCGGCCTTGCGGCAGCGGGACTTAGAAAATCACCCATCCTCTAACCCTCTCCGCTTGCTTCGCTCCCTCAGCCCATTCGGCTGATGCGGCCAACAAAAAAGGCCTCCACGCAATCGCCGGAAGCCTTATCTGATCCGCAACTTTGGGATCATGACAAAACAATGCCACATCACCGTTACGGTGTCAAGGAATATTTTCCTATTTATAAACGTGCCGTACTAGAAACATGGCAAACGAAGAAAAACAGGCACAATAGCCAGATCGAAAATACTCGAAGGACGAAATCGCAGAAGCTTTTATAGAAGCGTACGAAGACTGGTATCTCGGTCTTTCGGGACCGGAGGGGCTTCCCGAAGCAGACGCTCTACATCATAACCTTCTGGAAGCAGTTCTTTCTTCCCAGAGACGAAGGGGTAAAAGAAGCTGAGAGACTGCCAGATCCATTCAGCGATTAAAACTAGATCATCTGGATTAACAGATATCCGATGTGCGGTAAGGGTTTTTTGAGCGTTTCTTGTTGGGTCCGTAATGTCAAAACTCTGCCCTTCTTGCTCAAAAATGTGAGACCAATGAACAATCTTATTTCGGAACTCATTGTATTCTGAGAACTTATTATAGATCGGGGCATATTCTCTGAAAACAGGATCAGCGAGCTTTGCGGCCTGTTTTAACTTTTGCAGCTTTACGGACATGCGCATACCCTGGAGAAGGACATTCGCACTTTGCTCGCCTAAATTTGTCATTAGACTGAGGTGAATAGTGAGTTGAAAGTCCATGTTTGCAAATACGGAGATAAAGCGGCCCAAGGCAATATAAGCTCTGTTGTCGCCATCATATGAGATTTCATTATTCATGTCAGACACCGATAAAAAGCCAGATCAAGAAAAGGGCGATGAGATCCTAAAGCGAATGCTCAAGACGCCGCCCGAACCGAAAGTTAAGAATTCATTAACTAGTTCGATTGCAAAGAAGAAACCGGGTGGTTCCTCGGCAAAGATTCGCCACCCGGAAGAAGACCGCTAAGCCCTACTTTTTCTTGATGGTCTCAACGATGTGAGTACGGGGATTGCCTTTGGCGGTTTTCACCGTTGTGAAGCGCCCCGTAATCGCGCTGCGACCGATTTTGGTCGTGCTCATTTGCGTCACCTCCTTTCACGGGCAGTGGCCCGCGCTTAAAGGCGTGCACGTTAGGTGTGGTGACGAATCGCCGTACCAGAGAAAATTGTGCCGCTGGCGCTATTCATTGTCGAGTTTCTTTGATTTGGGCCTGTTTATAAACCTGCGAGGCTTCTGCTTAGGCGTTTGCGGCTTCGTCAATCCGTCTGCAGGCCGGCCGTTTGATGCGCGCCTATGATTAGCGGTTTGACCACTTCGTTCTTCATCGCTAGCGTTCGTCCACCACCCTACCCGCAGCCCAAAAACCAAGTCCCAGAAAAATGACCTCAAAAATTGCCCTTGTGACCGGCGCGGCGCGCGGGATTGGTTTGGCGACCACGAAGCTCCTGATCGAGAAGGGCTGGAAGGTGGCGATGGTCGACCGGGACGGGGTGGAGCTGAAGTCCGCGTCCGCCGGGATCAACGCGGGGTCGGCCTTTATCTATGATGTTTCTATCCCCGATGACGTCGATGAAATGATGACCAAGATCATCGAACACTTCGGGCGGCTGGATGCGGTGGTCAACAACGCGGGCGTTGCCAACTTCGGGCGGATCGAAGAGGCGGATTTGAGCCTGTGGCGCGCGGTGATGGCGACCAATCTGGACGGGGTGTTCATGGTCTCGCAGGCCGCCGTTCCGCACCTGAAAAAAACACGCGGGGCGATCGTCAATATCGGCTCGATTTCCGGCCTCCGGGCCTCCACCTTGCGGGTTGCCTACGGCACGTCGAAGGCGGCGGTCATTCACCTGACCAAGCAGCAGGCAGCCGAACTCGGCGAATACGGCATCCGCGCCAATTGCGTCTGTCCCGGCCCGGTCCGCACCAAGCTCGCGATGGCCGTGCACACCCAGGAGATCATCGACGCCTATCACGATGCGATCCCGCTGAACCGCTACGGATCGGAGGCTGAAATTGCCTCTGTCATCGCCTTCTTGTGTTCCGAAGAGGCGAGCTATGTCACCGGTCAGGTGATTGCATCCGACGGCGGGTTTGACAGCACCGGTGTCGGTCTGCCCGCGCTTCGGACATAGGACATCCGGTTATCGGTCGCTCAGGAAATGCGCCGCCACTTGTCTTTGGTGCGGCCGGTCGCGGTGTTCAAACAGATAAATCCCCTGCCAGGTGCCAAGCCGCATTTCGCCGCCTGCGACCGGGATCGACAGGCTGACAGGCAAAACCGCGGCCTTGATATGCGCCGGCATGTCGTCCGGGCCTTCCAGCGTGTGCGTGAGATAGCGCATTGAGGGATCGCTCGCCGGTGGCACAAGGCGGCTGAAATAGGCGTTTAAGTCCACCTGCACATCCGGATCGGCGTTCTCCTGGATCAAAAGCGAGCAGGACGTGTGCCGGACAAAAAGGGTCAGCAATCCGTCGGCCGCGCCTTCCTCGACAAGCCAGCTGCTGACGGACCGGGTGAACTCATACAGCCCCTGGCCGGAGGTATTCAGGGAAAACAGCGTTTGCATGGAAGCCTTCAAAGTCTTCAAATGAGGTGTGGCCGGAACCGTTGACCGACCCTACCGGTATTTGTCGTGGATGGCGTCATAGGTGCCATCAGCGCGCATTTCTGCCAAGGCTTCATTGAACGGACTGATCAATTCCTCGACGCCCGGGTATTTTTTGGAAAAACAGAAGTGAAAGTCCCGGGTGGTCAGAGTGATGAATTCGAACTCGTCGGTCATCCCCTCGCGGCGGATGATGTACTCCGTCGGCTCCAGGGCGCCCATCAGATAGTCGAACCGGCCGGCCGCCAGCATCTTGAGGCCAAGCTCGGTCGTCTGCGCTTCTATTGGCGTGGCACCCAGGTTCTGCAGAACCGCCAAGCTTTCATACCCCGCCATGGAGGCCACCGGCTGGCCGACCACATCTTCAACCCTCTGGATGTCCGGCCCCTCATGCGCTTGTCTTACGAAAAAACCGTTGGTGAAGACACTGATCGGGTCTGAGAAGAGAATGAACCGCTCCCGGTCGGGATGATGGGCACAGGTCAGAATACCGGCGGCCCGGCCCGTCTCCGCTTCGTTCAGCGCCCGCTTCCAGGGCAGGAACAGGATGTTGGCTTCATAGCCCATGCGGCGGAAGGCTTCGGTGGCGACCTCATAATCGAAACCGCGCAGACCGTCCTGCTCTGCAGCCATTTCATAGGGCGGATAATCTTCGGTGACAATGTCGATGCGCGGCGTTGCCAGTGCCGGACCGGACACAGCAAAAGCAAGACCGCTCACGACCGCAACGGCAGCCACTGCGCGCCGGACCAAGTGCAGCGCTGTCATCGAACTCAGTTCCAGGGCCATGCATTGCCTTTTCTGCTTGTCCTTCAGAGAACCCCTAAATCCCCTGCCCTTAACAAAACCGGAAATTCATTCCTCAACATGTCATTGATTTGATATTGCCCCAACGGTAGCTGACACTTTCCAGATATTTTGAAGATTTTACACCTCTTCCTGATTGCAGAATGGCCAAAAAACATCCAAAAGAGGCACCTTCCTATTGGGAATTTCACCAATGAGCGCTTCAAAGCCGAAGATCCTGATTGCCACGCTCGGAACCCGCGGCGACGTCCAGCCCTATGTGGCGCTTGCCGGTGAACTGGTGCGTCTTGGTGCCGACGTCGTTGTGGCGACGGGCCGCGGCTTTGACACGATGATCGGCAAGGTGGGCGCACAGCCGCGCGCGGTTCCAATTGATTTTGAAGCCCTTTTGGGTGACCCGGTGACGCGCGAGGCGATGTTCACCTTCCGCGGCAAGATCAAGGTCGCCCGCACCACCATGGAAGATCAGAAGAAGGTCGTCCGGTGTTTGTGGAGGATCGGTCTGGAAGAAAAACCGGATCTGATCCTCTTCAATCTCAAGGCCACGGTGATGACACTGGTGGCCCGGCGGCTGAATGTCCCGGCCTTGCCGACCGCGCTTCAACCGGTCGTGACGTCCACAGGGGATTTTCCGGTCTCCCTGTTTGGATTGCCCGCACTCGGTAAACTGGGAAACCGTCTCAGTTATCTGGCTGCCCGCAAACTTATGGCGCTGGGTCTGTCTCCCATGTTGAAACCGCTGCGCGCCGAAGCAACCGCGGAATTCGAACACCCCGGCGAAATGATCGACGGGCATATGCCGGATGGCTCCAAAGCGCTGTGCCTGCAAGGGTTTTCATCTGCGCTGGTGCCGAGACCGAAAGACTGGCCTGAAACGTCCTGGCTGAGCGGCTACTGGTTCATGCGGCCCGCAAACACCTACATGCCCGACCGCGAGCTGATGCAGTTTCTGGAGGACGGCCCGGCGCCGGTCTATATCGGCTTTGGCTCCATGCCGAGCCGGAACCCGGAAGATCTGACCGGGCTGATCATGCGCTCACTCACCCAGACCGGACTGAGGGCCATTTTGGCGCGCGGCTGGGGCGGCCTCACCGGGCACACCTTGCCGGAGGTCTTGAAGGACAAGGTGTTTTTGATCGACAAGGCCCCGCACAGCTGGCTGTTTCCAAAATGCAGCAGCATCATTCACCATGGCGGTGCCGGAACAACCCATGAAGCCTTGCGCTGGGGCAAACCCTCCCTTGTCTGCCCGGTTTTTGCCGATCAGCCTTTCTGGGGGCAACGCGTTCATGCCGCTGGCGCTGGTCCGGCGCCGATTAGCCAAAAGAAACTCACGACAGATTTGCTGGTGAAGGCGCTCTATGCGCTGGATGCTCCGGCCTACGCAATGGGTGCCAAGGCCGCCGCCGGCATCATGGCGCTCGAGCCTGGAGCGGAGGGCGCGGCAAAGGAAATCATGTCCCGTATTCCTGCCGTTCGTGCATCGGCAAAAAGCGCCTGACTTCCGTGTTTCCCGGCCTAAAGCCCACCGGGAGGGTCGTAATTCAAAGTGTGCGGCTCAATATGCGTGCGCCGGATATGCTCATAGTTTTCCCGATATTCAGGGGATTTCCGAACCCGGTTGATCTCATCATAAAGGGCTGAAACGACCTCCGGGTTGTTCTTGGCAAAGCTATGTGAAAACAACAGGTAGAAATGCTTTTCTTCCAAAGGCGGCCCAACCTTTTGAACCCTTCCACTCAGCTCCGGTGTTTGTTCGATCAGGTGATCGGCATGTGCGGTCAGCGCCGCCACTCCATCCAGGCGGTCGCGCAGAAGCAGCTGGAACAGTTGACCGAGCCGGTCGGCCTTGAAAACCCCAACGCCCTGATTTTGAAGCGTTGTCACAATCGAATAGCCGTAGATGGCTCCAATATCTCCGGACAGATTATCGAACTCTGACCCAGTCCAGCGGACATCCGATCCTGTTGGAACGTAGAGCGAATAACTGTCAGTGTGCAGAGCTTTTGAGGTATCCGGACGGTTGTCCGCCATCGGATAGACCCCGAGGTCCATGCGGCTCACTTCGAAGCTGGCCGAAAAACAACCGTCGATGGCATTTGAACCGGCCTCGTTGAGGCACCGCCTCCAAGGCACGGGCCGGAAATCAACCGCATAACCCAAGTTTCGTGCAGCCGTCTCTATCAGGAAAATGTCGGCCCCGGTCCCATCTGGCAGTTGCCAGGGAAAGTACTCTACGTTTTCGAGGCCCAAAACAAGTGTTTGCGCCGAGGCTTGCCACGCACTGACGGCCAACATGGCTGCGGTTATCGCGCCCAACACTCGTTTCATGTCACCTCATCGCAGACGTTGCCCGAAACCGGCATTCAGAGTGCCGGACTGCCAATGAAAGGGTCACCGCTTCCGGGCTCAAATTTGTTCTGTGATTATTTGGGACGTGGCCAAGGGCCTGCAATCGGCATATATATCAATGACATTAAATACATACGTCCTGCAGCGCGATGCATGTCCTGAATCGTGCGGCAAAGCTCATCAAAGATCAGATGCCCCCTTTTCTTTTTACAAGGAGACTGACTAGACTGCCCCTCAGGATTGCCAGAGGGAGAATGTCTCTTGTTTCCAGCCCGCTATTCGGTGTTTGCGCTTTGTAGTGCAGCCGCAGTTGTGACCTTCATCCTCAGCTTCGCAGTCAACCCTCATATCCTTTGGGTTTTTGGGGTTTTTGCCGCGCTGACCATTGTCGGCATACTGGACGTTACCCAGACCAAACATGCGATTTTGAGGAATTATCCGGTCGCCGGCCATTTCCGCTTCATGTTCGAAGCCATCCGTCCGGAACTCCGGCAATATTTCTTTGAAAGCAATCAGGATGGCCGGCCGTTCTCCCGGGAGCGCCGGACCATGGTCTATGACCGGGCCAAGGACATTGAAGGCGTGCTTCCCTTCGGCACCGAGCTTGACGTCTATGACATCAACTACGGCTGGGTGAACCATTCGGTCTGTCCTCAGTCCCACGGGAAGGTCGAGGAACTGCGCGTCGAAATCGGCGGTCCGGACTGCCAACAGCCTTACTCCGCGTCGATTTTCAACATCTCCGCCATGAGTTTTGGTTCACTTTCCGGCAACGCGATCCTTGCACTGAACAAGGGGGCCAAGGCGGGCGGCTTCTACCACGATACCGGTGAAGGCAGCGTTTCCCGCTACCACCGCGAAGGCGGCGGAGATCTGGTTTGGGAGCTGGGCAGCGGCTATTTTGGCTGCCGCGCCGACGATGGCGGCTTTGATCCGGAAAAGTTCAAGAAACAGGCGGCCGACCCGCAGATCAAGATGATCGAAATCAAGATGAGCCAGGGTGCAAAACCCGGCCACGGCGGGGTTCTGCCCGGCGCCAAGGTGACTGAGGAAATCGCGGAAGCGCGCGGTATTCCCATCGGCAAGGAATGCATTTCGCCAGCGAGCCATTCTGCGTTTTCGACACCCATGGAATTGCTGGGCTTCATCAAGACCTTGCGCGAGCTTTCCGGAGGCAAACCGGTCGGCTTCAAACTGTGCATCGGACACCGGTGGGAATTCATGGCGATCGTCAAGGCAATGCTCAAATCCGGGATCAAACCGGATTTCATCGTTGTGGACGGTGCCGAAGGTGGTACGGGCGCGGCCCCCGTCGAGTTTGCCAACCGCCTTGGCACGCCACTGCGCCAGGGGTTGGCGTTCGTTCATAACAGCCTTATCGGGGCCGGATTGCGGGACGACATACGCATTGGCGCGAGCGGCAAACTGATCAGCGCATTTGACATCGCCGGAACCATGGCACTTGGCGCGGACTGGGTGAACTCGGCCCGCGGGTTCATGTTCGCGGTCGGCTGCATTCAATCGCAGAGCTGCCACACCAACAAATGCCCGACAGGTGTCGCGACCCAGGACCCGAAACGCCAGCAGGCTTTGGATGTTCCGGACAAGGCCACCCGGGTTGCGAACTTTCATCGCAATACCATCAAGTCGCTCGTTGAGTTCACTGCTGCAGCTGGGCTCTCTCATCCAAGGGATTTCAAGCCGGAGCATTTCTATCTTCGAGCAGGTTTGCGGGAAATCCTGCCGGCCAGCGCTGCGCTGACCTGGGTGAAACCGGGCGCATTGCTCGACCCGGCCCACGATATTGCAGGATATTCCACCTATTGGGCGATGGCAGATGCCGGCAGTTTTGAGCCCGCGAAATCCCTGGAAGTTGCCAAGGCGCAGTATCACCATCACCTCGGTCACCACTAAAGAGACAGTGGGACCGACACATGGCTAGCCGGATATTTTAGTCGATATCGACGACTTTCTTTCGCAACTCGTAATTCCGGCTTTGGAGAATCCATCGGCCGATGTTTTCAGAGATGATCCGATCCGCTGTCCCGTCGGCCAGCAGTTCGCCATACCGCTTGCTCACCCTGCCCTTCAGATGCCGGCATGGAGAATTGAGCGAAAAGCCACTGTGCACAAACCCGTTCATTACGTTCCAGTCCACCGGCACTATGTCTTCACCGCCTTGGATCGCGCCAAATTGCGCCTGCCCGACGTAGCGGCCATGGATAATGTAGTCGATCCGGCCGACCAGCAACTGGTTCACATTGTCCTGGAAAGAGAAATTGTCCGACAATTTCAAGACATTGGCGACATAGGCATCAAAAGGCTCCCCATACCGGTCACCGGCATTCTTGGCGCCATACCTGCCCTTCAGATCGTTCCACCCCCCCAAGGGGAAACGGCGGTTTTCCAACGTGAACACCGTAAACGGGTTCTCGAACGCGGGTGTGTCGGTAAAGTCCAGAAACGCTGATCGCTCATCCGTTTTTTTCAGCGACATCAAGAAATCGATATCGCCGTTTTCAGCGGTCTTCAGTACGCGTTTCCAAGGCCCGGTGAAGACCGCATCAAACGAGACACCGATTTCCTGAAAGATCATTTTGTTGAGATCAACGCTTGCCCCAACGATCCGTCCGCCTTCGCGCCAATGGTAGGGTGGATAATCGGGATGTGCGGACGCGGTAACGCGTGTGCAGTTTGGATCGGATGCCAATGCACCGGATATGCTTGCAAATACAAGAACCAGCCCGAGCCGGACCGAAACCATGACAGTCTCCGCAGTAAGGATCGCATGTACTAAAGCAAAAGTGACGACCGCAAGAAACTTACGTTACGGCAAAACACTTAACACGGCGCAAATTTACGAAAGAGTTTTCGTCTGGCTGATGCCCTACCCATCAACAGGCGGATTGACCCAGTTCGATGGTGCAAAGGGTTTTTCAAGGGCACGTTCCACCAGCGGAAGATGGTCCTGACCGTAAAACGGATCACCATCGACGATGTAGGTCGGGGATCCGAAAACCTGCTTCTCTTTGGCCCACCCGGAGTTTTCCACGAGCTTGTTCTGAACGCTCGGGCTTGCAGCTTCTTCCAGCAATTCCTTGGCGGCAAACCCCAGTTTTACAGCCATAGCCTCAAGGGCCGTACGGTCTGAAAGGTCCAAATCCTCATTCCAATGCGCCTCCAGAAGTCCGTGAGCCATCCGATCGGTGTCTTCGCCGGTCTCGCCCAGCGCGATGATCATGCCCGAGGCCAGGCTGTAGTCCGCATCATGAAAGGTCGGGCGCTTGCGGATGATCGGCACGGACCGGTACTCCGCCCAGCGCTCAATTTCGCGCCCGAAGAAATAGTCGACATGCGCCTGTGTGCGCTGGCGGAAGGCCGGACTTCTTTGAGCCACGACAACAGGCGACAAAAGCACCGGCCGATGGACCAAAACCGCGTTGTGATGAGCGCAAATCCGCATGATCTCCAAGGAACCGAGATACGCAAATGCGGAATGCGCGGAATAGACATATTCGATAGTTGCCATGCCGTAGGTTCTTTCTTTCGCAATAGGCGGTTCGAAAATCTGGAGTGACTTTGGGGATCAGATCCCGCGCGACAGTTTCGTAGCAAAGTCGCTGGCCTCGTGGGACCGCACGAGAGCATGGCGGACCAGATCATCGAAATGCCGGGAAAACAGCTGCACGTGACGAGTGTTGGAAAAGGTCAGATAGCGCTGTCCCAAATACAGCGCGGCCCATTTTTGACCAAACACCGTAAACGGGGCGGAGAACCGGTCGTTCGCACCAAACAAATGAAGTCTGAGAGACGGGTAAAATCTATCCAGGGTTTCGCCCATGACCATAAGCTGCTCCTGGCGTGCGGCGTCCGGCAAATCCGACCACATGCCTTCGCCCCGGGCAAACGCTTCCAAAGCCTCTTTCGAAACACAGATTTCCATGTCGGATTCTGCACGGTTCAACAACGCCTGCTGATCGCGTGTGCCGGTGATGGCCTGCCCGGGTGTCCGAAAGGTTTCGCCCGCATATTCGTGAGCCAGAACCGCCTCTGTCTTCAAGACATCAGGCAGGTTCGCAGGAACATGGCGGATCTTGGCGCCAACCGCGTCCCGGTACCAGGCGAGCAAATGCACATCGACCGGATGACGTTCGGTTTCGGCCATTTGAACTGCTTGATCGAGGATGTCCGCCGCCGCCCCCTTGTGGGTCGACAAGCCCAGAAGCCAATCGGCGGACACGCCCAGTGCGGATGCGATGGCTGCGAGCGCCTGGCCGTTGGGCAGGCGTGGGCTCTCTTCTGACAACAGCTGGGAAACCGTTGACCGGTCGAGCTCAGCTGCGCGGGCGAGGTCTGAGCGGTTCAGCTCCCGCTCCCTGAGCGCTGCGCTCAAACGCTCGCGAAACAGTTCGGCCCGGTCTCGTTTGTCCATGCAGCGGGAATATCACAGCTGTTGAGGCAAAACCACACCTGCTGCGAAAACCAACAAGCACTCAGGCGCGGCAAGTTTGCAAAAAGGGGCTTGGTTTTTCACATCATCCGGTGATGCAGGTCGAACATGATCCAGAGACTGCCGCCGACCATGATGCAAATCAGAACGGCTGCGAAGGCCAAAAAGAAGAGGTTCTCGCCCGGCGTCGACTTGAAATTCAGGTGCAGGAAAAACACCAAGTGGACCAGCACCTGGATGACAGCGGCCGCTGCAATCACACCGTAAACGGCTGGCCCGGTGAGCGCGCCCGTCCAGACCAGGCCGAAAGGGATAGCGGTCAGCACAATCGCGAGTGCAAAGCCTGTCAGATAGGTGCCAAGGCTGCGATGTTCTGTGTGGTCCGTGTGGTCCATGTCAGCCTCCTACATCACACCGGGCAAATAGACGACCGAGAAGATCCCGATCCAGACGATATCAAGAAAATGCCAGAACAACCCCAAGCGGTTGAGCCGGGAGCGGACCGGCAAGGTCAGGCCCTTGGTCATGACCTGCCCGATCATCACAAGGATGCCGATCGATCCCATGGCAACATGTGCGCCATGCATCCCGACGAGCGTGAAGAATGCCGAGAAGAACCCGCTGACGTCCGGCCCTGCCCCTTGCAGGATCATGCCGCGGAATTCCAGAACCTCCATGGCAAGAAACCCAAGACCAAGTCCAAGTGTAATCAGTAGCCAAAGTATGACAGCGCGACCATGCCCCTTGTCCATGGCCAGGCTGGCAACGCCGAAGGTCAGGCTGGAGACCAACAGCAACGCGGTCTCGATGGCTGTGTGGCTGAGGTCGAAAACCTGTTGCGAGGTCGGGCCGGCCGCCGAATTTCCGGACAACACCACGTAGGTCGCAAACAGCAGCGCAAAAATGACGGCATCGCCCATCAGGAACAGCCAGAAGCCGAATTCCCGTCCGCGAAGCGAATGATGCTCTTCCTCCTCCAGGAGGTCGGCGTGGTTTCGTATGGTCAGCATCTCACTCATAGCGCTCTCCCCGAAAGCGCCATTCCGGACGCGGCGCCGCGCGGATCAAAATCACGCATGTCGTGCAGGTCGGCCGGGGTGATCCCGCCAAGCCACTTGTTTTCGATCGCTTCCACGTCAGCAGCGGACAGAACATATTCGCTGTTGTCGTCACAGGCCCGGATGCCGATGCACACCAGACACAAAACCAGCATCAGCACCGCCAGCCACCAGATGTACCAGACAGCAGCAAAGCCCATCACGAAGGAGAGCCCGCCCAAAATGACACCGAGGCCCGTGCTTTTCGGCATGACAATAGGCTCGTAGCGCTCCGGCCTCTGATAGGCGGTGCCGCGCATCTTCATCTCATGGAATGCATCGATGTCGGTGACCGTTGGAACAACCGCAAAGTTATAAGGCGCGGCCGGCGACGACGTTGCCCATTCCAAGGTCCGGCCGTTCCACGGGTCCCCGGTGATATCTCGGGACGATCCCCACTGGCGCACGGAAACATAGAGCTGGATGCCGATGCAGATAATGCCGCAGAGCACGAAGACCGCGCCCAGCGCGGCAACCACCAGAAAGGGTTGCCAAGAGGGATCCGCGTAATGCTCCATCCGACGGGACATGCCCATGAACCCAAGGGCATAAAGCGGCATGAAGGCGAGATAAAACCCGATAAACCAGAACCAGAAAGACCGGATGCCCCATTTGGCGTCCAGTTTGAATCCGAAGGCCTTCGGGAACCAGTAGTTCAGCCCTGCGAAATAACCGAACAGAGCGCCGGGAATGAGCATGTTATGGAAGTGCGCCACCAGGAACGTGGAATTGTGCATCAGGTAATCGGCGGGCGGCAAAGCCAGCAACACGCCTGTCACCCCGCCGATGACAAACGTCACCATGAAACCGATGGTGAACACCATCGCGGGATGGAACTCGATCCGCCCCCGGTACATCGTGAACATCCAGTCGAAGATCTTCACGCCGGTGGGCACGGCAATGATCATCGTGGCTATGCCGAAGATGGCATTCACATTGGCCGACGCCCCCATCGTGAAGAAGTGGTGCAGCCAGACCGTGAAGGAGAGCAAGGCGATACAAGCGGTCGCATAGACCAGCGAGGTGTAACCGAAGAGCCGTTTTCTGGAGAAGGTCGCCACCACCTCGGAAAAAATGCCAAAGGCCGGCAGGATCAGGATGTAGACCTCCGGGTGTCCCCAGATCCAAAGCAGGTTGGCGAACATCATCATGTTGCCGCCGTCCCCATTTGTGAAGAAATGAAAGCCGAGGGTCCGGTCCAGCCAGAGCTGCAAGGCAACCACGGTCAGTGCCGGGAAGGCAAAGACAATCAGGATCGAGATGCACAATGCCGTCCATGTGAACATGGGCATGCGCATATAGGTCATGCCCGGGCAGCGGTTCTTCACAATGGTGACGATGAAGTTGATCCCGGACATGGTTGTTCCGACGCCACTCAGGGTCAGCGCCCAGATCCAATAGTCGACGCCAACACCCGGACTGTATTCGATGCCGGAATACGGCGGATATCCCGTCCAGCCGGCCTGGGAGAACTTGCCCACCACAAGCGAGATAAGGACCAGCGCGGCCCCTGCTGCCGTTAGCCAGAGACTGACGGAATTCAGAAAGGGAAAGGAAACGTCCCGAGCACCAATCTGCTGCGGAACGATCAGGTTGATCAGACCGGTCAGAAACGGCATCGCCACGAAGAAGATCATGATGGTGCCGTGAGAGGAGAAGATCTGCTCAAAATGCTCGGGCGGCAGATAGCCTTCGCTGTTGAGCGAAATCGCCTGCTGGGCGCGCATCATCAGCGCATCAACAAAGCCCCGCACCAGCATGATGAGCGCGAGCACGACGTACATGATGCCGATCTTCTTGTGATCGACACTTGTCAGCCAGTCGGTCCACAGAACCTTCCAAGCGCGCAGGTATGTGATCAGCAGGAAAGCCGCGATCCCGCCGCCAACAGTCACGGCCGCACCGCCCATGGCCACCCAGCTGTAAAGGGGCAGCGCGTCAATCGTCAAACGTCCCAGCATCAGGCAGCCCCCCGGCAAATCAGTTCCGCAGCTTTGCTTTCCAGCGGGCCGACAATCGGCGCGTATTTGCGCAAGATCAGGCCAAACAAATTCGGCTCGACACTCGAGTAGTAGGCAACCGGGTTTGCAACACTCTGTTTGGTGACTTCGAGATAGGTCTTGGCATCAAGGGCATCCGGCGAACCGGTCACCTTCTCTTTCCAGGCCGTGAAGTCCGCCTCTGTCAAAGCATGCGCCAGAAAGTTCTGGTCCGAGAAACCGTCGCCGGAATACATGGTGTTGCGGCCCTTGAAGGTGCCCGGACCATCGGCAAGCAAGTTCATTTCCGTCCGCATGCCGGCCATTGCATAAATCTGACCACCCAGCGCCGGGATCATCAGCGAGTTCATCACGGTGTCGGAGGTGATTTTGATGGACAGGGGCCGATCGGCCGGAAAGGCCAGTTCATTGACACTGGCAACGCCCAACTCGGGATAGACAAAGAGCCATTTCCAATCGAGTGCGATTGCCTGAACTTCAAAAGGCGGCTTGTCCGAGGCAAGCTCCTTGTAAGGATCAAGCTTGTGCGTGTCGCGCCAGACCAGCGTACCCAGAACTATGATGATCGCGGCCGGAACGAGCCAGACAACGGTCTCGATTTTCCAAGACCCCTCCCACTCTGGCGTATAGGCCGCAGTGCTGTGATGCCGCGACCGATATCGGTAAACAAACAAGAGCGTGAGCAAAATGGCCGGAATCGCCACAATCATCATCAGCCAGAAGGCCGTGAACAAAAGATCGCGCTGAGCGAGAGCGATCGGCCCTTGCGGGTAAAGGATGGGGGCTTCGGAAAGCGCGCAACCGGAAACAAGGAACGCGATAGCGGCCGCGGCACCCAATTGCCGGACCCAATGCAGAGGCGTTCCAGATCCAATCACACCAACATCCCCCGCAGGTATTGCCAGGTCCGTGGGCGGGCAGATGAATGAATGCCGCACCAACGACTTGAGGCAAAACGATTTGATTTGAAAACACTATGCCGCAGATTTTTCCAGCGCAAGGCGTTGACGCGAGCGAAGGGACCTTTTCGATTTCCGGGCGAACGTCATGGCAACCGGATCAACAAAATCTTAAGCACCTGAGAAAATCAAACCCAAGTACATATAAGTAATTTTTACAGTTTTTCTTGCCAAACGAGCCTTTGACGTTGAACTTCCAATTTCATCAAGCATAATCGAATCAGTACCGTTACGTTATATCAATCATTTCTGAATAACGGTTGGTATGTGTGTTTTTACTAAGAGACCGTTTGAGCTGTTTTTCAGAAACAAGGATTTCGATGCATTGCGGGCGATAACGAAAAAACTTCAGGATTTTGCCCGATGGATGATCATTGATCCGCGGGACACCGAACTTGCGCAGGCGCAGTGCCGGGAGCTGAACTCCCAAATTCCGCTGCTATATCTACTGTTGATGGTCAACGCGATTGCCGTCGCCTACACCCATCGCGACGTTGCGCCAGGCTACCTGACCATCGGCGTCCTTGTGCCGATGCTCCTTTTGACAACATTCAGGCTGATCTCCTGGCTCCGGTCCCGTGGTGTCGATCTTGGACCGAAACAGGCCGTTCGCAAGTTACGTCAAACCGTTCTTCTGGGAAGTATGGTCTCCGTTGTCTACATCACCTGGTCCTTGAGCCTGGAAGGATATGGTACGCCAGTTGAACAGGGCCATGTTGCGCTGTTCATCGCAATTACCGTGATTGGCTGCATCTTCTGCCTGATGCATTTGCCGCAAGCGGCCATCATGGTGATGCTCATCGTGACGGCGCCTTATCTGGTCTATTACCTGAGCAAAGGCCAGGACGTTTATACGGCGATTGCCATGAACATCTTTCTGGTGTGCCTGGTTATTTTGAAAGTGCTGCTCAACGGTTACGAGGCCTTCTCGAACCTGATCAAATCCCGCTCCGAACTGGCAGCAAAACATCAGGAAACGGAACGCCTGAATGCTGAGAACGAGCGCCTTTCGCAGACCGATTTCCTCACAAACCTGCCCAACCGCCGGTACTTCTTCAACAGGCTCGACCGCCAGATCGAGACCGTTGCCGGTACGGACGCCGTCTTTGCCGTCGGTGTAATCGACCTGGATCAGTTCAAGCCGGTCAACGACACCTATGGACACCAGGTCGGCGACCAGCTGCTGATGGCTGTTGGCGACCGCATGGAAGCGTTGGGGGTACAGGATCTGGAGATCAGCCGGCTCGGCGGAGATGAATTCGGTCTTTTGTTTCTCGGGCCTCCGGAAACAGCTGCCGATGTTGCAAAGGCCCTGTGCGAGAGCCTGCAACAGCCGTTCAAGATTGGCGAGATTTCCGTTGCGATCGGAGCTTCCTGCGGCATCGCATTTTATCCGGATGCCGGCACGACGACCCATATGCTATTCGACCGCTCCGACTACGCACTCTACAACTCCAAAACGACGGCCCGCGGCTCGGTCACTGTCTACTCAGCCGATCATGAAGCCCGTATCCGGTCTGAACGTGCCATCGAAAGTGCCCTGCAATGCGCCGACATCGCAGCCGAGTTCGAGGTCCACTTCCAGCCGTTTGTTGCTCTTTCGAAACAGACGATCATTGGCTTTGAGGCCCTGGCGCGTTGGAACAGTCCGGAACTTGGCCGCATCCCGCCGGACGTCTTCATACAGGTGGCCGAGCGAACCGGTCAGATCCAGAGACTGACCATCCAGCTGTTTTGTAAGGCGATCAGACAGATCGAAACACTCCCGGACACGTTGCGCATGTCCTTCAATTTGTCTGCGCATGACATCACATCGCATGAAACGGTCTCCAGGATCCTAGACATCATTTCAGAGCGCAAATTCGACCCAAAACGGATAACGTTCGAAATCACCGAAACATCTGTCATCGGCAGCTACGAAGCTGCAGAAGCCTGCCTGAAACGCTTGCAGGATGCCGGGTGCCGCTTGGCTCTGGATGATTTCGGAACCGGGTACTCAAGCCTGGGGTATCTGCACCGTTTGCCGATTGATTGCGTCAAGATCGACCGGAGCTTCATCTCCTGTCTCGATGATCCGATGACGGGCGGCGTTGTCGCCTCGATCCTGAACCTGTGCCGGTCTATGCAGATCACCTGTGTTGCCGAGGGCGTTGAAGAGGCGGCTCAGGTTGATGCTCTTCAGCAACTGCAATGCCGGTTCGCGCAAGGCTATCACTTCTGCCCACCGAAGCCCTTTGCCGACATCAAGCAAAGCATTGACGAGACTGGCACGATCGCCGGCCTTCCGATAATCAGCGCCGATCACAACGACCTGCTGCGTTCCAGCGCAAATTAGCCATCAAGCTTTCCGGATTGCCGCTGCCACAACGCAGTGTATAGCCCGCTTTTTCCGAGCAGTTCGGTATGGGTGCCCTGCTCAATGACATGCCCTTCATCAATCACGAGAATCCGATCCATGGCTGTCAATGTAGAGAGCCTATGCGCGACCGCGATCACCGTTTTGTTTTCCATGAAATCCAGAAGTGCGCTCTGTATTTCTTCCTCCACTTCAGAATCCAGAGCACTGGTCGCTTCATCGAGAATGAAGATCGGTGCGTCCTTGAGAATGGCCCGCGCAAGCGCCACGCGCTGGCGTTGTCCACCGGACAGTTTCACGCCGTTTTCGCCCAGGTGAGCATCATACCCGGTTCTCCCGCTGCCGTCCTTCATGGCCTCAATGAAATCATGCGCACGGGCTAGACGCGCCGCTGAAACGACCTCCTCAAGGGACGCATCAGGTTTACCATACTGAATGTTCGACATGGCGCTGCGATTGAACAGTTCCGGCTCTTGCGACACCATCGCAATGCTGCGGCGCATATCATCGACCGCAAATGCTCGCGTATCAATTCCATCAATCGCAATCCGGCCGGACTGTGGATCATAAAGGCGAAGTAGCAGCGAGAGCGCGGTCGATTTCCCTGCGCCAGAGCGGCCGACGAGGCCCACCTTTTCTCCCGGCCAAATGCGAAAAGACAAGTCCCGGACGGCCCCAACGTGGCCATCATATCCGAACGTCACCTTTTCGAACGATATTGAACCTTCAGCCGCATGCGTCTCGACCGATGCTCCGGTCTTTTCATCAATATTTGCGTCCGAAAGCGTTGAGGCGCCATCCTGGATCGTGCCGAGCGCATTGAAAATTGCCATCGCAGTCTGAGAGATCCAGCGTGACATTTGGGTCAGGCGAAGCGTCAGGATCGTCGCGAGCGCTATGACCCCGACCGAAGCCGAACCTTGAGAGAAGAGCAACAGCGAGGATCCAATCATGACCACAATGACGAGTGCATTCAAAATGGTGATGGCAACGCGCATGTTCAGCATATCGCGACCAAAGGCCAAAGCCGCTTCGCGGTAATTCGAAAGAACGTCTTTCGCTGCAGTCTCTTCACACGCACCATGAGCGAAGAGTTTGACCGTCTTCATGTGCGACAGGGAATCCACAAATTGACCAGTCAACTGCCCGCGCGCTTCTGCCTGATCCTTTGCGCGCCTTTGAATATGCGGAACGCACCAGTGCAATATGGCCACAAAACCGGTAACCCACACCAAAACAATGATGGCAAGCCAGGGATTTGCGCTGCCAAGAAGGGCAATCATGGCGATGATGTAGGCAAGGAGCAGCCCGGCTGCCGTCAAGGTATCTGACGTAAGATCGGTGACTGCTTGAGCAGTCTGCATCTGCTTCTGGACAATCCGGCCCGCGAAATCCCCTTCAAAGTACCGCATGGAGTGTCCAAGCGTATGGCGATGAAGGCGCCAGGCTATACGCGGATAAATTCCCGGACTGACTGCCAGAAGCTGTATTGCGCTGCCGCCCAGCTGAGCGATCGGCATTGCCAGAACCACGAAAATTACCAAAAAGAGAAGGAACAGCCATTCATGTACGAACAGGCCAGCAGGGCCGACCGATGTGGCCCGATCTACAAGTTCGCCAATGAAATAGGCAAAGGCCGCATCCACCGCACCAAAGCAGAAGGAAAACGCAACGAGCAGTATCAGCGGTAGACGGGCATCCGCCAAAGCCCAGCGGAGAAAAGGCCACAGCTCATTGGGCGGTGTTTTGTCGGGGTAGTCCTCAAACGGATCAACAAGCCCAGGGATGCTCCGCGTTTCTTTATCGAATTGCTGCCGTTTGGAAGACATTAAATAAACTCAGTAGCAGGTATGACCTTTGGTATCTCGCAGTCAAACGAGGTCAAATTGTCAATGGAATCAGCAGTTTGAAACAGCATCTCTGTCTTGTTGAACTCCTACCCCAACCCGAGCCAATGGCCGACAAATCAGAGCGGTCCGGTTTAACCGAACCACTTTCAGAGCAGACCGGCAGATGCGGGGTTTGCCGCACCTGCCGGTTACACTCAAAAACTACTTGGTAATTTTCTCATTCAGGCGGCGATGAGTACGGAGTCGCGCCTAAACGGCCTCTGGTGCCCGCTCGGCATCAGATTCTGATAAACGAAACCGCTTGGTCGCGCGCTCAAAAGACCGCTCAACAGGGCCGAAAGCAGCTTGGAGTTCAGCCTTGACCGTGGCTTTATCCACGATTTTGTCCGCCTCAAAGTCGGCCTTTGCCTTGGTGTAGACCGCCATGACGCCGTCGTACTGTTTGGACAGTTCGGCGGCAGCTTCTCGAGCCGCAGTGTTTGAAAGTGAGGACAGTTCATCCAGCTTGCGGCGCCATTCCTTGAACTGTTTTTCCCGTTTGCTCCAGTTGAAGGCGAAGTCCTCCTATTCAGGGGTTTCGATGGACGACTGTACTATCGACGAATCGTACCAGTTTGTGTCTGAAGCGACAACTGATGCAATTCTCTTCAAGTTGAACACTGCAACCCGGACGGGGGCGCTGCCCATATTTTTTTGACTTGCCTTGGGTCAGGACCCCTCAGCCGCAATCCGGTAGACGCAGCGGCGGCCGCCGGAGAGGAGATGCTCCTGGCGCTCGACGTGAACGCCGTCTCCAAGGATCGACTGAAACAGATTGAGCTCTGAGCGGCAGAATACCTGACAGGCTGTTGCCGCTGCACAGATCGAACAGTGGTTCTCGATCAATAGAAACGCATCGCCATCCCGCTGCACCTCGGCCATGTAGCCTTCCTTGCTCCGCAAATCGGCAAGTGCAGCAACTTTTCCCCGAAGCTCCTGTTCCTGGCCGAGAACCTCGGAATAGAGTTTGCGGCTTTGGTCTTCGCGGTGGGCGATGAGCTTTTCAAGACCATCCGGGCCATAGATGTCGGTCACCCCGGACAAAAGACCCGAAACAAGCCCCGCATGATTGTCGGGGAACTGGCCGTGGCCCTTTGCGCTCAAGGACCAGACCCGTTTCGGGCGGCCGACCGAGCCTTTCAGGTCCTCAAATTCAACAAGCTCCGCCTCCAGCAAGCCGTCCAGATGCTGGCGGACTGCAACGGATGTGACGTTGAGTTCCTCGGCAAGCTCCGCTGCCGTTTGGGGTCCGGCAGCTTTTAATGCATTCAGCAGTCTTATGCGGGTGCGGTCTGACATGATGGCATGAATATAGTCAGCGCTCAGATAAAGAAAAGGATCTCTTATCTAACTTTCAAACCGGATCGCACGTTTTCGTATTTGGCCAAACGTGCTACCGGACATGCATGGTGGCTGGGACAAAACGACAGAAAGACATGCGCAAGGCGCTGCGCCTACTGCTGCCACGTGTGCCGATGGCAGATGCGGAGGCGATCCTTGAAGGCGCCCTCGCCGGTCATCTGCGGCACCTGCCGCCATCCATTGCCGTTTGGCAAGCGGCCACCAGCCGTATCCGGCATGAGCATACGGACTATGACGACTTGCTCGACGACGGGTATGACCGGGATGCCGCCCGGTTTTTCGTACTGGATGCCATGAACGACATGCTGGAGACCTGGGGAAGTCAGAAGCGTGTCTCTGCGGAAGCGGACGACCAGGTTTAGCTCCTACCGGCAGACGTCGAGGATCCAGAGGAACGCCATTGGAACCATCGCCAGTGCCGGGAGAATGATGGCCGGATAACCAAACAGAAAGATGCAGACGGCCCAGACCATCGCCAGGTTTCCGACGAACCAGTATTTGGCATCGTCCTCACCATAGATCGCGTCCTTCACAAACCAGTTCAGCACTGGAATGATCAGCAACAGGCGGATGATAAGCAGCTCTTGCTCGGCAGTTTTTGCAGACACGCGATCAGGCCTTTATTTGATTTTATGTACGTGGTTTCACGTAAGCTCGGAGAATGGATCCCGCACTGTGACAAAACGCCCGTTGGCTGCGGCATTCTGGCATTTGCGACGTTTCTCTTCGCCATGAACTTTTATCGCCTGCGAACTATCCGCACGCTGATGACCCTTGCCATTCATCGCGGAGACTTTAAGTTGCAAATTGTCAGTTATTACGATGCTCCGGAGACCCCGCGCCGTGCCCCGATTTTCCCCAAAATTCCTTTTGGTTGCCGCCACTCTCACAAATCTTGTTTCGGCTGAAGCCATGTCTGAAAACAGAATCGATCTCGTCCGCCCAGATGCACCAGAGCTTGCAGCTCATGGCGAGCATGGGGTCGGTCGGATGACGATGCAGCTCACCAATCCCAACCAATACGACATCGTCCGGATTGCGGCTGATGAAACGCCGGAGCGGTATGACCGCCCATTGACGGTGGAAATCTTTTATCCGGCTGAAGCGCATGTTGCGCCAGAACCGATGCGGGTCATCCTGCGGGACGGACAGCGTGAGGTCGACATTCACGGACTCTCCAAACCGGATGCCACGCCTGCCAAGGCCTCTGCCCCCTACCCGCTCGTACTGATCTCACACGGCTATCCGGGCAACCGTTTCCTGATGAGCCATCTGGCGGAAAATCTGGCCACCAAGGGGTATGTCGCGGTCTCCATCGACCACACTGACAGCATGTATCATGACAAGGCGGCCTTCGGATCCACGCTGGTGAACCGTCCGCTTGATCAGATGTTCGTGTTGAATGAAATGGACCGGCTCAGCAAGGACGATAACTCGCCACTTGCCGGCCTGATCGACACCAGCCGCACCGGTCTCATCGGTTACTCCATGGGCGGCTATGGCGCGATCATCTCTGCCGGCGGCGGTGTAACCGACAAATCCATCGGATATGAGTGGGGGGCGCCGGACGGGCTTTTGGGTATGCACAAGGCTGGCAGCACAGATCATGAAACTTTGATTGATCCCCGTCTCAAGGCGATTGTCGCCATTGGCCCCTGGGGTAGAAACCGGGATTTTTGGGACGCTGAGGGCCTGTCCGGTGTGCGCGTCCCTGCGCTTTATATGGCCGGCAGCGTTGACGATGTTTCCCAGTATGAAACCGGCATCCGCAAGATCTGGGAAGAAAGCAGTGGAACCGACCGGCATCTTTTGACCTTCATCAGCGCCAATCATAACGCTGCAGCTCCCATGCCTGCGCCGATGGAATCCTATCCCTTCAGCGACGAACTCGGCTGGGCACCGTTTGAACACTATGCAGATGCGGTGTGGGACACGGTGCGGATGAACAACATCACGCAGCACTTTGCAACCGCCTTTATGGATCTCCACCTGAAGAACGACACGGACAAGGCCGCCTATCTAGACCTGATCGAGACGGCAGAAGATGGTGTTTTCGCCCGCAATGACGATGGCATGGACAAGCCAGAGCATACCTACTGGCGCGGCTTCCCTGACAGGTCCGCAAAGGGCTTGATGTTCGAAACCCGCTCAAAAGGCGAATAACATCTTAATTTCACAAGCGGCGCGCGGAACAGGCCGCCGCTTGTTAACCTGACATGCAAGCGCCCCTTTTACTCTGACGTTCAATCAGGATAAAAATCCTTTGGTTTTTGAAGATTCGAACGTTGGGGAACTTTGTGTTCCGATCTTACCGGACTTGGGCCAAAATCTACTGGGCTTGCTTTTCGGCCTTGGTGCTTTCGCTCACCAGCGCGGTTGCTTTCTGTGTCATGCCGCGGCCATTGGCAGCCGAAACCGGACCGGTCATTTTAACGACGCACGACCTTCCGCCTTACGGATCAGTTCAGCCCGATGGAAGCTTTGATGGGATCGCGGTTCGTGTCGTTTCCTGCGCTCTCGATGCAATTGATCGTGCGTTTGAAATCCACGTGCTGCCTTGGAAACGCGCACAGCTGGAGGTTCAAAACGGGTATGCGGACGGCTTTTTCGCGGCGTCCCAAAATGCTCGGCGCGATGCCTATGCAACGGCCAGCGCGATCATCGCCCGGCAGACATGGACGTGGTATCTCCTCGAGAATCAAATCCTAAGTCCGAAAGACCCCGCCAATCGCTTGTCCATGCTGACGTCGAGCTTTCTCGGCGCGAACATGCAAACGTGGCTCCGCCGGAACGGGTATCGCACAACGGATTTTCCGCCCAGAGACACGAATGCCCTTCTGGAAATGTTGCTGGCCGGCCGTGTGGACGCTGTGCTCGCCAACAACCTGGTTATTGAGAGCATTTTGGACACCCGCGGAGTATTGAGCGAAATCCGCTCAGAGGTTCAGCAGGACAAACCGCTTTCGGTCTATTTTTCGAATGATTTCCTTCAACTCAACCCGGGTTTCCTGGCCGAGTTCGATGCGGCGGTGCCGGACTGCCGCGATGCTGAGGCGGCCTCCGGCGACATCAACTCATAAAGACAACTAAGGACGGCGCGCGACCAGGTCGATCTCCACCAGGGCACTGACAGCAAGCGCGGTCACACCGATGCAGGTCCGTCCCGGCAACTTCCCCTCCTCGAAGTAGGAACGGTAGGTTTCGTTCATCTGTGCATAATCGCGTTCGAATTCGGTTAGATAGACCCGGGCGAAGGTCACATTCCCCAGCCCCAGTCCGAGCCCTTCCAACACGATTTTCAGATTGTCCATCACCCGGGCGGTCTGTGCCCCAATGCCGGCTGGCAGTGGCGCATCCGGGGCATCTGGATCGGTTGGCATCTGACCCGTGACAAAGACCCATCCGTCGGCTTCCACGGCATGCGAGAACGGCGCAACAGGCCGCGGGCCTTGGTCGATCATGTGATGAATTGGCAGCACGGCTTATCTTCCCTGATTGTTGGCTGGAATGAGAAGACAAGCGGATTGCCAACCGAGACTCAAGTCTTTGGATAAATCCATTGCTCGGGAATGTGCGCGGTTACTGCCTCGCCCGCAGCAACCGTACCCGGCTTTTCGACAAAACCTACCAAGCCACGCAGCCTTCGGGCCTTTTGCGGGAACAGCAGATCAAGCCCGCTGCGGTCAGGGAACTGGCGATCGATTGCGGATCCGGCAAAGCGGCACGGGGCATTGTCGCCATCGACCCGGATCACCACACCGCCCTCAAATTCAAGACGTGTGCGCGGAGGGATCAGCGAGAGATTGGGAATGCCGGAGAGCGTGATGTTGCCGCCAATCCATTCGGACTTGAGTTCGGGGAGTTCCATGCGCTCAGCAATGATTGCCAATTCTTCTACCGACAGGATGGAGATCTGCCGCTCGTTGCACATTTCGGTTCCGCGCGGGTACCACGGCTCGCGCCCCCCGGACTTGCGGGTGAACCCGGCATGCCGATCCCCCGGAACCCCCTCAAATGTCAGGTCCAGACGCTCGACCGGTTCGGTCTGAAAGTCCTCCGTCACCGGGGTACCGAAAACGCCCTCCACGTGCCCTGCGATCTTGAATTTGCGGGTAACGTCCAGTGTATCGGCAAGGCAGGTGTCTTGGTCGGCCATGGTGTCAGTCCTCAGATCATGTGTTGCCAGCTACGTACTGGAATGGGACGTTGACCGCCAGCAAAAGCCTGTGATGAGTTCATGCAAATGATTGATGGAAGCCGACGGTCAGCCTTGCACAGGTAGAAATTTTTGACCTACTTGCGAAAGTAACGAACAAATAAGACCGCCGTGGTTTTCTGGAACGAACTGAAAGGAACTGCTGTTGTTGCTCGTCTTGCATTGCCGCCGATCCGGCAGAAATCTCTTCCGCGCTCTCATTTGTGGGTTGGGCTTCTTGTTGGCCACTTTGCCGCCGGCGCTCGCCGCGGATCAGGTGCTTTTTTTGCAGGACAATGCCTACGCCCCCTACATGACCGTCGAAAACGGCATGCCGGCGGGGCTCTATGCCGAGATCCTTTTCGAAGCGCAACGCCGGATGGACGCAAGCAACCTTTCGGTTCAGGCGGTTCCCTGGACGCGCGCAACGGTTCTGGTGGAAAACGGGTATGCACAAGGTCTGGTTGGCAGCTACTACAAGCCGACAGACAGACCGTGGATCCGTCATTGGTCCGTGCCCATCTTTTTTGAAGAAGTCAGCATCTTTTGCCGGTCCGGGATCGCGCAGCCCGGGTGGATATACCCGGACGACTATAAAGGCCTCCTGTTCGGCAATGTTGCTGGCTACAAAGCGCCCGGAGACCGGTTCTTTGAGCTCGTCGAGCAGGGAGTGATTAAGCTGGAAGAAGCTCAGACAACCGAACAGAACCTGGACAAACTCGCGCTCGGGCGGATTGATTGTTATGTCGTGGAGCGCATCGCCACGGAAGTCCTCATCCGCGAAAAGAACATCAAGAATGTTCGGATTGCCGGGACTGCCTCCTTGGAAGCTGCCTATATCGGGTATTCCGACAAGTGGACCGGGCCGAATGCTGATGCCTTTATCAAGGCCATGGATGAAACGCTAACGGACATGAAGGCTGACGGTACGATTGACCGTATCATCGCAAAGTTCATTGGAAGTTGACACTACTGGCATCGTCGGAATGTCACGATAAGCAACCGCTTGTGTTTATGGATAATTGACACTTTCGATGTTTCGTAATTTCTTGAAATCAAAACTATCGTTACGTAATCACACTGATCGACATCCGGGACAGGCTCGGCAATTTTGGAACGTCAAAACAACAAAAAGCCAGTGAGAACCTCCAGAATGACACCAGCGTGCGCTCCACAGATCACAAAAGACCTATGAAAACCGTACGGAAATGCCTTCTGACGATTTGTGCCGCTGTCACGGCGGTGTGCGCAGGCGCCGCGCTGGCTGATGCCGATGAACACGTGCGTCTCGTCACGCTCGTTCAAGACGCGGACTATGCGCCCTTCATGACGGCCGAAGAGTCCGGGCCTGCCGGGATCTATGCGGAAATCATCAAAGAGGCCGACAAACGGCTGCCGGGTTATACGATCGAGCTGACGTCTGCGCCCTGGACACGGGCCAAGTTCCTCGTGCAAAGCGGCAAGGTGAATGGCCTGATCGGCACCTATCACAAGCCAATCCGCAGGCCGTGGATCCGCCATTTTTCAACGCCCATGGCGACAGAAACGATTTATGTTTATTGCCGGGAAGGCGTAGCCCAGGACCACTGGGAATACCCGAAGGATTATGCGGGGCTGCTCTTCAGCAACAATGCCGGTTTCTCAACTCCGGGCGCGGAGTTTTTTAAGATGGTATTGAATGGCAAAATCCAGCTTATTGAAGAACAGACGACCGATGCCAATTTGCGTCTTTTGCAAATAGGCCGCGCCGATTGTTATGTGCAACAACAAGAGGCAGTCGAACTCTCCATCCAGTCCAACAACTTCGACAAGATCAAACCGATCCGGGAAGTCCACACGGAAACCGCCCATATCGGCTACAGCCAGCATTGGAGCGCGGAAGACGGCGATACCTTCATTGCCGACATGGACAGTGTCCTGAAACAAATGACTGCCGATGGCACGATCCGGAAGATCATCATGAACTGGACTGACGGTACAATATAGCACTGTCCCGGCCTGACCAAAGCCCCACTGTTCCGCAAACCTCAATTCAACGGCGAGCTTTTTGCAATCGGCGCGCCAAGCGCCTCCGCCATGTTGGCGATCGCGGCCATTTGGGGAGCGTCCTTGGTCAAGAAATCGGAACTGCTGTAGCCCCACCAATCCCAACACCCTTTTGGGTTGCCGCCCGCAAGACCGAACCCGTTGAAAAAATCACCCGGAATGACCTCCGCCTGCGGATAAAGCACAACAATTCGGTTGCTCTCGGCCCAGCGGTTGAACTGGGTGAGCCGCGCGTATTTCTCGCCAATCTGGCCGCTGGTCTGCTCGCAGCCATGCAGCGCGATGTGCAAGCGGCAGGGATCGCCTTCAGCGCAGGCTGTTGGAACATAGGCAAATCCGGTGTCCCCCATTCCCACTGCGCCGTTGGTATACAGCCTCTGATCGAATGTCTTGAAGTTGGCGTTGACGGGTGCCGTTGCCGGGGCGAGCGGACCGTATAGCCAGTTGAGAATATCCCTCGCCTGCTCGATCTTCTCTGTTGCTCCCTGGGGCGCTTCACAGCTGTTTAGGTAGTCGGGCGCGGTCGTGGAACAGGCCACCACACCGCAGGTCATGTCCGCCTTTGCGGCGTCAGGGTCGGCCGGACAGGCGTTTTCAGCGTCGGCGGCTGTCAGAAATCCATGCCCCGCATTGATATCATCGACATAGCGAATGCTTTCTGCCGGCACATTGAGATCCGCGTAGACTTGCCGCAAGGCGTCCATCGTCGGGCCATGCACCGTCTCATCGGCATCACCGTGAAACAGATAAATACGGTCATCGGCAATGCCGGCAATCGGATCGATGTTTCCGGAATTCTCCCGCATGACGTCCAGGGACTCGGCCGGGTCGGGTGCTGACGGGGCATTGTCCATGCAGACCCCGACCGCCTTCAGCGCGCGATAATAGACAAACGCATTCCACCAGGACTGGACTACGGCGCAACCATAAGGCCCGCCTGCGACAATGCCTGCACCGGAGATGTTGCTGGAGAAAGCGGTTTGCAGCTGCACACTCATGAATGCGCCGCTGGACAGCCCCGAAACTGTCGTCTCTTGCACAGCCAGGGTCAGTTTGGGAAGCGGTTCTGCAATTGCCGTAGAACTCATGAACGGCGTTACAAACGCCGCCGAACCGAGAGCGAGAAAGATCGGCAAAGACAGTGCAGGGAATTTGGACCGGCAGACGGACTTCAACATTGTATCCTCCTGACGCGCTCAATCAGTAATTGAACGCTAACAGGACGAAGACCCTTACGCAACGGCAGTGCACAATATATTTGTGCAGCGCATAAATTGAACGCCCCACGGAATCTACCGCGGGGCGATCTGGTCAGGTCACAAAGTCCGAGTTACTGGATCGGAACGGTGCAAACCATTTGTGTGTGCTGCGAGTTGATCCAGCAATTGGGCGGCAAGGCGCCTGTCGGGATCGGGTAATAGTAGTAGGCCGGCTGCTTGTTGGCATTCGCAATCGCAGCCCCTGTTGCAACACCGGCCGCATAGGCTGCGCCCGGATGATAATAGGGACCGTAGGGCGGATAATACGGATGGTAGGGGTGAACCGGGTGATGCCAGCCGCGGCAGCGTGGATCTTGAGGTGCGTGATAGCAATAAGGGCCATAGGGCTCAAAACCAACGCTGCCAGGCGCAGCGCCGGGGGCCGCTGCGGTTGCGCCATGGTGATGCGGCCGCGGTCCGTGATCGATAAAGAGCGCCACGCCGGTTGCACTTTCCGGCAAGTCTCCGCGCAGCACTTTCACGTCATAGACAACGCTTGAGCCTTCGGTCTTCGCCGATGTCAGTTCAACAAGCGCCGGTGCCGTGCCGGTTTGGCTCAAGACACTGACCACCGCATTCGGTGGCACGTCAGCAAACGTGTTGCCAGCGTTCCAGTATTCAGAAAAATCAGCGTTGCTGACCTGGCCACCGAGGCGGTACGGGCGCTCGGAAAAGAACAGGACGCCCGTGCTCGCATCGTTCAGGGTCAGGGTTGACCCGTCAAAGGTCATGGTGCCGGCTTGCTGGACATAATCGTAAGCTGGTGGCGGTGCCGGATCGCCTTGAACAGGCGCTGCGGTCTGGGGCTGGGCAAACGCAAAACCGCAAAAGAGACTTCCCGCCAGCATGGCAGATATGGGCAAAGCAAATTTCATGTAACCCTCCTATCGAAACACCCTTGGTTCCTGCCAGCAGAATGGCAAATGCCTTTTGGCGTACATGTGATGGAGAACACTCTTTGCGCCAATTGCACCGAAAAGACGGCGCTGCGATGAAGATTTCGTAAGGTCGGCCAAAGGCTCCCCACAGCAGGAGACACAGGAGAGCGTGCTCCTTACTTACGTCTTGGCCGGTCCTCAGCAGAGAGAATTCTCACGCCTTATTCGGTCGATGGTCCGGATGGCGGCGTATAGGGCGTCCCGCCGCCGGGCACTTTTCTGGGTCCCTTCGGTGCATCTCCCTGACTCACACTCAAGGGCGCCACATCGTCATGCGACGGCCCATGCCCGCCACCGAGCCCAGGTAAAACACCACCCGGAAATGGCGCGTTCACGCCCCTCTTTTGATCATCCTTCGGCTTCTTGCGATCCACCATGGCCTAGTCCTCCTCCAACTCGATCGCGACGACATTCGACATGTCCGGCAACAGAACTTCACCAGCCGGAACTTGCTGAACTTGCGTGCCGGCTGAGGGGACGAATGTCTTGCTCTCGCCCACCGGCACAAACCAGACGGCTTGCTTCAAATAGAGTTGCTGTGTCTCCCCGCCTTGGTCGTCGGCGTAATAATGCGGCCAGCCGGAGAGCGCCGTGCCGTCCTTGAAGCGCACCACAACCCAAATACCCCGCCTTTCGTGAAACACCTCATTCCAAGGCTGCCGGCTGCTGATCCGCTTTGAAAATTTCAAGGTTTTGAGGATGCGGTGGCTGACGGAATAGTTTTTCAAGAACCCGAACAGGATGCCGTAAGCAGCGGCAACGATCAGCGGCGTTGCCGAGATGTCGCCGAGATAAGCTGTAATCTTCTGATGTGCGCCGGATTGTGTTTCCGCGCCAAGATCGGGAAAGAAACTCTGGCCGAACAATCCGATGGATGTGATCTGCGTTGCCAGCAGAAAGAAGATCACCCAGGACACCGACGGCAACGTGTCCTTCACCTTGAAATCAGACACCTGATTGTAGACGAAAAACCCCAGAATGCCCGGAAGGATCAGGAGCAGAACGGAAAACGCCTCGAAACTGTCAATCATGCCGACCCCGCAACCCAGGGAAGATTTGAAATGACGATAACAATTTTAAGGATTTATGGACACTGAAAAACGACGCTTCGTTTTTGGGTTTTGCAGATTAGACTGCTGCAGCCTCAATCGGAGAAACACCATGGCCAAGCTATCAGCGGCTATCCTTTTAACGTTACTCCTCGTCATCAGGGCTTCTGCAGACGCGCCAAGCGTGAGCGTTGCGAGTATCCTTTCCGCGGTCAGCGGGTATCAAGACGGCAACTACTACAAGGCTGTGCTGGTGAAGGGCGAAGAAGATGCAGATCTGTATCTCTTCAGCCGGGACGGCTGGGATCTCAATCTGGAAGCATATGCCCGCGGAATTGTGGTGACCGGGATCGGCGGCACGGACGCGTCCTTGTCAACGGCAGAGAATGGCGCCCTGAGGGTCCATTCCGAAAATATTGCCATTGGGCGGAACCGGTGGCAGCAGACGCTCACCGTTGTTCACCGCGATGGCCAGTACGTGGTCGCCGGATACACTTATTCCTTTTACGACACGCTGGCTGTTGATGCGAATGGCGATGTCTTGACCGGCGAGTGCGACGTCAATCTTTTGACTGGCAAGGGCTTCAAGGACAGCCATCCGTTCCGCACCAATTTCAGATCAGTGCCCGTAACAAAATGGCGCGCGGACATGGCGCCACCGGAATGCGAATGGGAGTAAACTATCAGCGCGCGATCACCTGAAACTGTTTGACCTTATATCAAAGAAAAGCCGACGCACAGCCAGCGCGCCGACCTCTTGCAGTCTGAATTCAGCGTCAGGCCGCGGCAATCATCTTGCGCGGATCGTAGAAAGGCTTTTCGACAATGACCGCGACTTCCTGGCCCTCGGGTATGTCGACCTGGAGCTCTGTGCCTAGACCGTCACAGTCGGCGGAAACCATCGCGAGCGCAATGTTCTGCTGTAGACGGGGAGAATAAACCGCTGACGTAACTTTACCGATCGCAGCCCCGTCCTTGCGGACTGTCCAGAAGGTGGTGTTCGGTCCGCGCAGGGGTGCACCGCCGATAAGAAGGCCTACCTGTTTGCGTGACACACCGGCCTCACGGATCCGTTGCAAGGCGGCTTTGCCAATGAAATCAGCGTCCATCGAAAGGTCCACCAAGCGATCCATGCACAATTCAAATGGATTTGTCTGCATATCCGCATCGGCATGATACGACAGCATGCCGCCCTCAATTCGGCGGATCGAGGATGTGTGGCCCGGTTGAAGGCCAAGTGGCACGCCGGCAGCCATGATTTTTTCCCACAGCTCGTCGCCACGGCTGCCATCACGCAGGTAAAGTTCGTAGCCCAGCTCACTGGACCAGCCTGTGCGGGACACAATCAGCGGAATCCCATCCAACTCGACTTCGCGATGCCAATAATACCGCAGGTCCATGATCTCTTGACCGAAGAGCACCTGCATAATCATTCCGGATTTCGGGCCCTGCAACTGCAATGGCGAAACGTCAGGCTCTCCAATCGTGACGTCCATCCCTGAGTTAATTGCGACCCCTTGCGCCCACAAAAGGACATCGCTGTCGGAGATGGAGATCCAGAAATGGTTCTCGCCGAGGCGCAGCAGGATCGGATCATTGATGAGCCCGCCAGCAGCATTTGTAATCAGGATGTATTTGCACTGACCAACGGCCATTTTGGACAAGTTGCGCGGCGTTAGCATCTGGACAAAGGCTGCGGCATCCGGACCGGTGATCTCGACCTGCCGCTCCACGGCCACGTCGCACAAAATAGCGTCATGGACCAGATTCCAGAAGTTCTGTTCCGGGTCGCCAAAATCGCGCGGAATATACATGTGATTGTAGACGGAGAAAGCCTTGGCGCCCCAACGAACCGTTGCCTCAAAATAGGGCGACTTCCTGATCTGTGTTCCAAAACCGAATTCAGCGGCTGCGGTCATATGCGCCTCCCAGGCATTATAGGATATTTTTTTGAACTTCGGCAGATCGTTGTCGACGGCTTGCTCCCGGAACTCTCGGGCGTCAGACTTCGGACTTGCATAACCTTAAGTAAGCCCCAGACTACTGGTCTGAAATTCCACAGAGGTCACACTCTGTCTCAAGTGCGACATCGTAAAAACCCTTACGCATTTTTCGATACCGGGGATCAACCGCAGACATGAAAAAAGGCGGCCCGAAGGACCGCCTTTTTCTAACGTCTCAAAGATAGAACCTACCGCGTCAGCGGCTTGTACTTGATGCGGCGCGGGTCGGCGGCGTGGGCACCGAGGCGGCGGACCTTGTCCTTCTCGTAGTCCTCGAAGTTGCCTTCGAACCACTCCACATGGCTGTCGCCTTCAAAGGCGAGCATGTGCGTTGCCAGACGGTCGAGGAACATACGATCGTGCGAGATCACCACGGCGCAGCCGGCGTAGTTTTCCAGCGCGTCTTCGAGGGCCGCCAATGTCTCGGTGTCGAGATCGTTGGTCGGCTCATCGAGCAGCAGAACGTTGGCGCCCTGTTTCAGGACCTTCGCCAGATGCACACGGTTGCGCTGACCACCTGAGAGATCGCCAACCTTGGCCTGCTGAGCCGGGCCCTTGAAGTTGAAGGACGAGCAGTAGGCGCGGGAGTTGATCTCCTTGTCATCCAGATAGATGACTTCCGCACCGCCGGAGATCTCTTCCCAAACGTTGTTGTCCGGGTTGAGCGCGTCCCGCGACTGGTCGACATAGCCAAGCCGGACGCTGTCACCCGTGATCACTTCGCCGCTGTCCGGCTTTTCCTGCCCTGTCAGCATCTTGAAGAGCGTTGATTTACCCGCACCGTTCGGACCGATGACACCAACAATGCCGCCGCGCGGCAGTTTGAAGGACAAATCATCGATCAACAAGCGGTCTTCAAAACCCTTGGAGACGCCTTTGACCTCGATGACATTCGCGCCGAGGCGCTCGCCAACCGGGATCAGGATCTGTTCAATGGACGGCTGGCGCTCTTCCTGGGCGGACAGAAGATCATCAAACGCCTTGATACGCGCTTTCGACTTGGTCTGGCGGCCTTTCGGGCTCATGCCCATCCATTCGCGTTCGCGGGCGATGGCACGGTTACGCGCCATGTCTTCGCGGCCTTCCTGCTCCATCCGCTTGGATTTCTTTTCCAGATAGACCGAGTAGTTGCCCTCATACGGGATGCCCTGACCGCGGTCGAGCTCCAGAATCCAGCCGGTGACGTTGTCCAGGAAGTAGCGATCGTGGGTGATGATCAGCACGGAGCCCTTGAACTCGCGCAGGTGGCGTTCCAGCCAATGCACTGTTTCAGCGTCCAGGTGGTTGGTCGGCTCATCAAGCAGCAGAAGATCCGGCTCGGAAAGCAGCAATTTGCAAAGCGCCACACGGCGGCGTTCACCGCCGGACAGGTTGTCGACCGGGCTGTCGCCGGGCGGGCACCGCAGCGCTTCCATGGCCATTTCCACTTGGCTTTCCAGGTTCCACAGATCAGCTGCGTCGATCTCGTCCTGAAGCTGCGCACCTTCCTCGGCCGTCTCGTCCGAGTAGTTCATCATCAGCTCGTTGTAGCGGTCGAGCTTGGCCTGCTTGTGGGCAACGCCTTCCATGACGTTTTCCATGACCGTCTTAGTCTCGTCGAGCTGCGGTTCCTGCGGCAGATACCCGACCTTGGCGCCCTCGGCCGCCCAGGCTTCGCCCTGGAACTCCTTGTCCAGACCGGCCATGATCTTCAAGAGCGTCGATTTACCAGCGCCGTTGGGTCCCAGAATACCGATCTTGGCGTCCGGGTAGAAAGACAGGTGAACGTTGTCGAGGACCTTCTTGCCCCCGGTGTAGGACTTGGACAGTCCGTGCATGTGATAGATGAACTGGCGCGCCATGGGGCTCGTCGTCTCCGCAGGTTGGAATGTCGGGATTCTTTTTGTAAAAACTGGCGCCGTTTTACGGGAATTTGGCCGATGGGGCAATGGGGGAATGCATCCCGGCCTAACAAGCCCGTTGATCCTCAAAAGCCGCACCCGCTTCTCTGTCACTGCCGGGCCTGACCCAGCTATCCATGCCGCGACCTGAGCGTAAGGCACGCCTGACCGGGTGGAAACGGAACGGCGTGTATCCCCGGATCAAGTCCGGGGATACACCTGGAAATTAAGAAACGCCCCGTGCTTATGCGGTTTTACGTTTTGGAGCGCAGGCAGGAAGCTTTTCGGGGACGATCGGGTCGATCCCGAGGCCTTTGCGCAGCTCGCGTTCCTCGTCGATCACCTCTTGCGGGAATTGGCCCATGAAGCAGCAGCAGACGCCCTGATCGATCATGGTGCGCGGGCCGTTCGGGTGGGCAATGTGCTTGTAGACGCCGTGGCTGTGGCCATGGCTGTGATCATGCCCGTGTCCGTGATGGTGGTGATGGCCATGCCCGTGGCTATGGTCGTGGTCGTGGGCATGCACGTGATCGTGATCGCTGCCGCCAGCCTCATCATCCTGCGGATCGCGGTATTCAGCATGGTGGTGATGCACATCGACCTCGCCGCGGGCAAGCCGTTCCTTGAAGGAGGCCATCAGGTCGGTGGTCTCAACGAGGGAGCCGTCGGCGGCTTCCGTGATCCGTTCCACGAAGGTGTCGATCACATGCGCCTGATCAGCAAGGTAATGCGCCTTGTAGAAGGTCACGTCCGGCTGGTCTTCCGCGACCCGGTCGACGTAGTTGTAGATCCGGTCGATCAGACGGCCGGAGAACAGGAAATACGGGGCGACAACAATCTTTTTGTAGCCCAGCTTCAGGGCCATCTCGAGCCCGCGTCCGACCGACGGGAAAGTCACGCCGGAATAGACAGTTTCCGACCAGCCGAAGCCGAGGTTTTCAGTGACGATCCGGGTCAGACGCGCCGCTTCCGCATTGGCCAGCGTGTCAGATGTGCCGCGGCCGACAACCACCAGCATGGTGTCGTAGAGATCGCCGTCATGAACATGGGTAAGGCCCAACGCCTCAAGGATCCTTGCCTCGAAGGCGGCGATCATCTGCGTGTGCAAACCCAACTCGCGGCCATAGCTGACAGTGAGGCCCGGGTTCTTTTCCTGATAGGTGGTGAGAACGGACGGGATGTCGTTCTTGGCGTGGGTGGCGGCAAACAGCATGCCGGGCACCGCCAGAATATGTTTCACGCCCTGATCGCGCAGGGAATCGAGCCCCATGTGAATGTTCGGCGCAGAATATTCCAGAAAGCCGTATTCCACCGGCGTCTCCGGATAGCGGTCCCGCAAACCCTTGGCGAGGAGTGCGAATTCTTCTTCGGCAATTTTGGCGCGGCTGCCGTGCCCGCAAATCATGATGCCCGTCTTTGACATGTGCGGCCTCTCCTTGTTGCGCTGTAGATAGCGCCTAAACCCGGCCGGGTGAATGCAGAAAATGGTTTGGCGGCAATTTGCCCAAAGCTGTGTCCTGATGCCGAAGTTTCCCGGCCAAAAAACGAAGGCCGCAGTGCGGCAACCGGCCTCAACCGGGCTCGACGGCGGAGAAGAATTCTTCTAACAAGTTTGCTCAATGCTCCCTTCCCTATTCCGGATTCCATCATGACCAAGCCCGACATCCTGATGCCTTACCGCCTGTTGCCGATCGCGGAAGAGGAGCTCGCAAAGCGCTTTACCGTGCACAAGCTGCACGAGGCGGAGGACCGGCAGGCGTTGCTCGCCGAGGTTGGTCCAAAAGTGCGCGGGGTTGCACTCGGGTTCGGGCCTTTCAATCAGGCACTTTTGGATCAGCTGCCGAACCTTGAAATTGTTGCCGGGTTTGGCGTTGGCTATGACCACATCAATGTGCCAGCGTGCCTTGCTGCCAAGGTCATGGTCACGCACACGCCCGATGTCTTGAATGAAGAGGTCGCGGATACGGCGATCGGCCTGATGATCATGGCGATCCGCGAACTCGGCCAGGCCGAACAGTGGGTCCGCGATGGGCATTGGGCGGCGAAAAAGCCTTATCCGACCACCGCAGCGACGCTGCGCGGCCGCACGCTCGGCATCTTCGGGCTCGGACGGATCGGCAAGGCAATCGCAAAACGCGCGGAAGCCTTCGGACTGGACGTCCACTATCACGGGCGCACAAAACAGAACGGCGTCACTTATCCGTACCACGCAACTCTGACCGGTCTTGCAGAGGCCTGCGACACGTTGATGGTGGTCGCGCCGGGTGGCCCGTCGACCCATCACGCGGTCAATGCCGGGGTCCTTGAAGCCCTTGGTCCGGACGGGGTCGTGATCAATGTCGGCCGCGGGTCGGTGATTGACGAGGCGGCCCTGATAAAAGCGCTGGAAGACGGTACGATTTACGGCGCCGGGCTCGATGTCTTTGAAGACGAACCGAACGTGCCGGAAGCCTTGCTGGCACTGCCGAAAGTCACCGTGCTTCCGCATGTCGGTTCGGCCAGTCAGGCCACCCGCAATGCAATGGCGATGCTGGTGGCCAACAACATCAGGAGCTGGTTCGAAACCGGGGCGGCAATCACCCCGGTTCCGGAAATGGGTGCGTAACCCGGCCTATCCGATCACTTCACCGATCAGCAATTGCGGCCGGGTGTTCGTGTAATTCGGGATGTCTGCCGTCACCGGCCCTGCCGCTGCGAGTGCGGCCTCCAGTTGGCCTTTGGTCTCAAACACCATGGTCGCGACCGCATAAAATTCCGGCGGTGCATCCGGTCCGCCTGCCATGCCTTTTGTGGCCTGAACCTGGCTGGCATGCGGCCCCATGTGCTCGGCCACAAGCGCCATATGCTTTTCCGCATAATACCCATAATCGAATGTCGTATCCGGGCGGACCGGATAAAGAACCTGCAGTGAAAATGCCATAAAATCCTCCCTGGCCGCCGTGCCGTTCAGAACTGTCATCGGCAGTGACACCTGCCAAACTTTGGAGTGTTCAGAACGGCAAAGGACAATCCGTGAGCAAGCTTACCGGCCGCACCGGCAGCGGACAATCCTAGATACTGACAAAAATACGGATTTATCAAAGCAATTCAACAAAGTGTTTTGATCGTATTTCTACATATATGTGAGTATTTTATCCGAATATTCACTTGTTCAAATATAGCCTTTGCAGAAGTCGGGACATGGATCATTTGTTTGCTTCAAACATGTTGTCCCATGTGACAGAACGCCAGCCAAATCTTTCTGGCGGCGGCCTTCGGGCGACGTGTGTAACGGTGGGGCAATCGAACGTATGAGAGTGCTGTTCCTTCTTTTGGCTTTTGCCGGCGCTCTGGTGTTTTCAACCGTTACGGATGCCGCGCCTCCGGGCAAAGGCCATCTCGGCGCGCAAACGGCAGGCACCGAAATTATTGCAGTCGTCCCGGCCAATTGGCCGCCGCAATACAGCCTGGACGAGGATGGCAATCCAACCGGATTTGCAATCGACGTTTTGAACCATCTCGCCAAAGAACTGAACTTGACGGTCAGATACAAGGTTGCTCCAAACTTCGTCGAAGCCATCCAACTGCTCGAAGCGGGCGAAGCTGATCTCATCCCGAACAGTGGCATTGTGTCCGAGCGCAAGTCCAACAACCTGTTCACCCCTCCCGTCGAAACCTTCCGGATCGTGGCCTTTATCCGGGAGGGGGATGTTGTTCCAACCCTGATCAGTGCATTGCACCAGAAGAAGGTTGGCGTGGTGGAGCGGAATGTTGGATTGTTTCTTCTGCGCGACCGCAGAGACGTAGAGCTTGAGATCTACCCGACCGGTGAGAAAGCTCTCCTGGGCCTTCTCTCCGGCGCTGTGGATGCCGTTGTCTACCCCGACACAGTGTTTCAAGCCCTTGCGCGGAACATCGGCGTCGAAGACCAAATCCGCATCACCGGGACGGCGTTGAAAGAGATACCACGCGGGCTGCGCTTTCGAAACGACCGCTCTGATCTGCATGTCTTGTTCAGTGCTGCAGTCGCATCCTTTGTGAATTCGCCTGACTACAAAAATATCTACAAACGGTGGTACGGCGCGCCTGATCCCTTTTGGACAACGAAGCGGGTATTCGGCGGAATGCTGGCCATTCTGGCGACACTGACCGTTGTTTTCCTTGTGTGGCGCTATTTCACCTTAAGCAGTTTCAACAATCGGCTTCGCCTTTCAAAACTCCAGCTCATCAATCTGAACGAAACTCTTGAAACCAGGGTCCGCAACCGGACGCGCGAACTGTCAGAAGAGGTCGAAGAGCGCAAACGCAGCCAACGGGACTTAGAGACGTTCTTCAACCAGTCACAGTCCCTCAATCTGATCGTGGATTTCAAAGGCCGAATACTGCGCCTCAATGATTCCTGGGAAGACTTTCTGGGTTACGAGCTAAAGGAAGTCGCTGAACGCCCCTTTATCGAATTTGTGCATCCCGAGGACCGGGCGATGACCGAAGCCGCGTTTACAGCACTTCTGGTGGGAGACGGCATTGACGGGTTTGAAAACAGATATGTCTGTGCGTGCGGTGCCGCCAAATACCTGCGTTGGTCCGCGCGGTCAGATGTCGACCGGCAGCTGATCTATGCCGTTGCGCAAAACATCACCGAGCAAAAGAAGGCCGAGAATGCCCTGAAGCTGGCGGCGAACGTCTTCACGCACTCAGATGAAGGCATCATCATCACCGACATTAATGGCGCGATTGTCGACATCAACGAGGCCTTTACTGACATTACCGGCTATGAACGGGACGAAATCCTGGGCAACAACCCGAGCATTCTCAGTTCTGGCAAGCATGACGCGGACTTCTATCAGACGATGTGGTCCAAGCTCCGGAAAGACGGCGTTTGGCAGGGCGAGATCTGGAACAAACGGAAAGACGGCGACGTCTTCGCAGAACGCCTGACCATCAGCGCAATTGAAGATGAAAGCGGCAACACCACCAATTACATCGGCCTGTTCGTCGACATTACGAAAATGAAGGCCCACGAACGCCAGTTGGAACACCTAGCGCGCTATGATCGCTTGACCGGCCTCCCAAACCGCGTCCTTCTGGCAGACAATATGCAACAGGCTATGGCGCGTGCGCGCCGGCATGGGCATACCCTTGCCATCGCCTTCATTGATCTCGACGGCTTCAAGGCCGTCAACGACACCTATGGCCACGCTGCCGGCGACGAGTTGCTGGTCTCGGTCGCACACCGTCTCACCAAAGTGCTGCGGACGGAGGATACGCTGGCGCGCATCGGGGGCGATGAATTTGTTGCCATCATCACCGATCTGCCGGATGAGAAGAGCTGCGTCAGCACGCTGAACCGGATCCTTGATGCTGCGTCCAAGGAGTTCAAGCTCGGCGCGGCAACAGCATCCGTTTCCGCCAGCATCGGCGTCACCTTCTACCCGCAAACGGAAGAGATTGATGGCGACCAACTGGAGCGGCAAGCCGATCAGGCAATGTATGAGGCGAAAATCTCCGGCAGGAACCAGTATAAGTTCTTCGACCCGGAACAGGACCGCAGGCTCACCGAGTATTATGCTCAGGTAGCGGATGCCAAAAAGGCCCTAAAAACAGATGCTTTCCGCCTGCACTATCAACCAAAAATCCGGCTCGCCACGAAAGAAGTCATTGGCTACGAAGCGCTGATACGCTGGCAACATCCCGAGAAGGGTCTTTTGATGCCAGGCGCGTTCCTGCCGCCAATCGAACGGCACCCTGATGTGGCCATCGAGCTTGGCAACTGGGTGTTGGACAATGCCCTTGAACAGATTGAGCGGTGGAATGAAGTCGGCCTCGACACGACCGTCAGTGTCAATGTGAGCGCCCTCCAGCTCACCTCGAGCGATTTCGAAGAAACACTGAACAAACATCTTCAGAAGCATCCGGCTGCCGAACCGTGTCAGCTCGAAATCGAAATTTTGGAAACTGATGCCCTCAGTGACATTGAGCGTGTTTCGAAGATCATCCGGAATTGCCGCCTCTCGTCAGTCCGCTTTGCACTGGACGATTTTGGGACCGGCTACTCGTCGCTCGCCTACCTGAAACAGTTGCCAATTGATACCTTGAAGATCGATCAGGGCTTTGTGCATGACAGCCTGAACAATGCCCAGGACCAGGAATTGCTCAAACTCATTATTTCCCTGGGCCGGGTGTACAACATCGACGTTTTGGCAGAGGGCGTCGAGACGCCTGCACATGCAGAATTGTTGCACACCTACGGCTGCCGGTATGCACAAGGGTATGCTTTTGCGCGTCCAATGCCCGCAGACGACGTTTTGGATTGGCACAGCAATTGGATCGAGCACCGGTTGACCCAGTCAGCCATGCCGCGGGCGCTCACCGGCAGTTAATCGGATTCAGGTGCGCAATGCCGCCTTCTGGCCGATCACCATTTCGCGCTTACCGGCGTAACCTTTGACCTTTCCAATGTCGAACCCCGCTGCTTGCAGGTTCCGGCGCACCCATCCTGCAGATGTGTAGGTCGCGAGGGTCCCATCTGAGGCGGTGAGGTTTGCCGCAGCCCCAAGAAGCGTTCCGTCCCAAAGCTCCGGGTTTTTTGCCGGACTGAACCCATCCAAAAACCAAGCATCTACTTGCAAGGCATCGAAGCCCGCTTGTTCTAACACTTGGGGCACGTTTTGAAGCTCCGCGATCAACACGCGGGCATCCCCCACGCCGAGCACCAACCTCACCCGCCCGAGTTGCAGGATGTTCCAGCCTGGCTGCGGAGACCAAATCGCCGTCAGTTTTTCTGCCCAATCAGTCAACTCTGGGAACGCGGCCAGCGCCCTTCGGAGTTGTGCGCTGGTCATGGGATGGAGTTCAAACGAGATGAACGTCAGCTCCGGCGGATTTGCGACACTCTCCAGTGCTTGAACCGCCGCAAGAAAGTTAAGACCGGTGCCAAAGCCGAACTCGGCAATGGTGAAGATCTCGCGCCCCTCAAAACGCTCAGGCAGGCCATTGCCGGACAAGAACACATGCCGGGTTTCGTCAAGCCCGCCGGCTTTTGAGAAATAGGTATCTCCGAACCCTTCGGCGCGCGGCACGTCCCCGTCCAGCCACTCAAGTTCCGGCGGGCCAAACGCCGCAGCGGTTTTTCTTTGCTCTTCGTCCGTCACGCCACTAAACCAAGCCCCTAATTCTCAGCTCCTCATAAGGGAGCCCAGAGAGCCGATCAAGCGCGGGGACCAACGTGGCAAGCACTTCAGAGCGATATGACCTGGTTATTGCAGGTGCCGGTATTTTCGGCCTGTCGATTGCCTATGCAGGGCTCAAGGCTGGCTTGAAGGTTGCTGTCGTGGAAACCCGTCATGTTGGCGCGGGGGCCAGCGGCGGATTGCTTGGCGCATTGATGCCGCACATGCCAGCCCGCTGGAACCCGAAGAAAGAGTTCCAGTTTCAGGCGCTCTCAAGCCTTTCCGGCCATATCACAGAACTGGAACAGCTCTCTGGCGTCACCTGCGGCTACAAGCGCCTGGGGCGGATCCTGCCACTGACCACACAGGACAAACTGGACCACCATCTGGAGCGCGCCGAGGAGAGCAAGCAGCGCTGGCATCCGGAAGACACCGGTTTTTCCTATGTTGTTGAACCGCAGGGCAGCCGGTCGGATTGGCTGAGTGCAGACGCAGCCCCTTACGGCATTGTCTTTGAGACACTGGCGGCCCGGGTTGCTCCACGACTTTACTTAAAAGCATTGGCCAGCTTCGTGGCAACACATGGTCTCTTATTGGAAGAAACAGGCGTCGCCGGGTTCGATGAGGCAAAGGATGCGGTTCATCTGAGCGACGGGCAGACGCTAAATGCTAGGAGTTTAGTCATTGCGGGAGGGCATGGTGCTTTTGATCTCATCGAAACCCTCACAGGTGAGGCAATCGGCCGGGGAGAAAAGGGACAGGCCCTTTTGATGGACGGTCGCGGCCTGGAAAACCGGCCAGCCATCTATTGCGACGGGCTCTATGTGGTGCCGCATGACGATGGCACCGTTGCGATTGGCAGCACGTCAGACCGGACTGCGCAGGATACGGAGGTCGACCAGGACCGCTCCACAGATTTGATCCGGCGAGCCACTGCCTTCTGTCCGTCCTTGAACGGGCGCAAGGTTCTAACCGAATGGGCCGGGATCCGGCCAAGATGCAACAAGCGCGACCCGTTGGTGGGCGCCCTGCCCGGCCTGGAGCGGACTTTTGCGGCCACAGGCGGCTTCAAGATTTCCTATGGAATAGCGCACTTGATCGCCAAAGCGATGATTGCCGAGATTTCCGGGGGCTCGCCACGCATCCCATTGCCGGAAACGTTCCGCCCAGATCATCATTTTGGGTTGAACCGACTGGATGCGGACCGGACCGTCCGCCGATAAAAGCTCAGAAAACCGGAATTACACTGGCGATACGCCGCACAGCAGACCGTGGTCTGTCCAAAAGTATTTAGCGATGCCGCCGTCCAGCGCTGCGGTTAGAAAAAAATCGAGGCTGTGCCGTAAAGAACGGCACCAGAGAGGGCGATCGAGCCCCAAAAGAGACCGTTCTTGACAATAAGGAAGCCGAGGCCGTCCGGCGCGCTGGCTGGATTAG
The DNA here is from genome assembly GCF_000158095.2 of Roseibium alexandrii DFL-11. NCBI lineage: Bacteria > Pseudomonadati > Pseudomonadota > Alphaproteobacteria > Hyphomicrobiales > Stappiaceae > Roseibium > Roseibium alexandrii. The sequence continues at coordinate 2,251,067 of NZ_CM011002.1, forward strand.
GCCCGCGTGCGGCGCCTGGACCTTGTCGGCGGCTACGCTCTTCAGTTGCAGCAGGCATAGCTTTTGCCATTTGCTTATCCTATTTGTTCAGAGTCATCCGGCACTTAATAGCCACGGGATAACAACCACCAGTCACGATAACCTTCTTCCCACAGGACACTGTCCAAATTATGGAAACATAGTGAACGTTTTGTTTACAATCTCCACAAGATTGAAAGCTTTACACACAGACAATGTAGGACTGATGTCAACATTGGAAAGTTTTGATCTTCGTTTGTATTTTCGCATCTTCTTGAGAAAGGCTGCGCATGTCGCTTGAATCTGTCCGTGCTCATCTGGCCAAGGCCGCCCCGGATCTTGAGGTTCTGGTCACGGAGGACAGCAGCGCGACAGTTGATCTGGCGGCGGCTGCGCATGGCGTCGAACCGGGTCAGATCGCCAAAACGCTCTCGTTCAGGGTCAAGGATGAGGTGTTTTTGCTGGTTGCCCGCGGCGATGCGCGGCTCGACAACAAAAAGGCCAAGGCGGCCTTCGGCGGCAAGGCAAAGATGCTCAGCGCCGGGGAAGTGGTCGAGATCACAAGCCATCCGGTCGGTGGCGTCTGCCCGTTCGGCCTGCCCTCACCGCTCAAAGTGTACTGCGATGTCTCGCTGAAGGCCTATGATGTTGTCATTCCGGCCGCAGGCGCGACCAATGCAGCTGTCCGCATCGCGCCGGACCGGATGGCGGAGATCACGAGCGCCGAGTGGGTGGATGTTCTCCAACCGCCGCTGGCTACCGGCTGATTTTTTTGAGATGCCGGTCCCGGCTCGGTGGCCGGGACTGCGGAGTTATTTACTGTGGGGAGATCGGTCCCGGATCAAGTCCGGGACGGCGAAGTTGAATTCTGAACATGCAAGAGAGCGCCATAATTCTGAGCGCTGCCCCGGACTTGATCCCGGACCGGTCTTTTGCCCTGACGCACATGACTTCAATACCGGGAAATCAGATCCCGTCACCATCCATGCCTAGAACACTCAGGAACCCGCGCGCCCTCAGATACGCAACGATCTCATCCGCCACCTCTTCCGGCGGCCGGCCGACATTGTGGATGCGGATCTCCGGGTTTTCCGGGGCCTCATAAGGACTGTCGATGCCAGTGAAGTTCTTGATCTCACCTGCTTCCGCCTTGGCATAAAGGCCCTTTGGATCGCGCTTCTTGCACTCCTCGATCGGCGTGTCGACAAACACCTCGATGAACTCGCCCTCGCCCATCAGGTCCCGTGCCATCTGCCGCTCGGAGCGGAACGGCGAGATGAAGGAGACCAACGTGATCAGCCCGGCATCGGACATCAGTGTGGCGACCTCGCCCACCCGGCGGATGTTCTCCACCCGGTCGGCGTCGGTAAAGCCGAGATCCCGGTTTAGCCCGTGGCGCACGTTGTCGCCGTCAAGCGTATAGGTGTGCCGGCCTTCCGCGTGCAGACGCTTTTCGACCAGCGAAGCAATGGTCGACTTGCCGGACCCTGACAGCCCGGTGAACCACAACACCGCCGGTTGCTGGCCCATCTTGTCGGCCCGCGCCTTGCGGTCAATATCCAGAGCTTGCCAATGGATGTTCGTCGCGCGGCGCAGTGCAAACCACACCATACCCGCCCCAACCGTCTGATTGGTCATCCGGTCGATCAGGATGAATGACCCGGTCGTCCGGTTGGCCTCATAGGGATCAAAGGCAACATCTGAAGATAAGCTCAAGTTGCAGAACGCGATCTCATTCAGATCCAGCGTCTTGCCGGCCATATGCTCGAACGTATTGACGTTGATCTTGTGCTTGATATCCGTGACAGTCGCATTGACCGTCTTGGCGCCGATCTTGAGCATGTAAGACCGGCCCGGCAGAAGCGGCTCATCCGACATCCAGATGAGGTGCGCGGCCATCTGGTCCGCGACATCGGGACGGGCTGACGGTGTGCTGAGCAGATCCCCGCGCGAGATGTCGATCTCGTCCTGAAGGGTCAGCGTGACGGCTTCGCCCGCGCGCGCTTCTTCCACCTCGCCGGTCGGCGCGATGATCTGCTTGACCCGGCTGGTTTTGGCGGGGCCTGCCACGACGATTTCGTCCCCGACGGCCACCCGGCCGCTGGCGATTGTTCCCGAATAGCCGCGGAAGTCGAGGTTCGGCCGGTTCACCCATTGCACGGGGAAACGGAACGGGGCGTCCAGTTCGTGCTCGCCCACCTCGACCGTTTCCAGATGTTCCAGAAGCGTTGGACCGGTGAACCAGTCCATGTTCCCGCCCTTGGCGGTGACATTGTCGCCAAAGCGGGCCGACATCGGGATTGCCACCAGGCTTTCAAAGTCAAAGCCGCTGGCGAAGGTCTCAAAATCCTTCCGGATTTCGTCAAAACGCTCTTGGGAGTAATCGACGAGATCGATCTTGTTCACCGCCAACACCACATGGCGGATGCCGAGCAGCGAGGCAATGAAGGCATGGCGGCGGGTCTGGACCTGCAGGCCATGGCGGGCATCGACGAGAAGCACGGCAAGATCGGCAGTCGAGGCGCCGGTTGCCATGTTCCGGGTGTATTGCTCATGGCCCGGTGTGTCCGCCACGATGAACTTGCGCTTGTCGGTGGCAAAGAAGCGGTAGGCCACATCAATGGTGATGCCCTGCTCGCGCTCTGCTTCCAGCCCGTCGACCAGAAGCGCCAGATCAATGTCTTCGCCGACCGTGCCGTGTTTCTTGCTGTCCCGCTCAAGAGCCGCCAACTGGTCCTCGAAGATCAGCTTGGTGTCATAGAGCAGCCGGCCGATAAGCGTCGACTTGCCGTCATCCACCGAGCCGCAGGTCAGGAACCGCAGCTGGTCCTTTTGCTCCTGGGCAGCCACATAGGCGGCAACAGCTTCGGAACTCGTCAGGGTGTCTTCAAGAACGCTCATCAGAAATACCCCTCACGCTTTTTCTTTTCCATCGAGGCGCTTTCGTCCTTGTCGATCAGGCGGCCCTGGCGCTCGGACGTGCGGGCAATCAACATTTCCTTGACGATGCCGGGCAAGGTCGTGGCGTCTGATTCAATCGCACCGGTCAGCGGGTAACAGCCGAGCGTGCGGAAGCGGATCATCTTTTCCTCGACAACCTCGCCGGGCTGCAAGGTCATCCGCTCATCGTCAACCATGATCAGCATGCCGTCGCGCTCCACCACCGGGCGCTTGGCGGCAAGGTAGAGCGGCACCATCGGGATGTTTTCCGTCAGGATGTATTGCCAGATGTCGAGCTCGGTCCAGTTGGAGAGCGGAAAGGCGCGGATGCTCTCGCCCTTGGCGACCCGGGCGTTGTACAAGTTCCACAGCTCGGGCCGCTGGTTCTTCGGGTCCCAGCCGTGAGAAGAATTGCGGAACGAGAACACCCGTTCCTTGGCACGGGACTTTTCCTCATCGCGCCGCGCACCGCCGAAGGCCGCATCAAAGCCATATTTGTTAAGCGCCTGTTTGAGCGCCTCGGTCTTCATGATGTGCGTGTGCACCGACGAGCCGTGGTCGAACGGGTTGATGCCCTTCTCCACGCCTTCCTGGTTCGTGTGCACCAGAAGCTCGAGCCCCAGCTGCTTCGCCGTCTCGTCCCGGAAGGTGATCATGTCGCGGAACTTCCAGGTGGTGTCCACGTGAAGCAGCGGAAACGGCGGTTTTGAAGGATAAAACGCCTTCATCGCCAGGTGCAGCATGACGCCACTGTCTTTGCCGATGGAATAGAGCATCACCGGGTTTGAAAACTCAGCCGCCACCTCGCGGATGATATGGATGCTTTCCGCTTCCAACCGCCGCAAATTGCTCAGGCGTTCTGGCGTCAGGTCTGCCGACATAATGTTCATAACCGTTGTTTTCCCAAAACCGGTTTACCGTGACTCTGTCTGATGGTTCAAACCAGACGATTATCCGGAAATGCCATTAACTGGCCGACACGCGAAATGGAGTGGATCAATTCTCCATTTCTGAAGTGCTCAGCCTTGCAAGCCTTGTCAGGCAACTCATTGAAACTCATCAATTCATGCCCGTTTGTGATCCGTTAGAGATAGAGAATGGGGGGTAATCAATTCAAGGAATGGCATTCCACGATTCCGGCCAATAATAAAATCTGTCTCTTTTTTCAGCGGTTAGGTTTCAGGAGACTTCAGCGGCTTCAGTGCAAACCTCTTAGCGGCAGTCGGCTGATTCACCGATTGGAAAGCATTCATTAATAGTATGTCCCCCGATGTGCATGTGATCCTTGAAGTACCGGTTCAAACAGTCATGTCCGAAGACAAACAGGAACAGGCGCCAGTGAGCGGCCAGGAAACCCAGACGGCAGAAGACCGCCCGCGGCGGACCCGTGTCTTGAAAAAAGGCAAGATCATTTTCCAAGGCGGCCTGAGGTCCTTCCCCTGCATCGTGCGCAATCTCTCTGATGGCGGGGCGATGCTGCAGTTTGAGACCGCATTCTTGGCGCCGCCGCAATTCGAGCTGCAGATTGATCTGGAAAACTTTGAAGTCACTTGCGAAAAGCGCTGGGAAGACGGGCTGAAGATGGGTGTCCAGTTCATTGGCGAAAAACGTATTGTCGGCGCACAGCGTGCCCAGTCCCTCAAAACGTCAGAGGAAGCGCTGAAGTCGGAAATTGATCTCTTGCACGACAGCCCGGACAATTTTTTCACTCGTCAGCACATGATGGATGATACCAAACGCGTTCAGCAGCCTGTGCGGCGTGCCCGTCAGGCCGGCTCTGGAAAACCAGCCTTCGGCAAGCGGCGCTGATCCGAAATGTAGTCCGAACGATTGGCTCTATAAGGACGTTATTGGCTACTCTGCTTCAGATCCTTTGAAGATCATCGCAAGACAGGTGATGTCGTCTGATTGAGCTGCCTCGGCGGCAAACCTTGAAACTTCCGCAGTCAACGTCTCGATCCAATCTAAAGCGCTCGCGTTTTTTGAGGTCTCAAGAAAGCGCTTCAGCCGGTCATGGCCGTAAAGCTCCCCGTTCGGATTGAGGGCTTCCGTCACACCGTCGGTCACCAACAGCACACCATCGCCGGGCGCGATCTGGCGAGTCCGGGTTGGATAGTCCGTGTTTTCAAAAACACCCGCGATCGGTCCGAGGCTTTCGACCCGCTCACAGTTCCCGCAGCTGCCTAGCCAATAAACGTCTTCGTGTCCGGCGCTGGAATAGGAAAGCATACCCGTTTCGAGGTCCAGACACCCATAGAACAGCGTTACGAACATGCATTCCGGATTGTCATCGGCAAGCACATCGTTCAGGCGGGTGATCACAGTGCCTGGCGGATGCCCTTCCCGGGCAAGTGTTTTCAGGATCATCCGCGAAACGCTCATGAACATGGCAGCTGGCATGCCCTTTCCGCAGACATCCCCAATGGCAAAGCCAAGCTTGCTCTCCCCGACCATGAAGTAGTCATAAAAATCCCCGCCAACGTCCTTGGCCGGGGTCATGGAAGCGGCAATTTCGAAATTGTCTCCAAACGCCCCCGGGTCAATTCCGGACGGCAGGAACGAGCACTGTACCTTGGCCGCCATACGCATTTCTTCGCGCTGCGCGCTTTTTTCACGAATTTCGCGGGCCATCTTGTCAAAGACGTGTGCAAACTGGCCGAGCCGTCCCGCCTCCGCCTTCAAGGTTTCCAGCATGGCCGGCTGAAAGGCGTCGTTTCCGAGCGATTCTGCAGCCTGGGTCAGCGTCGCAATCGCGCCATTCATTCCTTGCAGCCGGTTCCCCAGCGCGCCAATTATCGTCAGGATGGCATCCGGATGGTCGATCAAGAGACCGCGGACAACATCGCGGTCCAGTCTCAGAAGCTGCACCGCGCTGCGCGTGCGAACAGTCGCGGTCCGGGGACTGCGGGCGAAGACGGAAATCTCACCGACCATGTCCGGTGCCGTCAGCACCGCCAGGGTGACGTCGCCATGCGGCGTGTCAACATCCACCGACAATTCACCGGACACCAGAAGATAGGCAAAAGACCCCGGGTCGCCCTGGCGAAACAGAACAGTGCCAGCGGCGGCATCTTCAATCGGACAGGCTTCTGCAATGTTTTGCAGGTGCTGCTCGTCCATGGAGGCAAAAATGTCGTGCGTCTTTAAAAGCGCGACCAGCGTTCCAAGGTCAGCACTTGCGCTTGAGAACCGTTCACCGGACGGATCCATTTGATGCCTTTCAGGTTGTTGCTTAAGCCCGCGTTGCTTCTGAGTTGAACCATTCCGAAGCAAACAGCACAAGGGGCAACTCACATCCCGCCCGGCATCCGGAAACGCCAAACCGTCCTTCGGCAAACAGCGCTGGCCTCAGCCTGGTATGTCTGTCACCAACTGGTATTTGCCGAATATCTCGCCGCCATAGTCGACATCGCCAATGAAACTTGCTCCCATTCGCTTGAGAGCTCCCAATTTCTTTCGGGACGGCGGCAAAAGAAAGGTCACGAACGGCATCCGGTCATCGGCCTGGGCGAAGGCAAGCGCCTTTCGAGTAATGGCTATCCCGAGGCCAAAGCAGTCGGGCTTCAGAACAAGACCGAAGTCCCACTCGTCTCCCTCTTTCTGAAACCCGCCCCAGCCTGCATACCGGCCATGATTGAGAAATGCCCAATGCCCCAGCCCATCGCGCTGCCAGCACGCTTCTTTGGCTGCGAGGAACTGAGCAGCCGTTTCGTCATCCCAAGCCTTTGTCAGCAGCGGCATATGCGCTGCAAGACGCGGGTCATTCATATGCGCGGTCAACTCCGCAAGGGAAATTGATGTCAGGCGTACAAAGCTGATGTTGGCGGGAGACATGGTAACCCGGGATCCATAAGTCTGTTGGTCGTTTCCGGGTTAGAACGAGATAACCTGGGCCGGGTCAAGGCCGGCGGGCTCCAAAGCGATCAACAGTCCGTGTGCTTGCAGTGTAACCTTACAAGTACCGTTGTTTGGCAAGATCTCCGCCACTATTGAGACTGCCTGAGATCCCCGTCTATTGCGCCGTCCAGCCGCCGTCGACAGGGATGGTCGTGCCGGTGACATTGTGGGCAACCGGATGACACAGCCACAGCGCCAAGGCACCAATCTCCGATGGGTCGGAGGTCCGGCGGGTCGGTTGTTTTTCGGCAAGAAGATCGGCAATCCCAAGATCCCGGTCTCCGCCGTGAAGGGCGGCGCGGGCGGCAACCTGCGGCTCGATGATCGCGGTTTCGGTCCAGCCCGGCGCGATGCAGTTGACCGTGACACCGCCTTTGGCCTTGGTGCCGGCGGCGGCATATTCCAGCGCGGCGACCTTGCTCATGCCGACCAGGCCGAACTTTGAGGCCACATAGGGCGCCTTGTTCACCGACGCGACGAGGCCGTGGACCGAGGCAATGTTGATCACCCGGCCATATCCCCGTTCAGCCATGACGGGCAGCGCCTTTCGCATCGTGTGAAAAGCGCCGGACAGATTGACATCGATGATGGCCTCCCAGGTCGCCGCATCGAGCTCTGCGTAGCTGGCGGTTTTCTGAATTCCAGCGTTGTTCACCAGAATGTCCGCGCCGCCCCAGTCAGACACCTCCTGCATCATCGCCTCGATGGCCGCTACGTCCCGCATGTTGGCATCAAAAAAATGGGCTTCGGGCGCACCCGCCTCCTTAACAGCGGCCACAACCTCTGCTGCCTGGTCCGCTGTCGCAAGACCATGTACGCCCACCCGGGCGCCGGCGCCTGCAAGGCTCTTTGCAATCGCCAAACCGATGCCTTGAACAGACCCGGTCACCAGGGCGGTTTTTCCCGTCAAATCACTCATGTTCGTTTCCTCCATCCATCAGCTGTTGTCTCAATTCGGTCTTCAGGACCTTGCCGTAATTGTTCTTCGGCAGCGCCTCGACGAAGCGGTAGGTCTTCGGCCGTTTGAACCGGGCGATCTGCTCCAGGCACAAGGCATCGAGTTCTGCTGCCTCCACGTATTGCCCGTCCAAACGCACAACAAAGGCAACGACGATCTCGCCCCACTCCGGGTCTGCCTGTCCAATCACGGAGACCTCATGAACCGCCGGATGGCTGAGCAGCACCTCCTCCACTTCCCTTGGGTAGATGTTTGTTCCGCCGGAAATGATCACATCCTTTGAGCGGTCCTGAAGCGTCAGATAGCCGTCCGGATCGAGCCGCCCCATGTCGCCGGTCCACAGCCAGCCGTTTCGCAGTGTGTCTTCGGTCGCGGCCGGGTTCTGCCAATAGCCTTTCATGACCGTTGCCCCGCGCACAACGATCTCGCCCACCTCACCAGCTGGAACATCTGCGCCGTTTTCATCAACAACGCGCACCCGAACGGAAGATTGTGCTGTTCCAACGGAATTCAGCCGGTCCCGCCATCTTGGATGGCTGCGATCGGAGACATCGGCCCGCGAAAGCGCGGTGATCCCCATCGGGCATTCCCCCTGGCCGTAGATCTGGACGAACCGGGTTCCCATCACCTCGACCGCCTCCAGAATATCGGCCTCATACATCGGCCCTCCGGCATAAACGATGGTGCGCAGCCCCATGCCGTTGAGCCCCTGGGCCTTGGCAACATCCACCATCCGGCGCACCATGGTGGGCGCTGCGAACATGCTGACACATTTTAAGTTTGGCGCGATCCGGAGGACTTCTTCGGCATCAAATCCGCCGCTTTCCGGAACAACATGCCGCGCACCGCGCAAGACATGCATGAAGTTGTAAAGCCCGGCGCCATGGCTCATGGGAGCTGCATAAAGAATAGCCCCTCCCGACTTGACCTCGTCCACATCGACAAAGAAGTTGTATGTCATTGACGCGATGTTGCCGCAGGTGATCATAACGCCCTTCGGCCGTCCCGTGGTGCCGGAGGTGTAGAACAGCCAGGCGAGATCATCCTCATCCAGCGGCACGGGCTCTGAAAACGGGGTTTCCGATCGCATGGCGTCAAAGGCCCCGCTGCCGGTCACAAGGATCTGTGCATCGCCAGATAGAAGACCAGACAGGGCGTTGGCTGATTTCTCATCGCAGAACACCAGTTTTGCGCCGGCATCCTCGACCATCCAGGCAGCTTCCCGCCCGTGCAACTTGGTATTGATCGGCACGGCAGCCGCGCCGGCCCACCAAATGCCATAGAGCGCTTCAAGATAGGATGTGCTGTTTGCCATGAAGACAGCCACCCGGTCGCCTTTGGCAACACCGCGGCCTTGAAGCGCGCGCGCAATCGCCCCGGCAGTCTCCGCAAATGCCGCATAATCGGCCACCTGGCGCACACCGGTGAAGAGTGCCGGTGCCTCTGGTGATTTTGCCGCTGTGCGTTTCAGCCATTCTGCCGGGTTCATGCCCTTGCCTCCCTTTTGTCCCTTCCGGATACTATTTGCGCGCTTTATCTGGATATTCCGGCAAAACACGTAATGGAGATCGAATGGAGGAGCTGGCTGCCGTTGCCTTTGAGCATGCGCCGATCGGACTGGTTTACTCAGAAGACAGGACCATCCGGAAATGCAATCCGCGGTTTGCGGCGATGTTTGAATATGACACCGGCGCGCTGACCGGTGTCTCCCTGTCAGTGCTTTATCCCTCGTCCGAAGAGTTTCTGCGCATCGGCAAGATCGGTGTCAGCAAGATGCTGGGCGGCGGCACGTATCAGGACGAACGGATCATGCGCCGGAAATCCGGCACCTTGTTCTGGTGCCGGGTGCGCGGCCAGTCGCTGGACCCAGATCATCCCTTCGCCAAGGCCGTGTGGAGTTTTGCCGATATTTCGGAGGACCGGCCGCTGGCCGACATGAGCGTGCGCGAGCGTCAGGTGGCGACCATGCTCGCCGAGGGTCTGACGTCCAAGGAGATCGCCCGCGCGCTCGACATCTCCCACCGCACGGTAGAGGTTCACAGAGCCCGCTTGATGAAAAAGTTCAACGCCCGTAACAGTCTGGAGCTGATCGCGCACATTGCCGGCGTGCCGGTGTAGGACGCCGCATGTGAAACGTCAGCTGCACGGCCTGTTGAGTTCATTCCACCAAAACAGATGCGGCTCCACACTAGAGGCGTTCAACACCGCGTTCTGTTCAGGTGTGGTTTACTCATCGCACTGAGGAACGATCGCCTGTACACCCCTTCCAGATTATCCGCTTCAAGCGATAGCAAGTAATGAATAAATTAATGCATGCAATAATATCATGCCCTACAAGTCGATTGCTATTTTCAATTTAAAGTACCTTGTATCACCGCTCTTCAATCAAAAATCACATCGGAATTAATAAGTCTAATTTAATAATCTTCTGTCATTTCTTGCAGTAGAAGGGCACGTTCATCGAGGGAAGCTATGGGGAAATATGCCAGCGACACACGGGATGTGTTGAATAGGCTCTGCGCAGCACCTCTTTTATTCAGCAAGCAACTCTCAAACAATTCTGCCTTCTCTGCATTGCAACGCAGCCTTTGCATTACCTTGCCCGCTATATTGCTCGGCGCCTTCGCCCTTTTGATCAAATACCCGCCTTTTGTTCAAACAGGCACCGGTCACAACTTTCATTTCGGACAAGATGTGGAAGTTGTGCTGGATGCGGTGATTAACTCGACCTTCGGCATCGCGTCACTCATCGTGATCGTGAGCTACGCCTACATTTTCACAAACAGCTTGAACAGCCAGAAGCGCCGCCCTGTTGCGCACCCGCTTCTGACAATTCTGGTTGCACTCACCAGCTTTTTCATCTTGATCGCACAGGCAGACAGCTCTCAACTCCTGGCTTCTCTCTCCATAAGCCAGGGTTTGCCTACGGCCCTGTTCGTTGCTGTCACAAGCACCAGCCTGTTTCTTTTCCTGTGCCAAAAAAGGATCTGCCGTTTCCAGACCCGGGCGCTCAGCAATGAGGCGATGCTCGGTGATATCTACGGCGTCCTGCCCGCCGCACTCACAACCCTGATTGTGTTCGCAGGCCTGAAAGGCTTTCTGCTCACAATCGGATCCGAGCATGTAACCGCCGAGCTTCAGGCGCAACTGAATGGCATGGTCGGAAACATCGACAATTCGCTCTGGGGCGGCCTCAAATATGTTCTGCTGTCACAGGTGCTTTGGCTGTTTGGCATTCATGGCCGGAACATGCTCAACGGTGTTTCGGATTTGCAGTTGATCCCTGCGGCCAACGAAAATATCGCGCATGTCGCTGCGGGCTTGCAGCCCACCAACATCATCACGTCTCAAGTGTTCGACCTTGTCCACGTCGGAGGCTCCGGCGCAACGCTTGGCATGATCATCGCCATGCTGGTTTTCAGCAAGTTGACCGTGGTGAAGCGCTTTGCCCTGCTGGCGCTCATACCCGCGTTGTTCAACGTGAACGAACCGATCATTTACGGCATCCCGATCGTCCTCAATCCTTTGTATGCGCTGCCCTTTCTGCTTGCACCGCTTGTAAATACCGGCGTCCTTTATGGTGCGATGCTTCTGGAGTGGATGCCCTTCACGAGCTACGGCGTTGCCTGGACGACGCCGCCGATAATCAACGCATATGCTGTCACAGGCTCTTTCTCCGGGGCAGGAGTTCAAGCCGTCTGCCTCGTGCTGTCGGTCCTCATCTATGCCCCGTTTGTCCGGCTGACCGACACCGTCAGCACGCTGACGATACGAGAGTCTCTGACTGACCTTTTGCGGTTTTCAACCGAAACAGAAACTGCAAGTACTTCGACAAGATTGTTGCAACGGACCGGTGTTGTCGGCCGGGTGGCCCGCGCCCTTGCCATCGATTTGGAAACGGTTCTGGATAAAATGCAGGGACTGCACCTTGAGTATCAGCCACAGATAAACGCCTGCGATGGCAGCGTGTGCGGTGTTGAAGCTCTGCTGCGCTGGAATCATCCGATATACGGCCGCATCGCTCCGCCGGTGATTATCCAGCTGGCGGAGGATATGGAGATCATGCCGCAACTTGGCGAGCACATTCTCGACTTGGCGTGCCGCACCCGAGCCGACTGGACCGGTTTCGTGGCGGCCAATTTCAAAATGTCGGTCAACGTAACGCCGTCCCAGGTTCTTCAGCACGATTTCGCAGATGTGGTGAAACAGACACTCGCGCGGTATGCACTAGACCCGTCGGCTGTCGAACTTGAAATCACCGAGAGCACGGTCCTCTTGCCGGATGATAAAGTCTTTGAGGCGATCGAAGCCCTCAGGGCCGTAGGTGTTCGGTTTGCACTCGACGATTTTGGAATGGGACACACCTCTCTCAGGTACATGCAAGCCTTTCCCATAGATACAGTGAAAATCGACCGGTCCTTGACCCGGTCATGCCATAGCGAGATCAATGGACACATCTTGAAGTCGATTTTTGATCTCAGCGCGTCTTTGGGCTTTGCGACTGTGGTTGAAGGCATTGAAACAGATGAGGAAAAAGCTTGGTTCTCACAGTCCGGTTGCACCAGCTTCCAAGGTTTTCTGTTCAGCCGCCCCTTAGCGGCAGATGACTTCGTGACCTATTACATCCAGAATGCACAGCTGCATGCGCCGTTGACCGCCGCTTTGGACGAAATGAAGAAGATCAAGGCACCGGCCCGCCGCACACAATCGGTGGCATAAGCGAGCTGGAATACGTGTAAAGCTAGACACCACAGGGCATCATTCCTGTAGCTACGGCACATCCATTTCCCGCGTGAGAACGCCAAGCTGAGTTATTGCGCGCCAGACGTATATTGCTGCTGTACCGGCGACGTCTTCGTTCGCTCAGAACCAAAATTATTCAGTTTTTCGGAAGGAAAAATGGCTGGGGTGGAAGGATTCGAACCTTCGCATGCCGGTACCAAAAACCGGTGCCTTACCGCTTGGCTACACCCCAATGCCGTGGGAAGGGTGTATACCCATCTCGCCAGACAAGCGCAAGCCTCCCAAGTGCGTTTCTTTTGATTGGTAAGGATAGTTTTCCCCAACTCGGTAAAACAGTCGTCAAACACTCCGGACTTCTGCCCCGACCGGACCTTCCAGCCCCCGCCCCAGCGCCGGTAATTTTCTCAGAACCTCCGCGAACCGGCTGGAATTGTTCACAGTTTTAAAAAAGTGGACCCGTCGCAGGCAAAGTCCTTGCGAGGACGGAGAAGCTTTGCTAAATGACCGTCCACGCGGCGCGGGCTTGCCCCGCTGTTCCCGATGGATTTAAATGAAATCCAAATTCTAGTCGGAGTGTAGCGCAGCCTGGTAGCGCACCTCGTTCGGGACGAGGGGGTCGGAGGTTCGAATCCTCTCACTCCGACCATTTTTCCTTCCAGATATTTTTTGACTTCATCCGCCTTACAGCTTGGCGGACGGCCAACCCATGACCGGTCGGTCCCGGGGCTGATTTCCTTCGACCATCTTGAAAGCGGCAGCTCTGCGGCAGAGCGAATGAACGCGGCGCTCGCTCATTATATATATCCATCCTGTCCGGAAGCTCCAAACCAGGTCCGCGCCCTCTGCTCTTAGCCCGCTTTCGTCGGCTCACTCTGGTCTTTCGCACTCTTGACGCGATCTGCCAGTGTCTGCTCGCTGCGCTGCCTGGCCAGTTTTTGAAGGTCCTCAACTTCATCGTGCTCGTCCACGATTTCAGCGCCCAGAAGGGTTTCCAGCACATCCTCCATGGTGATCAAGCCGGCCGTGCCGCCATAGTCGTCCTGAACCAGGGCAATGTGCGCGTCATTTCCCATCAGCTTTTCGAGCAGGGAATCGAGATCCTCGTTTTCGGAAATTCGAAGAATATCCCGGCGCAACGTCGATATGCTGGCATCGTTGCGCCCGTTGACCGCGGTGAGAAGAAGATCCCGTGTCAGCAGGAAGCCGGACACTTCGTCGATTGACGCCCCGGTCACAAGCATGCGGGAAAACGGATAGTTCTCCCGTGACTTGACCACCTCTCCAACGCTCATCGCTTCTGCGACATGCTCAATGACCGTTCGGGGCGTCATCACCTCCCGCGCGGAGATTTCCGGAAGCTGGAAAAGATTGGTGACCACACGTGTCTCATCTTCCTCCACGATCCCCAAACGGTTGCCGACGGTCGCCAAAGCCGAGATCTCCTCCCGGGACACTTCGTGTTTGGGATCGCCTTTGGTGAGAAACCGTGTAATTCCCTGGCTCATCCAGACCAGCGGCAATTGGGCAGCGATCAACCACGGCAGCACCCGAACCGCGAAGGGAGCCAATGCCCGCCAATAGGTCGCGCCCAAGGTCTTTGGAATGATTTCCGACAGAACCAGGATGGTAAGCGTCAAAACGGCTGAAAACACGCCGACCCCGGCATCATCAAAGACAAGGGCGGCCTGAGCCCCGGCTCCTGTCGCTCCCACGGTGTGCGCGATCGTGTTGAGAGAAAGAATGGCGGCGAGCGGCCGTTCAATGTCCGAGCGGAGTTTTCTGAGACTTTCGGCGAGCTTTGGCCGATCCTCGTTTGCAGATTCCACAAAGGACGGCGTGATCGACAACAACACTGCTTCGAGTATCGAGCAGAGAAACGACACTCCGATGGCAAGCACCACGAATAGGATCAATAGGGTCAAATTCTTCTCCGTCGCATGCCCGGTTCAAAGTGTAAGAAAACACAAGAGTGCCCGTTGCATAAACACGGGTCCATGACTTTTCCGCTTCACGCGTTTCCTGGTTGCACAATTTTTCTTCAGCGGCTTTTGCAGACGGTGCTGGCCTCAAGCGCCGATGTGCTTAGGACTGACAGAGTTTAAAAAACCCGGCCTCGCTGTAGTCGAGCAAGGTTTCGGCGAGATCCGCTTCTTCTTGTTCGCGGGCCACAGCGCCGATACGCCAGCTGCTGGCGGTGAGCGCCAGCATGCCCGACACGGTAAAGACGAAGGCGGCGCTCAGTGCTGTCCGGGAGGCGCCCGGCAGCAGGTCAGCGATCTCATCCACAAAGACGGCTGCGGTCGGATCAAAACACTCCGCCGCGATGTCCCGCCAGCGCTCATCCGCCGACACCAGCGCGATCAGTCGGCCATAGGCGGGCCACGGCGCGCCGTCAGACAAGGTCATCTCTAGAAACGGCTGAACGAAACTCGCCAGGATTTCGCGCAAGGTCAGCTTGCTACGTCCTTCCTGTTCGGCAACAGCCCTCTTTTCTTCCAGCGCCTGGAGGCGAAGTTCGGCGAGCGGCTTTGCCCGGCGGGCAACCACCATATGAAACAGCTCTTCCTTCGGCCCTCCGTGATGATGCACCAGCGCCACCTGGGCTCCCGCCTGTTTAGCGATGTCGCGAATCGATGTGCCGTCAAAACCGCGTTTGGAAAACAGATCTTCTGCCGCATCCAGGATCCGGGCCTTTGTTTCTAAAGACTTTTTGCTGGGTGCCCGCTTCCGGGGCGCAGCCACATCTGTCATTTTTTACAGGAGCCTCTTGCTTATTTTGAACATTCGTTCAATATAACGATACCACTGACGTGGTTGGGAGGAAACATGCCACAAGTAGCAGGTGCGGCGCCATGCGCCAGCACACAGGAAAGCTATGCCCTGATTGGCGCAGGCCCCATGGGCCTTGCGATGGCCAAGGTCTTGCGCGAACAGGGAATTCCCTTTCAAGGGTTTGAGCTGCATTCAGATGTCGGCGGTGTCTGGGACATGACCGGCCCGCGCTCGACCATGTATGAAAGCGCGCATCTGATTTCGTCCAAAACGATGACGGAGTTTGCCGATTTTCCGATGCCGCCGGACACACCCGACTATCCTTCTCATCGCGACATGCGGCAGTACTTCCAGGCCTTTGCCCGTCACTTTGATCTCTACCGGTCCTACCGCTTCCAAACCGAAGTTGTGAAAGCCCAGCCGATTGGGCCGTCGGGCAAGGGTTGGCGTGTGGTCTGGCGGGGCCCGGATGGCCGGCAAGAAGAAGCCATCTTCAAGGGACTTCTGATCGCGAACGGCACACTCTCGACCCCCAATATGCCGAACTTCAAGGGTGACTTTTCCGGCGAGCTCATTCACGCGGCCAAGTACAAGTCCGCCACCCAGTTCGACGGCAAGCGGGTGCTGATCGTCGGTGCCGGAAACTCGGGCTGCGACATCGCAGTCGATGCCATCCATCATGCAAAAAGCACGGACCTTTCCTTGCGCCGGGGCTATTACTTTGTGCCGAAATACGTCTTCGGCAAACCGGCAGACACTCTGGGAAAAACAGCGAACCTGCCGATGTGGCTCCGCCGCAAGATCGATGGTGTCGTGCTCAATTGGTTTGCCGGAAACCCGCAGCGCTACGGGTTCCCGAAACCGGATTACAGGCTTTATGAAAGCCATCCGGTAGTAAATTCGCTGATCCTGTTCCATGCCGGTCATGGCGACTTGAAAATCCGTCCCGACATCGACCGTCTGGACGGCAACACGGTCCATTTTGCCGACGGCAGCGCTGCGGATTACGACATGATTGTCACCGCAACCGGCTATGTGCTCGATTACCCGTTCATTTCAAAAGACTTGCTCAACTGGACGGATGCGGCGCCGAGCCTTTATCTCAACTGCATGCACCCGCAGCGCGACGATCTGTTCGTGCTCGGCATGGTCGAGGCGACGGGCCTTGGTTGGCAGGGGCGGCATGAACAGGCCGAACTCGTCGCGCGTTACATCACGGGGCTTCAGACCGGAAACCGGGAAGCGGACAACATCAAACGCTACAAGGCCAACGGCTTTCAGCGGGCAACTGGCGGGGTCAATTACCTGAAGCTTGCCCGGATGGCCTATTACGTCGACAAGAAAACCTACCGCAAATCCGTCACACAAAGGATTGCGGCCCTGAAAGAGGCTGCCCGATGACCAACATCGACGCAGCTGTTCTGAACTTTTCCCCGGACAGCATGCTGATCCTCAATGGCGTCTTGGCGATCGTGATGTTTGCGGTCGCACTCGACATCACCCCCAACGATTTCCGGGCGCTTTTGCGCACGCCAAAACCTTTCCTAACCGGGATCCTGTCACAGTTCGTCGTTCTTCCGGCCCTCACCTTTTTGCTGGTGCTGGCCGTCCGGCCGCAAGGATCGGTCGCGCTCGGGTTGATCCTGGTCGCCGCGTGTCCGGGCGGAAACATCTCCAATTACATCACGCACAGGGCGGGCGGCAACGCGGCGCTCGCGGTCTCGCTGACAGCCTTTACCACCATTGGGACGGTTCTTTTCACACCGCTCAACATCGCCTTCTGGGGAAGTCTGTACGGCCCAAGCCGCGCCTTCATGACTTCCGTTGCGATCGACCCGGTGCAGGTTGCAGCCACGGTCAGCCTGATGCTGGTTTTACCGCTTGCGCTCGGCATGCTGGTCAACCGCAACCTGCCGCAACTCGCCTGGCATTTGCGCAAACCGTTGCAGATGCTGTCCATGACGATTTTCATCTCGTTCATCGGAATTGCGCTTTATGGAAACTGGGATTTTCTGGGCGCATTCGGGCCGGATATCGTCCCGCTGGTCATAGCCCACAATGGCATTGCCCTTCTTGGGGGGTACATGGTTGCCACCATTGCCGGGCTATCCCCCTATGACCGGCGGGCGATATCCATCGAAACCGGCATCCAAAACTCCGGCCTCGGCCTGATCCTGATCTTCGGCTTTTTTCAAGGCCTCGGCGGCATGGCGGTTGTTGCTGCCTTCTGGGGCATCTGGCATGCGGTCTCAGGGCTGGCGCTCGCCAAGTGGTTTTCCCGCACGGTGGCCGCAAGATGAGCCGGATCCTGATCACGGGCGCTGCGGGCATGATCGGCCAGAGGCTGGTCCAGTTGCTCGTGCGCAGCGGACACGAAGTGATTGCGACGGACATCGGGCCAAGGCCGTCGCTGCCGAATGGAGCCATCTGGCGCAAAATGGATGTGCGCGGCCGCGACCCGGAGCAGGTCATCACAGAAGACAGACCCGACGCCGTCATTCACCTCGCATCGATTCTTGAGCCGAAGGACCGGCAATTGGCCTATGAGGTGGATGTCATTGGCACACGCAATGTGGTCGATGCCTGCATTGCGGCGAAGGTCAGGCGGCTGGTCGTCACGTCCTCCGGCGCGGCCTATGGCTATCACGCGGACAATCCGGACTGGCTGACGGAAACGGACCCTTTGCGCGGCAATCCGGAATTTGCCTACTCCGACCACAAGCGCCAGGCCGAACAGGTGCTGGCCGAGGCCCGCAGAAACGCACCGCAGCTGGAACAGGTGATCCTGAGGGTCTGCACCGTTCTTGGAACCGGTGTTGAAAACCAGATCACATCGCTCTTCCGCAATGCGCGCCTTTTGGGTCTTTCCGGCAGTGACAGCCCGTTTGTTTTCATCTGGACCGAGGATCTTGCACGCATCCTGGAACGGGCGGCCACCGATGGCCCGCCGGGTATCTACAACGTGGCGGGCGATGGCGCCCTCTCCATGACCGAACTGGCAGCGCATTTGAAAAAGCCGCTGATCCGCGTTCCGGCGGCGCTCGTTAAAGCAGCGCTCACAATTGCGCAGCCATTGGGTCTCTCCCGGTTTGGCGCAGAACAGGTCCGGTTTCTGCAATTCCGCCCGGTTCTCGACAACACCGCGCTCAAAACCGATTTCGGTTACACGCCGCAAATGACCAGCGCGGAGGTATTTGACCTTTGGAGCCGGGAGGCCGGATTATGAAGCCGACGGCGGTCATATCGGGAGGTGCCGGCGGTTTGGGCCAAGCCTTTGGGGCCATTTTGCGCGAACACGGCTGGTTTACAGTCATGCTCAACCTGCCCGGACCGGATCTGGACGCCTTGTCCTTTGTTCCAGACACGCTCGCATTGTCTTGTGACATCACAGATACCGGTCAGCTGACCGAAGCGGCCTGGCAGATCCGGTCCGAACGCCCGTCCATCGATCTGGTTGTCTACAACGCAGGGGTCACCCATATCGGCCCGTTCACCACGCAAGCGCTTGAGGATCACCGCAAGGTGTTCGAGGTGAACTATTTCGGCGCCGTGGCCATGGCCAAGGCGTTCGGCCCGGATTTGCGGCGCTCCAAAGGCACTCATTTGGCGATTTCATCTGTGGCCGGTTTTTGCCCGCTGGCACTGCGCACAGCCTATGCCGGCAGCAAGCATGCGCTGGAGGGCTTTTTCAAGTCGCTGCGTTCTGAGGAAGCCGCACATGGGGTTGCATGCCTGATCGCCGCGCCAAGTTTCATTGCCACCAACACCGGGGCCGACAGCGCCCCCAAAGACGGTCTCGCGCGCCCTGGTTCGGCGTCGGATCAGGTCGATGCGCTCGCGCCGGAGGACGCAGCGCGCATTCTTTACCGCGGGTTTGCCCGGCGGAAGACCTTCATTCCGATCGGCCGGGTGGCGCGCCTGTCACACCTTATCAACCGTCTGTCGCCCCGGCTTTACCGCCACCTGATGGAACGCACGATCCTGCCGTCTCCGGCAAAAGCTGAGGGAGGCGCGCCACACTGACCGGTTTGTGACCACAGCAAAACCACAGCCGCAGAGGCGCGGCGCACAAGGCAACGCCCTGAAACAACAGCCAAACCGGGCGTGTGCATCACTCGTGGAGGGGAAATAATGGGCACTCTCAAAGTATTGGCCGCCAATCTCATGATTGGCGGAACGGTTCTCTGTTGTCTTTCGCCAGCATATGCCGGCGGCTGGGACACGCTTGGCGTCGGCTCGAACGAGCTGTTGTTCGACGACAGCCGGTTTGCATTCGAGGCAACCACCAAGGCAGTTGACCGCAACGTCGACTATGAAGTGACCAACGCTGAAGTGGCAGGACGCCCGGTGGTCGGCGGGCCAGTTAAAAGCCGGGCGACCCCGAACATCTGGAATTACCAGTTTGCAGCAAAACTCCGGCTGACCGATCAGCTGGACTGCATGGCGCGGACCAATGACCCCTACCAGATTGAGGAGGACCTTAATCAGGAGTGGCAGGGCCGGTTCTCGCTGACCAGGACCTCTGCTGCCGGCAGGGGTTTCAACGGAACCTGTGCCTACAAGTTTCAGGTCCGCGATGGGCATTATGTCCGGGCAATTGCCGGGGCAAACCTGCTATATCTGAGGTACCGGACCGACAATCTGTCGTATGGCGCGTTCATCCCTCCCTCCACCTATGTCGATTTTCCGACCCGGCTGGATGTGAGCTCGAACGACCCCGGCTTTGGCTGGCGGGTCGGGGCCTCTTACGAGATCCCGCAATATGCAATTCGGGCGAGCCTGATCTACGATTCCGCCATTGATGTCGACCTTGCCGGGGGAACAGAAGTCACCGGAGTGACAAGCTTCGACAGTTTTGCCTCGGTGACCATGCCGCAGTCGCTGGAATTCAATTTGCAAACCGGGATCGCGCCGGACTGGCTGGCAACCTTCGGCGTCAAGTGGGTGGACTGGTCCAAACTGCAGGATCTGACGGTTCAGAACCCGGCAGGCAGCACGGTGGTCAACCGTTTCCTTGGGTATGACGACGGCTGGACAGTGCGTGCCGGGCTCGCCCACAAGGTCAATGACTGGCTGAAACTGGGGTCAACGATCCAGTGGGACCGGGGCATCGGGCGATCCTATTCCGATACCTATTCCTTTGGGGTCGGAACGGCCATTCAGCTCGACAGACATGCTGAACTCACCATCGGCACGGCTGCGACCTACAAGGCCTCCGGCACCGGAGATCTCACCAATCTAGCGTCCACATCCGGCGCGACGACGCAATACAAGTATGGGGATTCCTGGAACTACACGCTTCAGACAAAGCTCAAGTTTTCGTTCTAGACGCGCAAATCCACGATCGTCATCCCCGCTTTATGCGGGGATCCACTGTCATGGCAACTGGCCGCAGCCATTGCGTTTTTTTTCAAAAGCTCTGAGAACGAGAGGCTCCCAGATCGCAGCAGTGCTGCCTCCGGGACGGCAATACAGAGTGAACCGGTCTATGGCCGCACTTCGGGAAATGCGGCTTTTATACCTGCAGGCAAAACCTGCAAATTGCCGAACCGACTTAAGCGCAGAGGCCCATTTCGGCAGCTTGCTGCGGGCGGTGCAACGCTGCGTTGGCGGCGACCATGGCAACAGCGTGGACGCGGTTCTTGGCGCCCAGACGCTTGATGGCAAAGCGGATATGCGCCTTGACCGTCGCGGTGGTGACACCCAGCTCATAAGCGATCTGTTTATTCACCTTGCCCTCACAGAGCTTCATCATGATTTCCAGCTGGCGCGGCGTGACGCCGTCCAGGATGTTTTCTGTCGGCTCGAGAGTGCTTGGGAGCGGCCGTGCGCGGCGCAACAGGTCGCGGGTCGTATGGAGCGCAAAATGGGCTGTCATGTCTGGGTCCACTTCTTCTCTGGCTAAGAGGTTGGACGCAGTTTTGTGCAGGACAAGCGAATTGTAAAATGTTAACTTGAGTATTGCTAATAGCTAATTATTTGCAATTTGAGGAAGCGTGTTTTGCAGAAGAACCTCTACTCCGGCCACACCCTGCGCCAGGTCCGCGCGGACACCGGCCTTTCGCAAGTGGAGTTCGCAAAAAAGCTCGGCCTTTCAACCCCCTACATAAACCAGATTGAAAACAACAACCGGCCCGTGACCGCGTCTGTGCTCCTGGCCATCTACCGGGTGTTTGGCACCGATCTTGCCGCGTTTGAGGAAAACGACCTCGACCGGATGACGCAGGATCTGGAAGAAATTTTTGCGGACACCCGTTTTCATGGCACGCGCATCAGCAAACAGGACCTGCATGAACTGGCGACCCGGGCCCCGGAAGCTGCCCGCGCCATCATGGACATGTACGGCACCATGCGCGCCTATCATGAAAAAGATGCCGGTGAGGACGACCTTCTGCAGATGAACGCGTCCGACGATGGTACCGGCAGCATCAACAAATCGGCCTACGAGGAAGTCCGGGACTATTTCCACTATCAGGACAATTATGTTGATGCGATCGACCGGGCCGCAGAACAGCTCGCCATCAAGATCAATCTTCTTGCGGACGCGCCGAAACTCACTGCCCTCACCAACTGGCTCTCTGACACCTACAGCATCACCGTGGAACAGCATGGTGCAGAAGATGCTGCGCTCATCCGGCACAATGAATTCGAGCGCCGGATTTCAATCCACCGGTCCGTGCCGGACAGCTCAAAATCCTTCCTGCTCGGCTCTGTCATCGCGGAGCTCTATGCCAAGGACATCTTAACGTCAGAAGTGGCGGATGCCCGTTTCCGGACCCAATCGGCGGAAAGCATCGCCCGGCTGGCCCTCCGCAATTTTTTCGCCGGATCGCTGCTCTTACCCTACGAGGCCTTTCTGGAGGCGGCCGCAGCAAGCCGTCATGACATCCAGCGCTTGTCGCACCAGATGGACGCCAGCATCGAGCAAATCTGTCACCGGCTTTCAACCCTGCAGCGGGCCGGTTCCAAGGGCATCCCGTTCTATTTCGTCAAGATCGACCGGGCCGGAAATGTCGTCAAACGCCACAGCGCGACGCGGTTTCAATTCGCGCGCTTTGGCGGATCCTGCCCGCGCTGGAATGTGCATCAGGCGTTTGAGCAAACGACTGACAAATTCATCTCGCAAATTGCCCAGATGCCGGATGGTGTGAAGTACCTGTGTGTCGCGACCAGTGTCACGAAACACACCACGGACTATAAAACGCAGGCCCGGCGCTACGCGCTCGGCTTTGGCTGTGAAGCCCAATATGCCGATGCAATTGTCTATGCGGATGGTCTGGCGCTGGACGATCGCGCGGAACCGGAGCCTCTGGGTGTCAACTGCCGGATTTGCCCGCGCGATAATTGCGATCAACGTGCCTTCCCGGCCATCAACACGACCCCGTTTATCGATAGCCGTGAACGCGGCATTGTTCCATACCGCGCTAAGGCGGCGCGGTAGGCTTTCCTTTAAAGAAGAGCATCGCAAGGCCTTAATCGCGGTGCCGTCCCGGGCCTGATCCGGGACCTCTATTGCAAAGGCCCCGGCGCAAGGCCGGGGCGGCAGTATGGCCAGGCCGTTGCAGATCCAGTTATTCTGGATGTTTCGTTCTGGCAGCCGCCTCAAGCAGGGTTTTCAGCTCGCCCGGATCGCCGATGCGGTTGGCCATCAACAGGATGAGCCGGGCATTGAAGGCATCGCTTTCGGCCTTTGAGAGCCCCTCATGGGCCTCCAAAAGGTCTGCGTAAAAGTCGTCCGGGTGGCGCAGTTGCGCCTTGGTGATATGCGCTGTCATCAGGCCGCCTCCCCTTTTCCGATCGCCCGGTTCAAGGCTGTTTCAATCTGTACCCAATCAAGCGCTGTCCAGCGCGCAGCCACATGCTGGTCCGGCCGCACCAGATAAATCGCGGCGCCGGCATCGCCCAGATACCGAGACCGAAGCTCTGCGCCGATGTCGCCGTCCGCAACAAAAATCCCCTCAACGGAAAGTCCGGCAATGTCGGCCCGTTCCGGGATCTCCAGGCCCAGCGCGAGCAACTTGAACCCATCGCCCAGCCGATCCGACAGCCACTCCCCGCCAACCGGCGTGTCCGCCGCCGGACTGCCCGGCCGCGTGCGGACCGGCAGGCCGTCTACATCGTCGCTGTTCAACGGTGACGTTTCATAGACGCACGGCACTGACAGGCGCCCGGAATTCACCAGTGGCCGGGCGAATTCGTACGTTTCGGACAGATCCAGAACCGCATCGCGGAAGATCCGGCTCATCTCCGATTTTGGCGTGATGAAGTCGGTCGAACGGGAACTTTGCAGGATGTTTTCATCCGCTGCCCATTCGCGCTCCAGCCCATAACTGTCCAAAAGGCTTTCCGGCGCCTGGCCTTCCAGAACAAGTTTCAATTTCCAGCCGAGATTGTCGGTGTCCTGAAAGCCCGAGTTTGCGCCGCGCGCACCGAACGGCGAGACCTGGTGCGCGGCGTCCCCGGCAAAGATCACGCGGCCATGGCGGAACTTTTCCATGCGGCGGCACTGGAAGGTGTAAATCGACACCCACTCCAGATCGAACTCCACGTCTTCGCCGAGCATCTGCTTCAGACGCGGAATGACGTTTTCCGGCTTCTTCTCTTCTTCCTTGTCGATGTCCCAGCCGAGCTGCAAATCGATACGCCAAACGCCGTCCGGCTGCTTGTGCAAGAGCGCTGACTGGTCCTTGTTGAACGGCGGATCGAACCAGAACCAGCGCTCGGTCGGGAAGTCCGCCTTCATGATCACGTCTGCAATCAGGAAGTTGTCCTCAAACACCCGGCCGACAAAATCCAGATCCAGCATCCGGCGAGACGGAGAACCGGCGCCGTCACAAGCGATCAACCAGTCAGCCTCGATCCGGTAGGCACCATCCTGAGTGTCGATGATCAGCGAGGCGTGATCGTCCATCTGATCGATGGAGGCGACCTTGTTGCCGCCGCGAATGTCGACCGGCTTGCCTTCCTGCTGAAGGGCGCGCAGACGCTCCACCAGATAGAGTTCGC
The DNA here is from genome assembly GCF_000158095.2 of Roseibium alexandrii DFL-11. NCBI lineage: Bacteria > Pseudomonadati > Pseudomonadota > Alphaproteobacteria > Hyphomicrobiales > Stappiaceae > Roseibium > Roseibium alexandrii. The sequence goes on from NZ_CM011002.1 coordinate 2,275,401, forward strand.
AGTAATATTGCTGAAGATTGATGAAGGCCGGGCGCTTGTGTCCTTCCTCCGGCAAGAGGTCGAAATTGTAGACCTGACGGTCGCCAAAAAAGACCCGGCCATGGCTCCAGACCACACCCTTCTCGACCATCTGATCGCCGCAGCCGTAGCGGTCTAGGATCTCCAGGGACCTCTTGGAAAAACAGATCGCGCGGGATCCAACGCTGACCTTGTCATTGTCGTCGAGGATGACAACCGGGATATCCTGCTGGGCCAGATCGATCGCCATCGCAAGGCCGACCGGGCCGGCGCCAATAATCACCACCGGATGGCGCACCGGCGCGGTTGTCTCCTGATCGGGGGACCACTTGTAGGGATACAGCGGCACTTCGAACAATTTGGTCACAGGTTCTCCTCCCTGCTGAACGTGTCGATATGTCGTTGAGCTGCCGGATGGCGCTCAAAGTTGAGAAAGAATTCATCCAGCTGCGGCGGGGCAACGCTTGTTCCAGCCAACATCGCATGAGCCTGCCCACGGTGATGGATCTGGTGCTGAAACAGATGCATCAATGTGGCTGCGATCGTTTCCTTGACCGTACCCTTCGCCCCACGATCCTGGGCAATTTCGCGCTCCAGATCCGATGCGCGCAATCCATCACAAAACGCGATCAACTGCCGGTCCAAACCGGCTTGGGCCATAGCTAGGTCATTCGCGTCCCGAAGAAACGGCACCTCAAAAACCGCCAGCCCCTCACCGCCCTCGGTCAGCGCGTCCAGATAATACCGGTCGACTTCCCAGTTGTGGTTCAGCGTTTCGAGAAGGGACGGAAAGAAATTGGTTCTCTCCGCCTCAAACTCGACCTGGCTGAGCTTGCAACACGCCTCGTAGAGCCGCTCATTGGCGTAGGCATTGTTGCGCGCCATCAAGCGCAGATGATCGAGGGCTGCACTCATCACTCAGCCCTGCAGGTCCGCCCACATCTTTGCATCGCGTTCTGCGGTCCAGATGCGCGGCGTGTCGATGCCCAGCGCCTCGTCGTAGGCGCGCGCCACGTTGAACGGCAGGCAGTGTTCGTAGATCGCATAGTCCTTGAACTTCGGATCGCATTCGGCGCGGCAGGCGTCCCAAGCCTCTTTCAAGGTTCCGCCACCCTGCGCTACCCGGGCAACCGGCTTGTAGGTGGAGGTTACGAAGTCGGCGGTGTTCGTCAGCGCTTTGCCGACCATTTCCTTGCCGACCAGTGCATCGCCACGGCCCGGTGCAATCGCTTCAACGTCATAGGCGCGGATCGCTTCCAGTGTTTTCGGCCAGTCGTTGAAATGACCGTCTCCGCAATAACACGCCGAGTGATATTCAACGATGTCGCCGGTGAACATGACGTTTTCGTCCGGCACATGAATGACGATGTCGCCAGCTGTATGCGCCCGTCCCAGGAAGCTGAGATCCACACGGCGCTTGCCCAGATAAACGGTCATGCTGTCGTTGAAAGTGGTCGTCGGCCAGGTCAGCGGCGGGATTTTGCTGACGTCATCATAGCCCATGAACAGGCGCGGAAAACGCATGAATTCCGATTCCCTGTCTTCCGCACCGCGCTCCACAACCATGGACCGCGCCTTCTGGCTCATGATGATGTTCGGTGCCTGATAGGCCGCAGCTCCCAGGACCCGAACAGCATGATAGTGGGTCAAGACCAGGTGGCTGATCGGCTTGTCAGTGACGGACCGGACCTTTTCGATGACCTTGCCCGCCAGCGCCGGTGTCGCCTGCGCCTCGATGATCATGACACTGTCGTCACCGATGATCACGCCGGTGTTCGGGTCACCCTCGGCGGTAAAGGCCCAAAGATCCTTGCCAATCTCTTCAAACGTGATCTTCTTTTCTTCCATGTCGCCGACAGAGGCGAATTGCTTGCTCATGCTGTTTTCCCGTCGTTCACGAGGTTCGCGTCATTGCCGGACTTGATCCGGCAATCCATTCCGTAGCCGTGCCTCACCCCAGGGCGATACTGTGCGGTCCGTTCACGGCATGGATACCCGTGGCGAGCCCGGGTATGACGTTTATTGATATTGATTGGTGCGCCATCACAGAGCCTGTTGTACTGTCTGTTCAATAGCGCCGAAAATGGAATGCCCTTCCCCGTCCAGCATCTCGATGCGGATCGTGTCGCCGAATTTGAGGAACGGCGTTGTTGCCTCGCCGTTTTCGATTGTCTCGATCACGCGCAGCTCCGCGATGCAGGAATATCCGGCCCCACCGTCGGCAAGTGATTTGCCCGGACCACCGCCCATTTTGTTGGAGACCGTGCCGGACCCGATGATCGTGCCCGCGCTGAGCGTCCGTGTCTTGGCCGCATGGGCGATCAACTGGCCGAAATCAAAGGTCATGTCGACGCCCCCTTCCGCCCGGCCAAAGGGCTGACCATTGAGGTCGACATGCAGCGGCAGATGCAGCTTCCCGTTTCTCCAGGCCTCACCCAATTCATCGGGCGTCACAGCAACAGGCGAAAAGGCCGAGGACGGTTTTGACTGGAAGAAGCCAAAGCCTTTGCCCAGCTCGCCCGGGATCAGACCCCGCAAAGAGACATCGTTGACGAGCAGCACCAGCTTGACATGAGACAGGGCCTCTTCAGCGCTCACGCCCATCGGCACATCGCCGGTGATGACCGCGATCTCACCTTCCATGTCGATGCCATAGGCTTCGTCGCGCATTTTGATCGGATCGCGGGGCGCGATAAACGTATCTGAGCCGCCTTGATACATCAGCGGGTCTGTCCAAAAGCTCTCCGGCATTTTTGCGCGGCGGGCTTTGCGCACCAGCTCGACGTGGTTCACATAAGCGGATCCGTCGGCCCACTGATAGGCGCGCGGCAACGGCGACAAGGCATCGTGTTCGTGAAAGCGCAGGGTTGGCACGGCGTCATGGGAGAGGCTTTCGGCAAGCACTTGCAGCTTGGGTGCAACATGATCCCAATCGTCCAGCGCCGCCTGCAGGGTCGGTGCAATGTGGCTGGCATCCGTGCAATAGGTCAGCCGCTCGTTGACCACCACCAGTTTTCCGTCCCGGCTGCCGTCTTTCAAACTCGCCAGTTTCATGAATGCATCTCCCCAAGCCTATTTTGTTATGACCAATCCATCATGACCGACAATTGTCTGCCCGGAAAAGGTTTCTGTTGCCTCCAACCACTCCTGCCCTTCGAAACCGGGTAAATCTGCCGGGATCAGGTGGTTGAGGAGAAGGGTTTTGGCTTGGGCCATCTCGGCAATCTTGGCAGCATCCGGCGCCATCGTGTGGCTTGCCCACAAATGCGCGCGCAGCCGGTCGCCATTGCCCGTGATCTCGACGATTTTGTCGACACCGCGCTGAAGCATGGCCTCGTGCACCAGAACATCGCAATCCTTGGCAAAGACGGCGAGCGGCGGGAAGAAGGCAGTGTCAGCGGAAAAGACCACCGACCAGTCCTTCGTATCGAACCGCAAGGCGAAACAATCGACCACCGGCGGGTGATCGACACGCAGCGCCTTTAGCGCCAAGCCACTTTCTTCAAGCGGTACCTCACCCTCTGCCAACAGGTGAATTTCGACGAGATCCCGCAGATCCGGTCGGCCTTCATCATCAATCCGCAGATCGATGTCGTAGCGCATGGAAGCAAGGAACCCGTCCAAATACTCCATCAGGTCAACCGGGCCGAACACCTTGACCTTATGCGCCAGCCCGCTGGTCCAGGCTGTATGCAACAAAGGTCCGAGCTCCAGAACATGATCGGAATGCATGTGCGTGATGAAGATGAGGTCCAGCTCTTTCAAGGAGACCCCGGCGTCGACCAGGCCCCGGGTCACCCCGAGACCACAATCGATGACACAGCGCCGGCCGCCAATCTCGATCAGGGAACTCGTTGGCGACGGCCCGCCCGGCCGGATCGCCGGCCCACCTTTGGAGCCCAAAATGACGAGACGGTCATCCATGTCCGCTTTGCCCTGCACCCACACACTCCTTGCCAGCATCGACAACTGCGCTTTTCCTAAAAAGCTGTCCCGGATGTGATCCGGGACCAACCCTGAAGGCCCCGGATCATATTCGGGGCGGCAAACAGTGTCAGTTACTTCTTATCCCAGGTGCCTTCCGGCGTGCCGTCGAACTTCTTCTCCAGGCTGTCCCAGCAGTCGATGTAATTGTCCTGCAACGGCGCGTCCTTCGCGGCATATTCGGTCAGGTGCTGCGGAAACCGGGTCTCAAACATGAAGGACATCGTGTTGTCGAGCTTTTCGGCCTTCAGGTCCGCATTGGATGCCCCCTCAAAGGCATCGTTGTCCGGTCCATGCGGCAGCATCATGTTGTGAAGGCTCATACCACCCGGCACGAAGCCTTGTGGTTTGGCGTCATACTGACCATAGATGTTGCCCATCAGCTCGGACATGATGTTCTTGTGATACCAGGGCGGGCGGAAAGTATTTTCGGCCACCATCCAGCGCTCACGGAACAGAACGAAGTCGATGTTGGCCGTTCCAGGCACACCAGACGGCGCGGTCAAGACAGTGAAGATCGACGGGTCCGGATGGTCGAACAGGATCGCCCCGACCGGGCAATAGGTTCTGAGGTCATATTTCACCGGTGCGTAGTTGCCGTGCCAGGCAACCACATCGAGCGGCGAGTGACCGATCTTGGTCTCGTGGAACTGGCCACACCATTTCACCGTGACTTTACTTGGCACTTCCTTGTCTTCATACCAGGCGACCGGTGTCTTGAAGTCCCGGCGGTTGGCCATGCAGTTGGCCCCAATCGGGCCGCGGCCCGGCAGCTCGAATTTCTGGCCATAGTTTTCGCAGACGAACCCGCGTGCCGGGCCTTCAACAACCTCGACCCGGTAGACAAGACCGCGCGGCAGAATGGCGATTTCCTTCGGCTCCAGCTCGATAATACCAAGCTCGGTGTAGAAGCGGAGAATGCCCTCCTGCGGCACGACCAGAAGCTCGCTGTCGGCGGAGAAGAAGTACTCATCTTCCATCGACTTCGTCGCAAGGTAGATATGCGTTGCCATGCCGACCTGGGTGTTCACATCCCCGGCCGTCGTCATCGAGCGCATGCCGGTCAGCCAATTCAGCCCCTCATCGGCGTGCGGCACCGGATCCCAGCGGTATTGGCCGAGCGAAATGACATCTTCGCAGACGTTCGGCGCGCTTTTCCAATAGGGCAGATCGATTTTCTGAAACCGGCTGGTGTGCTTAACCGATGGCCGGATGCGATAACACCATGTCCGCTCGTTTTGATGGCTTGGCGCGGTAAAGGCGGTACCGGACAACTGTTCGCCATAAAGCCCATAAGCGCATTTCTGCGGGCTGTTCATGCCTTGCGGCAGCGCGCCCGGCAGGACTTCGGTCTCAAAATCGTTGCCGAAACCCGGCATATACTGGAGCTCGTTGGAAAGCGGCTTGCCGCCGTCGCCGGAAACTTGCTTGTGATCGACCTTGTTCATAATCGCATCCTCCCGGGATCATGCCCTGCCAAATTAGTTGCACTTGTAACTATCTAGGCAAGTGCGGTCAAGAGACTTCCGAACTGGCCGTGACACATTCGCCGTTTAGCTTGGCCGGAATGCCAGTTCTGAGGCGCGCGGCACCACCACCCTGCCCCAGCATTCCGTGACCGCGAGTTCGAATGCCTTGCATCTGCCGGGGCGTTGAATTAAATTAGAACAAAATAGGAACATTGGGGATTCTGATGCCATTTCAGGACACGTATTTTGAGCCAAAAACGTCCGCGCCACATCTGGCAGCAGATGGGTATGAGCCACAGGAGCAGGTGGGGGCACCGCCTCCAAAAACATCTGCGCAGCTCACCCAACAGACAGCCGGCGAACTGGAAACCATGATGCTGTTTCTGCGGCGCGCACGCGACCGGGCTGTCGTAATCCGAGAAAATGCGCCGGCCGGAAGCTATCTGGAGAGCGTTCTGCACCGGACGATCCTCGGCATTGATCAGGAGCTGGCCCAACTCAATTATCTTCTCACCAGGAGCGATCTGCAAAAACCATCCCCGACTCGGATGCGCCCGGCGATCTAGAACATTAAAACACCCAAAACGAGTGTTGGTCTTTTTGGGAGACTTGTGATGAGCTAACTGGGAAACATTTAGGAAATGCCCCATTTCACTTGGGGCGTTCGGAACTTCGGGGGCTTGCGGCTTGACGGCGACAGACGATCAAAAAGCGCAAGCGCAACTGATCAACTGGATCATGACCGAGGGACCGCGCCAAAGCTCTCCATCCGGCCTGCTTCACAGTTTCTGTCTGAAAATGTGCGAAGCCGGTGTTCGCGTCGACCGGTCCACACTGGGCGCCCCGATCCTGCACCCGGTCGCCAAATCATCCTTCGTGTTCTGGGACAGCGAGACGGGCACACACGAGCGGTGGTTCACATATGCGCCGGATCAGCTGGAAATGCTGAAGGCAAGCCCCATTCACAAGATCTACACCCTGGGCGAGCCGTCCTCCCTCCGGCTCGACCAGCAACATCAGCGGGACCTTTATCCAATCGGCGCAGATCTCTGGGCGGAAGGCTACTATCAGTACGAGGCGTTGCCACTCAAGTTCTCAGATGACACCTATAAGGTCCTGACGCTCGCAACGAAATCACCCGACGGCTTTTCGGAAACGAACCAAAGACTGATCGAGGCCACTGTTCCGGCTCTTACTCTTGTGTTTGAAGGCTTCATTGCGCGCAACACCGCACGAACGTTGATGGAAACTTATGTCGGACAGCGCGCCGGTCTGCGGGTACTTGACGGGGAAATCGCACGCGGTGACGGGAGCTCCATCGATGCCGTGATCTGGTTTTCTGATCTGCGGGGGTTCACCGCCCTTGCGCAATCCCGCAGCGAAAGCGACGTTCTGAAGATCCTGAACGGCTATTTCGGGACCGTGACAGAGGCAATCGAAGATCAGTCCGGCGAAGTTCTGAAATTCATCGGCGATGCGATTCTGGCGATTTTCCCGTACGAGGACGATGTCCACCACGCAATCGCAAAAGCCGAGGCAGCGGCTCTCAAAGTTGTTAACGCTGACGCATTTCAAAATGACATCGAGTTCGGGATCGGCCTGCACACCGGAACTGTGTTTTATGGCAATGTCGGCGGTGGCAACCGGCTCGATTTCACCGTTATCGGCAACTCGGTGAACATTGCCAGCCGTATCGAGGGGCTATGTTCCAGCCTCAACATGCCCCTTCTTGCCTCTGCAGAATTCGTCGGCATGTCCACACGGCCCTGGCAATCACACGGCAAACATCAGTTGAAAGGTGTCTGCGAACCTCTCGAAGTCTTTGCCCCGACGACCTGACACCCAACTTATTTTCACCACCTCTAGAAATCATATCCCCAGTGTGATTGAACTCTAGGTCAAAAGGCGCTCGACATTCAGGTCTGGAGGCGAACTTGATACAAATTGCTTCGATTTTCGCAAAACCGGTGCTCGACAAGTTCGGCGTAACCGATGAGGCCAAGGAGCGGTTTGTCGCCCTGCAAAAGGCGGTGACCGGAGATACAGGGACCGCGTGGATCCCGTTGTCGCGCCCATCGGCAACACTCGACTTTTCGACACATACGCAGACCCAGTCAGACATGTTCAACACTGGCTCGATCGAAGGCAAGGATGGCCCCATTACCTGGTGCGAATTTGTCTGGAATTCGGACCAAGTCATAAAGGACTGCATCCTGCACAAGGTCTCCTGGCGGTTTTACAGCAACAAGCTAATCTGCCTGGAAATTTGTGCCAGCAAGGATGAAAAGGGATTTGACACCAGCGATTTGATTGGGCATCGGCTGGAGCTCCGGGATAACACCGGTTTTCTGATCGGGATTTGGGCTGCTGCATTCCTGATTGTCAAAGACACGGACCGCCGGAGTTTTCAAACATCTGCCGAAGACGATCACAAGGTACTCGGACTGCATTTTAATATGCTGGCCGACAAGCAAACAGGCCTGTCTTTCAGGATCTGATACCAACCAAAACAAAACAAAAACCGGACTGCATCAGCAGCATCAGGATTTTGGAGCCAAGACATGAAATTCCAGAACACAGTCATGCCACTTATCATGTTGACGGCTTTGTTCGGCATGATCGTGATGATGTTCGACGTTCCGGTCGGCATGTCGCCCAAACGATTTGGCGCCTACGTCTTTGGAGCCATTCTTGTCATTGTTGTCTTGAACCTCGCAATGGTCTTGTTTGATAACGCAAGACACAAGAAGTAGTGGGCCATCCCGACTTGATCAGGTTCCTTTGTCCGGCTGATATTCGTTTTTGCTCACCGGTATTTCGCGGCGGTGATGAACTCGCTGAATGCCTCACACCACACAAGGACTGTGGTGTAATCCTCAATGTTCACCCCATCTGGAACGTCGGCAATGAAACCATCGAAAGTGTTGATGTCGGCGATTTGAACAGCGCTTTCCCGAACTGCTTCAAACCCCGCTTCGTCTTCGACGAACTCCTTGACCAAATAAAGCTTGTAGTCCGGGCCGGGTGAGAGCGCGCCGGTATGCACAATCTTGTCCTGAGACAGACTGATGGACCCTTCGCCCCAATGCAGAAAGTCACTTCCCTTGAGATCGCGGGTGAGCGCGGCTTGGTACTCAGCAGACTGGCTGGCTTCTGCGAGAACGGCCGCATCCGGCCCTTTGGGCGCTGTCAGAATGGGTAGAAAATAGACCCCCAGCGCAAACCCGATGGCCAGCATTCCGCCATGCGAAACCAGCAGCACAAGCCAACGTATCATGGTGCATCTCCTAAAGACTGTTCGCTCCGGTTCCGAAGAGATAAGCAGCAAATACGCGCCTGCAATCAAGTCCGCTTAACAGTTTTGTGGCCGGTCCGTCAGGCGGCGGCTTCGTCGCCCGGCTCTGTTCGCCACCCAAGATCCGTCAGCGTCACAATCCGGTTGCCGCGCAGATCGGTCGCACAGACTAAAAACCCGCGCTCTTCCATGTGGGACAAGAGCCAGCGGGCCCGCCCCGGGGACCGGGTACCGTAAGCCGTTGCAATTTCGATGTTGCCTGGGCACGGCGCTTTCGCGAGCGCCGCCTTTGCAAGCAGCAGATAGACCCCGCGCATGTCCTCCGGAAGCTCGGCTGCGATCAGCTCGGCCTGCTGCCAGGCACTGTCATCCACCTCGCCCTTTTCAACACCGGCGCGGGCAACCGACAGTTTTTCCCGGAAAGTCTGGAGATCAGGCGTTCCGCCGGTGAGTTTGGCGATCCGGCAGCGGACCTGGAAATCCTGGTAGAGCGAGGCAATCGGCTGAAACGCTGCCTCATCCTCATCCAGAATTTCGGTGATGATCTGATCGATCTTTTCTTCGCGCTCGCCGTGCTCAAACAAATTGTCGGCTTGCGGGATGTGGGCTTCTGCCGCATCCCCGGCACTGGTCAATTGGTTCAGAACATCATCGGTCGAGGCAACCGGTTCGGCGATCCTCGGCCGTACCGGGATCTCGTCGGGGGACCGGGTAAAAATCAGATCCTTGGCTTCTTCCTTCGGCTGTTCAGGAAGCGGCATCAGCTTTGGTCCGCCGCCGCGGCCAGCCGTTTCAACCGGGCCGATCTTGACCGGGATCGGACGGCGTGAAACTGCCGGGCCGAGCGCGATGAAATGGCCCCGATCCAGATTGCGGAAGCTTTCCGCCTGACGCCGCTCCATCCCGAGCAAGTCCGCCGCCCGGGCCATGTCGATATCGAGGAATGTCCGGCCCATCAGGAAGTTGGACGCTTCTGCAGCGACATTCTTGGCGAGCTTTGCAAGGCGCTGCGTCGCAATGATCCCTGCAAGCCCGCGTTTCCGCCCCCGGCACATCAGATCCGTCATCGCGCCAAGCGATCTGCGGCGCGCTTCTTCGGTGACTTCCCCGGCTGCGGCCGGCGCAAAGAGCTGCGCTTCGTCCACCACCACGAGCATCGGATACCAAAGGTCCCGGTCCGCATCAAAAAGACCGTCCAGGAAAGTGGCTGCTGCCTTCATCTGACGGTCCGCATCCAGACCCTCCAGATTAAGCACAACGGATACGCGGTGCTGGCGCACGCGCCCAGCAATCATCTTGAGGTCTTTCTCAGTCCCGACCGCATCAACGACCACATGGCCGTATTTGTCGGCAAGGGTCACAAAGTCCCCTTCCGGGTCAATAATGGCCTGCTGCACCCACTGGGCGGACTGCTCCAGAAGCCGGCGCAACAGGTGCGATTTGCCGGATCCCGAGTTGCCCTGAACGAGCAAACGGGTTGCCAGAAGCTCTTCCAAATCGAGCCCGGCGCGTTTGCCTCCAGCCATGTCACCAATGTCGATCTGAACGGTCATGCACAACCGGGCGCAAACCAGCGCCACCACCCTTTCTCAGCTGTCTACGAGACGCGAGTGAAAACGATTCCTCGGATCATGAAAAGCGGCTGTTGCGATTAGCAGAGGTTATCCCTGAAATCCACCCTGGAACGCGGGTTTCAGGCAAATATGCTGGCCGCACTGGACGCTTTGCATCAGACCCGACAAACAGCAAACACCCACAACGTTTTACCAAGCTGCGGGAATTAAGTTTTTTATCATGCGGCTATCAGATACCATTCAATAAAAGAGGTGCATAATACAAAATACACAATCAGAAATAATATAAAACTTAGATGACTACTTTGCCAAACTTAAGCGCAGCAGGATTCATACGAGGTAATTTTGAAGTAAGATACGCCGTTTGATCCCGACATCGGCCGGCATCACACGCGAGGAGCAGCAGCGAAATGATTGTCATGTCACTCAGAAAACTGTTCAACGCCCTCTTCCGGCCTGCCATTGGCGTTCTTGCTGTCCTCTGGACAATATTCCCGTCTGCTTTCGTCCACGCAGAAGACTGTCCAGACAACTTTCGCGTTGGTGCTTCCGATGATTACGAACCATTCAGCTATATCGGTGCTGACGGCAAACTGACGGGTCTTGATCTCCGGTTCGTCCAACAAATCCTCGGAGAGGCAGGGTGCACCCCACAATTCCTGGATTTGCCATTCCCCCGCGCTGTGGTGGAGCTGGCAGCCGGGCGGATCGACATGATGATGTTCGCCTCCGTCACTGCAGAGCGACAGAATTTTGCTTTGTTTTCCGCCCCCTATAGAAACGAAACAGCCGGATTGATCATCCGTGCCCGTGATCAGGGCAGGTATCCAATCACTGAGGTTGGGGATCTTCTCAAGCTCAAACTCCTATTGGCCCATGATGTTGGAACCTATCGCGGCGATTTATTTGAAACGTTCATGGCAAACCCGGCGGCCAAGAAAAACATAATTCAAGTCAGCAGCTCCCGCCAAAGCCTGAACATGCTGGTAAAAGGGCGCATCAACGCCATCGTTGAAACACCAGCTGCCGTGTTCGCCCTTGCAGAAACACTTGGGGTCCGTGACCAGATTGCCGAACATCCCTTTTTGCTCTGGAGCGAACCGGTCCACTTCATGTTCAGCCGGAAGACCGTTTCTCCAGATTTCGTCGCCCAAATCGATGCCTTATTGGCCGATGCGGTGCAGACGCCCGAGTATACATCACAGTTCGGGTCCATGAGTGTCGGCAGCCCTGCAAATGCGGGTTCCGAGACCAATTGAGGATGCATAAAGGGAGCGTCAATGCCGCCAGCGCCATACCTTCAGATCTTCAAGTCCCGCTTTCGTTTCCGATTTGCGGGCATACACCGAAGTAGCCTCAAAAAGTGTGGCAACTGTCTTTGCGTGCTGCTTCTGCCTCTCGTCTTCGTAGCGCCTGTTGCTCCATTTTCTACCGCCGCAACACAGAACGCCTTGTGTTCCGAGCCGTTGCGTGTGCGGGCGTCCGGCGACTACTTCCCATTCAGCCACAAAGCACCTGGCGGCAAGCTCATCGGCACAGATGTCGAGCTGGTTCGAGCTGTCTTTGATCTCATCGATTGCCCGATCGAACTGGAAATCATGCCGTTCAAGCGTGCAATCGTGGAATTGTCGCAAGGCAACATCGACATGGTCCCCTTTGCGTCCATCACGGAGCACCGGTCCAAGTTCGCCCACTATTCCGCCCCTTACCGGAACGAACTCGCCCGGCTGATCTTTCGAAAGGGTGAGGCCGAAACCCATCCTATCTCAGAGATCAACGACATCATTGACCATCAGCTGATCGTCGGTCACGAGCGCGCTTCTTATCGCGGAATGCTCTTTGACAATTTCATGAGAAGCGACGCCGGGCAGCATCATGTCTTCCACACAACGACCACCACCGAAGGCATCCGCATGCTGGAAACCGGCCGGATAGATGCCTTGGTCGAAATGCCCAGCGCCGTCATGGGCGTTGCGAACCGGATGGGCCTGGAAGGGGCCTTTGAAGTGCATCCCTTTCCCGTTTGGGAGGAGCCGGTGCATTTCATGTTCAGCCAACAGACTGTGCCGGTCCAACTTGTCGATGCTGTGAGTGCAGCAATTAGGGAGGTCAGACGGACGGAAGACTACAAGGTGGCGTTCGGGCACCTTGCTCTACCCATTCCAAACACCGGCGATCCGTCAGCTCCCCTCATGGATTGAAGCTCTTCCCTTTGCGTTGCCAAACACCACATCAAATACAAATACATGTTAAGCAGGAGCTGACTGGATGAAGATCCACGCCGATTTGTCGAAACGGGCCCAGGTAGATAGCGCGACCCTCGATTGGATCGCCTCCCCAATGGCTGGTGTGGAGCGGCGTATGCTGGAACGCGACGGCGAAGAGGTCGCGCGGGCAACCAGCTTGGTTCGCTATGCTCCAGGATCTTCTTTTTCAGCGCATTCCCATGATCTCGGCGAAGAGTTTCTGGTGCTCGACGGCGTCTTTACCGATGAGACCGGCGACTTTCCGAAAGGCATGTATGTCCGCAACCCGCCAGGCTCACGGCATATTCCATCCAGCGAACCTGGAGCGGTGATCCTCGTCAAGTTGCGACAGATGCAGACAGACGACGACACGTTTGTGCGCGTCGACACGCTGGATCCGGCGGGGTGGCAGGCGGGCCGCACGGGCGAACACATTCTTCCCCTCTTTGTGCGCCCCGAAGAAGAGGTGGTGATGCTTCACTGGGAGAGCGGCGCGGCTTTTGGCGAGCAATCCTTCCCCGGCGGCGCGGAGTATTTTGTCGTTGAAGGTGCCTTTGACGACGAAAACGGCCGCTATGATCAAGGCACCTGGCTGCGTTTGCCGGCAGGCAGCAGTCAGACGATCAAGACAGACAACGGTGCCCGGGTCTGGCGAAAAACCGGGCACCTTTCTGCTGGCTAAGCGGCTGCGTCCAAAGGCAGCCCAAAGCGGCCGTGAAAGGCAATCTCGCTCAAGGGCCGCCGGCCGCTTGGACGTTCTTGCTGCTGAAGCTCTGGCGTCAACTGCTCAGCATCTCCGCGGCGGCCGATGGCAAAGGCGACATGGACCTTCAACCGTTCCGGCAAGCCGAGAACCTCATGGGCCTGGTCTCTGCGCAAGCCTGCCATGGCGTGCGTATGGTAGCCGAGCAGCGTGGCTTGCAGCGCAGCCTGGGCCCATGCACCACCGGCATCAAACGCGTGAAAAATTGCCGGAACCGGTCCGTCTTCACTGACGCCGTCGACCAAGGAATCTGAAATCACAAAGACCAGCGCTGAGGCGCCAACGGCCCAGCTCCCGTTGAAATCGTCCAGCAAGGCGTAAAGCCGTTCAAATTCAGCATCTCCGCGCATTGCGTAAATGAACCGCCAAGGCTGCGTATTGAAAGCTGACGGCGCCCACCTTGCGGCTTCCAGAATGGTTTTCAATTCCGCTTCGGGCATCGGAGCCCCATCGAACGCGCGCGGGGACCAGCGCTTCAAAAAAAGATCATCAACCGGATGGTCTGCAACACGGGTCATTTCAAAACTCCTTAAACCCAGGAACTGTGGCGATGCACATCAGATAGCCGACAATTATCTTTATATCAAGATACTTATTAAAAAGATATTTTAAATCAAGATTCATGGTCGCGAGCTTTGACTGCAGACGTGCCTCTTGGTCAGAAAACAGCCTGTACGACCCGCCGTGCCCGCACTAGGCTGAGGCCAACGGACCTTTCGCCAGAAGAGTGCACATGGCAGGACTTTCAGAGCACAACCGCCGGCGCGGCCTGGTTTTCGCCATGGGCGGTCTCGGCGGGCTCGTGATGCTGGACGAGACGGTTTTGGGTGTTTCTCTGCCTGCGATCCAAACAGACCTCGGATTATCGGCAACAACCGCACACTGGATCCTCAACGCCTACATGCTGGCGTTCACCTGTTTCGCTGCGATCGGCGGCAAGGCCATTGATCTGTTTGGCCTCCGTCCAGCGCTGATTGCCAGCTGCTCGCTCTTCGCCGTCGCCTGTCTGATAGCCGGGTTCGCGGACAATGCGGCGCTCTTGATCATGATGCGTGTGGTGCAAGGATTGTGCGCCGCGATCATGTTTCCGATCACCTTCGCTGCTGCAACTCTGACCTTCGAATCGGACGAGCGTGGCCGCGCGCTCGGTGTTCTCGGTGCGACCGCAACCTTGTTCTTGGCTGCGGGGCCGCTGATTGGCGGTGTCTTGACCGACCTGCTCTCCTGGCGATGGGTGTTTTGGATCAACATTCCGGTTGTTGGGACGGCCGGCGTACTTGCCTGTATGCTCTGGCGCGCGCCGGATGCCAAAAGTGCCCGGCCGGACATCGACCGCATTGGCCTCATTCTTCTGCTCGTCGGCCTGACAGCTTTGATTTTCGGATTGATGGAAGGACCGGATGCAGGCTGGGGAACACGGCTGATCTATCTCAGCCTTGCCGGCGGCATCGTCGGGTTGAGCGCTTTTGTGATCTGGGAAGTCCGCCAGGCGTCCCCGCTTATTGACGTGCGCTTGTTCCAGTCCCCGGCCTTCACGGCAGGCGTTCTTGTTTTCCTGCTGACCCAGATGAGCAAGATTGTCGTCGCTGTGCTCGTGCCGCAATATCTCCAGCTCGATCTATCCTATTCGGCTCTTTGGGCCGGTGCAGCGACCGTAATCGCCGTCTTGCCAATCCCCTTCCTGTCAGCGCCTGCCGGAACGATTGCCGATAAATCTGGATCCCGCCGGCCCGTTCTTGGCGGGCTGATCGTTTTGATTGCAGCCAATTTGTGCATCGGAGCTGCGATGCTCCTGGACAATTACCTTTACCTCGCTCCCTTTCTTCTGATCTGGGGCATCGCCCTTCCCTTTGCCATGATCCCGGCAGGCAGGATCACGGCCAACGCGGTGCCGGCAGAAAAACAAGGGGAAGTGAGCGGCTTGTTGATCACCTTCCGGTTGATCGGTGCAACGCTGGGTGTCACGCTCGGCAGCGTATTCCTGGCGATCGGCGCGGGTTTCCCGGCTGTTTTTTGTACGGTCGGGGTCATTTTGTGGGCTGCACGGCCTTTTGCTGGCTTGCCATCCGCCCGGAACAGCAGGCTGCATCATGACGGCATCCTAACCGGATATTGACACTTTGATCCCACGGTCGGTGATACCGTTCGGGGAGGCAAACTGAAACGATTGCCGCAACGGAGTAGAACATGGCGCAAAACCGCCCCCAGCCCAGACACCAGACGCTCGGCGAGTTGATCGCCGACGGAACGATCCATGTGATTGGAATTGGCCTCGGTGTTGCGGCAACGATTATCCTGACACTCACACTCTGGAACAGTGGTGATCTCGCCCGCCAGGTCAGTGTTCTGGTCTATACCGCCTGCCTGATGGCCATGCTGATTTGCTCGGCGCTCTACAACATGTTTGCAAAAGATCACAAAGCCGGTGTGTTGCGCCGCTTGGATCACGCGGCGATCTTCCTGATGATTGCGGGCACGTACACGCCGCTCGCAGCCATGATCATCGGCGGCTGGACCGGCGGTGTTCTGCTGGCCGTTGTCTGGAGCGGCGCTCTGACCGGAGCAATCGTGAAACTTTTAAACCTGCAAGGCATGGACCGCTTGACGGTGCCAATCTGCCTCGGCCTTGGCTGGGTGGTGGTTTTCGTTGTCAAACCACTCATGGAGAATGCGTCGGCCTTTGGCTTCTGGATGATTGTGGCGGGCGGTTTGCTCTACACGATCGGAACCGTGTTCTATGCTTGGAAGAACCTGCTGTTCCAGAACGCAATCTGGCATGCGTTTGTTCTGGCGGCAGCCGTCTGCCACTTCGCAGCGGTCCTGCATGATGTCGCGCTCGCAGCTCCGATGCCTTGACAGGCACCGGAACAGCTGAACTCAACCTTTTAAGTGGAAATGTCCTCGTCCTTGGTCAGGACAACCACTTTGGTGCGCAGCGGCACCCGGTCAAACAGATCGATCACATCCTGTTGCCACATGCGGATGCAGCCGGACGACACGCTCTTGCCGATGGATGACGGCTTGTTGGTGCCGTGGATCCGGTACAGCGTGTCCACACTGCCTTGCCACAGATCCATGGCGCGCGCGCCAAGCGGATTGCGCAGCCCCGGCGGAAAGCCTTTCTCCCAATAGCGCTCAAGTGACGGCTTGCGGGCAATCATCTCCCGTGGAGGGCGCCAGATCGGGTGCGGCCGCTTGACCCGGATCAAGGCTTCACCCGACCAGGCGAACCCGGCCCGCCCGACACCGATGCCGTAGCGCAGCGCCTTGCCGCCCGGCAGCACCCAGTAGAGGTAGTTGTTGTAAGGGTCTACAATGATCGTGCCGGGCCGCTCGCGGGTCTTATACTCAACGACTTGACGCAAGTACTGCTCATCAAACGCCTTGTAGTTGATGGCGGGCCAGGTGAAATCGCCATCCGGCAATGCCGCGTAGGCGGATGCATAATCGAACTCTTCGTCCGGCAGCGGTGGCTGATCGGGCAAGCCGACGACCTGTTCATAGGTCTGGCATCCAGCGAGTGTTCCCGCCGCCAAAACCAGCCCGCCCGCCATCAGGCTTCTCCGGCTGAGACCTTTGCTCAGCGCAAGGGGTGCCTCGGTGCTTTCAAATGTCCGGCGCGTCATGAAACCTCCAAAATCCGGTCTCTTCATAAGTCGAGCATCGCAAGGAGTGCAAGTCACATTGCCTTCAGGCGCTTACATTTCCAGAATTTGCGGCTAAAGTAGACGCCTCTTGAAAGCAGCCCGCCTGCCTCACCATTTTCCAGCTTCCAATAAAAACAACGGCACCCATCCATATGACTTCGCATATCCCGGCTTTTGACGGACACAATGACACGCTTTTGAAGCTGGAGATTGACGCGATCCGCGGAAAGACTCGCGACTTCTTCGAACGATCCGATCGCGGCCATATCGACTTGCCGCGTGCCAAGGAAGGCGGCTTTGCAGGCGGCCTTTTTGCCATGTTCGTTCCATCTAATCCGGAACAGGACTTTTCCAAGCCCTTTTCGCCCAGCGACAAACGGAACTTCCTCCCTGTTGATCAAAAGCTGGCCCTCAGCTTTACCAAAAGGATGCTGGAACGAGCTGAACGGCTGGAAGCGGATTCGGACGGAGCCGTTGCCATTTGCCGGTCGCCGGATGCGATCGAAAGCGCCATGGAAAAGGACCAGCTGTCCATCAGCCTGCATATTGAAGGTGCAGAGGCCATCGACACCAATTTCTATGAGCTTGAGGCTTTCTACCAGCGCGGCCTTCGCTCCCTCGGTCTTGTTTGGAGCCGGGAAAACGCCTTTGGTTATGGCGTGCCGATGGCGCATCCCCACAGCCCGGATATTGGGCCGGGCCTGACCGGTGCCGGCCGCGATCTGGTGCGCGCCTGTAATCAGATGGGTATTCTGGTGGATGTATCTCATCTGAACGAAAAAGGCTTCTGGGATGTCGCACGCATAACAGACAAGCCAATCATCGCCAGTCATTCAAATGTGCACGCTATCTGCGCCAACAGCCGGAACCTGACCGATAAGCAGCTGGACGCCATCAAGGAAAGTGGCGGCCTCGTCGGCATCAACTTCTTCGTCGGCTTTCTGCGTCCTGACGGCAACTTCAACCAGGACACGCCGCTTGATGTTGTGGCCGATCATGCCGCCTATCTCGTTGACAGGCTGGGCGAAGACGGCGTTGCCTTGGGGTCGGATTTTGACGGCTGCGCCCCGCCGAGGGACCTCAGCGACGTCACAGGACTGCCGCGTCTGGCCGAGGTCCTGGATGCGCGCGGGTTTTCGAAACAAACTCTAGAGAAAGTGTTTTTCCGGAATTGGATCAACGCTTTGAAAACAACAGCGAAATAGACAAATCTAGCCACATTAATTCAACATTCTCGCGAACTTGTGACCACTGATCGCGATTTAGCGATTGTTTTTCGAAGCGGTCCATTCGAGGATGCATACATTGCAAATTTTGCAGATGTTTCTTGAAATGTGCATCGGTTTGCCGAACCGCCGACAATAAGAAAAACACCAAACGGCTGATCCGGGTCCGGAAACCAAAAAATCCAATTAATCAAGAACATCTGCGTGCGAACTGGCACGCCCCATCGGCCGCTGTCTCCAGACCTGCGGCATAACTCGGGAAGAAGCTTCAGGGCCGGACACGACGTCCGGCGCCTGTAACTGCTGTGACAGTTCGCAATTCACGTCGGTAATGGGGGCTGACTTGGTATTCGATGTTGGGGCAACAGATCCGCAGGCTGCGGGCTTTCAAGGCGAGCGCCGCAGACGCAAGGCTGACACTGTCTATGACAATATGAAGCGTCAGATCCTTTTGGGAGAACTGACGCCGGCCAGCCCAATCACGGAACAATCACTCGCGCAGTCCTATAGCTGTTCGCAAAGTACGATCCGCGAAGCGCTTTTAACTCTTCAGGAAGACGGTTTGGTGATCCGGCGCGGGTATCAGGGCACGTTTGTCACCCAAACCACCAATAAAGAAGCGATCATCCTTTTCCGGCTGCGCCTCAACATCGAAACAGCAGCCGTGGACCGGATTACGCCAGACATCACAGAAGATCAGCTGGACACCCTTCGCCAATTGGCAGCCCGCTATGACGATATCCGGGCCAAACGCGACAAGATCGGCATCTCCGAGGCAGATATCGCCTTCCATATGACCATGTTGCGCTTCGCCGATATGCCAGTACTCGAGCCGGTGCTTTTGCGCACGCTGCTTCACTTGCACCGGTTTATTATCACCCGGCACACGAGCAATCTGATCTGGATCGACAAGATCAAAGCCTCCCATCACGAACTGATCGAGGCGATTGCCACCAAAGATCCTGATCATGCTCGAAAAATGGCTATCCAGCACGCGACGACAAACACGATTGAAGTCACCGACGAGGTGCGGACGGAAGTCTTCGCAAAGATCTGAGCGGCACAGGCGCCGCAATGATACCGACAAGCTCCGGCCACCGTTTTGGTGACCGGCTCCATGTTTTGCCAAACGCTACTTAAGCTGTTTCCATCATCTGCTGCTGGGTCAGCATCGCGGCGCCAATGAGCTCTTTGGTGTAGGCGTTTTGTGGTGCCTGGAAGATGTCGTCCACGCTTCCCGCCTCGACCACCTTGCCCCGCTGCATCACCATCACGGTGTCCGACAGTGCCCGCACAACCGCAAGATCGTGGCTGATGAAGAGATAGGTCAGATCATGCGCCTTCTGCAGGCCGCGCAAAAGCTCCACCACCTGTTTTTGAATGGTCCGGTCGAGCGCGGATGTCGGCTCGTCCAGAACGACAAACTGCGGCTTTAGAACCATTGTCCGCGCAATTGCAATGCGCTGACGCTGACCACCGGAAAACTCGTGCGGATAGCGGTTGCGCATCTCAGGATCGAGCGAGACTTCCTCCAGCGCCTGGCAGGCTCTTTGATCCCTGTCCCGAGCGCTTGAGGAAGGCTCATGCACCAAAAGACCTTCGGAGATGATCTGCCCGACAGTCATCCGCGGGCTCAAGGACCCAAATGGATCCTGAAAGATCAGCTGCATGTCCTTGCGCAAAGCCTGCATGGCGGCCCGGTCCTTGCCCGAGACCACCTCCCCTTGAAAGACAACCCGCCCACCGGCCGGCAGCAAGTTTAAAACGGCGCGGCCGAGCGTGGACTTGCCGGATCCGCTCTCACCGACGATGCCCAGCGTCTGGCCCTGGCGCAGGGAGAAGCTGATATTGTCGACAGCCCTCAAGATATGGGCCGGACCAAAAAGCCCTGCCTCCAGAACAAACTCCACATCCACTTTCTGCGCTTCCAGAAGCACCGGTGTGTTGTCGGGTACAGGAGGCTTATGACCCGTCGGTTCCGCGTCGAGCAGCATCCTGGTGTACGGGTGTTCCGGCTGGGTGAAGATGCGAGCTGTCTCGCCGCTTTCCACCACCTCGCCGGTCTTCATCACATAGACCCGGTCGGCGATCCGACGGACAATGCCGAGATCATGAGTGATGAAGATCACGGCCATGCCCAGACGTTTTTGCAGATCAGCCAGAAGATCCAGGATCTGCGCCTGGGTGGTCACATCGAGCGCCGTCGTCGGCTCGTCTGCGATCAGGACATCGGGGTCATTGGCAAGCGCCATGGCGATCATTACACGCTGGCGCTGGCCTCCGGACATCTCGTATGGATACGCCTTGATCTTGCGCTCCGGGTCCGGAATGTTGACGAGCTTCAAAAGCTCCAAGGCTTTCGCCTTCGCCTGTTTCCAGCTGAGGCCGCCGTGTACGACCATCGGCTCGGCGAGCTGGCGCCCGATTGTGTAAAGCGGGTCCAGCGAGGTCATGGGCTCCTGAAAGATCATGGTGATCTTCTTGCCGCGCACCTTGTTCAACTGGTGCGCCGGCAATCCCAGGATGTTGGTATCCTCGTACAGGACTTCGCCTTGCGTCAGGCCATTGGAGGCAAGAAGCCCCATCGCAGCCATCAGTGTCTGGCTTTTTCCGGAGCCGCTCTCGCCGACGATGGCGACGGTTTCTCCGGGCTTCACGTTGATATCAACGCCGCGTACGGCATTGACCGGACCGGTGGCGGTCTTAAAGTCGACTTTCAGGTCCTTGATCGCCAGGACCGGGTGTTTTGGGTCTTGCATGGGTCTCCCTCCTATCGGTCCTTGGGATCCAGCGCATCGCGCAAGCCGTCGCCGATAAAGTTCAGCGCGAACAGCGTCGATGTCAGGAAGATGGATGGGAAGATCAGCATCCAGGCTGACCCTTGCAGATTTCGGGCGCCTTCGGAAATCAGAACGCCCCAACTCGTCATCGGTTCCTGGATGCCAAGACCGAGGAACGACAGGAAACTTTCAAGAAGAATCACCTTCGGCACGAGCAGGGTCATGTAGACAACCACCGGGCCGAGCGTGTTCGGGATAATGTGCCGGCGAACGATGCCGCCGTCCCCAACGCCCATCGCCTCGGCTGCCTGCACGAATTCCTGCCGCTTTATGGTCAACGTCTGACCGCGCACGATCCTGGCCATGTCCAGCCATTCGACTGCTCCAACTGCGATAAACATCAAAATGAAATTCCGGCCGAAGAACACCACCAGCATGATCACGAAGAAGATGAAGGGGAGCGAATAGAGGATGTCGACCACCCGCATCATCAGCTGATCGGCCCGTCCGCCGAGATATCCGGACGTCGCCCCGTAAAGAACACCGATGGTGATGGCTACGACCGTCGCGAGAAGACCGATCGTCAGAGAAACACGGCCGGCAATGAACGTCCGGGTCATCAGATCCCGGCCATTGGCATCGGTGCCAAAGTAGAAATGCAGATAGTTGATGTCGGCAGTCAGCGTCGCGCGCTTGTCTTCATCCGCAAGGTCGCTCAAGGCCGCGTTTTTGAACAGGTCGCTTCGGTCGATGTACCGGGTTGATCGGGGATCAATGGCCCGGCGGGAGGTCACTTCCGCAACCACCTGATCACCAACCCGCTCATAGCTTTCAAGGTTCAAGCGCGCCCGTTTCACAAGGGCTTCAAATGCCGGTTCAACCTGATCCGGTTTCGGGTAAGCAACAAGGCTTGAGGGTACCTTCACATAGTCCCTGTAAACGGTGTCATAGTCATGCGGCGACAGGATCGGGCCAAGGGCCGACAACAGCGCGATGGTGGCCAGAACAATCATGCTGGCAACAGCCGCCTTGTTCGCCAAAAGCCGGTCCCGGGCATCATCCCAGAGCGAGCGCCCGCGTTGCGGAACGCCGATGGTATCGGGTGTCGTGACAGACATGTGTGTTTTTCTCAGTCGTAGCGCACGCGCGGATCAAGAAGCGCATAAAGCAGATCCACGACCAGGTTGAAGATGATGACGAAACACGCCACGACGACCACGGTACCCATAACCAGCGTGTAGTCGCGGTTCAGCGCGCCTTGCACGAAATAGCGGCCAATGCCGGGAATACCGAAGATGGTCTCCACCACCACGGATCCGGTCAACAGGGCAGCCGCGGCCGGCCCCATATAAGACACCACCGGCAGGATCGCGCCGCGCAAGGTGTGAACCACGATCACGAGGTAGTTCGTTAAACCATAGGCCCTGGCAGTCCGAACGTGGTTGGAGCGCAAGGCCTCGATCATGGATCCGCGGGTCAATCGGGCAATCACCGCAATCTGCGGTAATGCCAGGGTCACCACGGGCAGGATCTTGTTGACGAATGCCCCATCGCCCCAGCCGCCCACAGGCAGCCAACCGAGCCAGACACCGAGCAAGAGCGTGAGCACGGGAGCCACGACAAAGTTCGGTATGGTCACACCAAGGGTCGCAGCGGCCATGACAGAGTAATCTGCCGGACCATTTTGCCGGAGCGCCGCCACAACCCCCATTAGACCACCGACAACCAGCGCCAGGGCAAGAGCGCTCAAACCGAGCTGAATCGAGATCGGCAAGCTGGCGGCAAAGAGCTCATTGATGGTGAAGTCGCGAAAGTAAAAGCTCGGGCCAAAATCGAGCTGCGAAATGGATTTCAGATAGAGCAGGTACTGTGTCCAGAGCGGCTCATCCAAGTGATAAATCTTGTTCAGATTTTCCATCACCTTGGCCTCAAGCGGGCGTTCGAGGTCGAACGGCCCGCCCGGCGCGATCCGGATCAAAAAGAAGGAGATTGTTACAATCAGAAAAATCGTCGGGATTGCGCCCAGCAATCGACCGAACACGTAGCGGGTCATCAGCTTGCCCTTCTCGTTCCACGATGATCTTAGGGTCAGGACCCATTAATTGGATTGAATTGGCGCCGCAAACGGCGATGAGCTGCAACGAAAAGCACGATAAGCGGGCTTTCTGCCCGGTTGAGCGGTTTGACGTAGCGGATCGAAGCCGTTTTTGCGTTCCCGAAGAATAGAGCGAATTTGCCCGCCAACGTTGTTGCAAACCTTTGAAAACCGGACGGTTTCCTGCAGCATTGCACCTCGTATCCGAACAAATTCATCCCTACCAATTCATCCAAATTAATGGGTCCTGACCCTAAACCATTCAGGCCGCCATCTTGCAAAACCGGCAGCAGCGGAAGATCCGCCGCCGCCAATTTCGAACGTTACCGTTATTGGGCGATGCTCATCCAGCGTGTCGGATGGATATTTTGAAGATTGTCTTCAAATCCAGTGACCGTGTCGGAGACGAGGTTCATGGAACCGTAGTACATCAACGGGATGAACGGCAGGTCGCGCATGAACAGGGCTTCGGCCTGCTGCAGGAGTTGGGCACGCTTTTCCAGATCAACGGTCTTTGCAGCCTCATCCATCAGCGCGTCGTATTCCGGATTGTTGTACCGCGCGTAGTTGAAACCCGTGTTGTCGCTTTCCACCATAAACAGGAAGTTCTGCGGATCGGAGTAATCGCCGATCCAGCCTGCGCGCGCGACATCGAAGTCACCCCGGTCCCGCAAATGCGCATAGTGGGTTGCGACATCCGTGTTGAGCATGGACACTTCAACACCCAGCGGCTTCCACATGTCGGCAATCGCAACGGCCGTGTTCTTGTGGTTTTCGGAAGTGTTGTAACGGATCTCCAGCTGCAGCGGATCGTCCAGAGAAAAGCCTGCGCTTGCGAGCAACTCGATCGCCTTATCTTCACGGTCAATCAAGGACATGTCCTTGTAGTCCGCATAAGCCGGTTCACCGTAGTTGCCGATGCCAGGCGGAACGAAGGAATAAGCCGGAACCATAACGCTGCCCCAGATTTCCTCGGCAAGGAACTCCCGGTCGATCGCCATGGAGAGCGCCCGGCGCACGTCCGGGTTGGACAGCGCTTCGTCCTCATGGTTGAGAGCGTAATAGTAGTTGCCAAGATACGGCGCGACGCGGAACTGCGGCCCGAGTTCCTCCTTCATGAAGGCGACCTGCTCAGTCGGCGCATCATTGTTTGTGTGCAGCTCGCCGGCCTGGAACCGGCGCAGGGCAGCGCCCCGGTCTTCGGTCGGATAGAAGATCACCGTATCAATCTGAACATTGTCCGCATCGTGAAACTGCGGGTTCTTGTTGGCCTTCAGCTGGGCGTTCGGTGTGAACTCGACCAGCGTGAACGGCCCGTTCGAAACGATGTTTTCCGGCTTCACGAAATCCGTGCCATGAGCCTCAACGGTGGCCGGGTGCACAGGCAGTCCTGTCTGGTGACCTAACAAGTCAATGAAATACGGGGTGGGCGCTTCCAAGGCGATTTCGAGCGTGCGGTCATCAATGGCTTTGACGGCCAGTTCCTCCACCGCCAAATCACCGGTGTTGACGGCTTCGGCGTTCTTTATCGGGTACAGGATGTTTGCATATTTTGCGCCTGTTTCCGGATTCATGATCCGGCGCAGCGAATAAACGAAATCGCCAGCAACCACCGGGTCGCCATTCGACCACTTGGCATCTTCGCGGAGCGTGAAAGTATAAACAGTGCCGTCGTTCGAGACCGTCCAGCTTTCGGCAACACCCGGGATAATTTCCCCTTTTGCGTTGTAAGCGACGAGACCTTCGTAAAGATCGCGCAGAATGTGCGCCTCATAGACGGTGGACGTCTTGTGCTGGTCCAGCGTTTCCGGATCACCTGTGTTCCCACGGTGATAAACCACTTCGGCCATGGCCGTGAGCGATGTTGCCGCCATCAGCGCGGCGGCGAGCGCGGTGACGCGCAAGGACTTGATCATATCGTTCTCCCCTCAGGATTTTTGTCAATTTAAGAAACGATGGCGATATACATTCCACGCCCATAACGTGCATTCAAGCATCGCCTGAATATGTTTCCACCAAGAATCCAAAAAGGCGATATTTTTCCTATAAATCACCGTGGAAGGGAAATATTTTCCGATAATATCAAGCCAAGCTAAAGAAGCTGCGCTCGGCAAAAGCAGCCAAATAACTATCTATAGTTGCATCAGGGGTGTTGCGGCGTTGCCTGGAGCACCGATGCTACACCTTCTTGGCGTCACAAACAAAACCGGCCAGCCCAAACAGAACGCCCGAACATGTGCGCACACTGTTCGACACGTCCGGTCCGGAGCCGGCCGGCTTGGTCAGCAAGTCTTCTGAGTATCAGTAACCGAGATACGAGGAGCCCAGGCTGTCACGGTACTTATCGACCCATTTTGTGTTGATCGCCTTCACGGTGCCGTCGGCTTCAAGCTCTTTGAAACAACGGTCAAAGTCGGCCGCAATCTTCGCATCCCGGAACGCCATGGTGTACGGGCTGGAGTCAAACACGGCCTTGAAGGAAACAGACTGATTGGGGTCGAACCGCAGATCGCTTTGGCCGCGAAGCTGCTGATTGTACTCCGCAAATAGCATGCCGTCGCCGATGATCGCATCGACACGCCCGCCGAACAACGACCGGCTCTGGGTAATCTGGTCGGTAACTTCCCTGTAGTCCGCAAACGAACCGGTGTGGTCGGCAAGGCCCGGAATGATGCTTTCAGCACCTTTGAAGCCGATGACCTTCTTGCCAGAAAGATCCGGCAAACCGTCGTAGCTGGCACCACTGTCAGTCAGAAACGAGACGCCGTTCTGATAGTGGATATAGACACCGGTCGCAGTGCCATCGATCGGCATGCCCATCGGAACGGTCGCGACGGCATCGCCCTGCCCGTTCTTGAAGCTTTCCCAGTGGCGTGTGAAGGGCTGAATGTTGAATTTGACCGTGTGACCGCATTTCTCAAGGGCCGCGGTGATCAGCTCGGCCTCGCGGCCGCCGCCGCCGTCAAGAAACATGGGTGGCAAGTTGCCCGCCATTACGGTGATCTCGTCCGCCCATGACGTAGCCGGTTGCAGAACCATTGTCAGGAGGACAGAAAAGAGGGCTGTTTTTTTCATCGAATTTCCCAGTATCTGGAGGCCAATTAGAACACCATCCAAATCGATAGCTATGAAAAACAGCTTAATCCGGCTTGCTGTATTTATCGCACTGTGATTACTACTAAGTAATTCAAACTTAATTCGAAATTTCGAAAACTCTAACTACTGATTGACGCAGGGAATGCCTCTTGGGCACGAAGACCTTGCCCTCCAAAAAGACTCTGCAATTCGCGGCAAGGAAGACCGACGCGCGGTCAGCGCGCCGGTGCGATCAGTTTGGACCCACACACGAACAAACGAGGCTCACCGGCAGAACCGGTATTTCCCGCTGTAAGCCAGATACGTGCCCGTATTTGGGTTAAAGGACTTAAATTTGCGGGCACAATACGCGTAGTACTCCGGCGTGAACGGCGCGAGTCCGGTCTTGGTATACGGGACCCGCTGCGGGGCGCCCGGGTGGACAACGACCGGCGGCGCAATGTAGAGGGGCGGATTGATCCGAACTCGTGACCGGTAGCGATAAGGGCGCTTGTAGTACGGACGATAGTAAGGCCGGTGCGGTCTATAGTAACCGCCGCCATAATACCCTCGGCCGCCATAGTAGCCACGACCGCCGTAATAGGCACCGCCACGATATCCACCGGTTCCGAAGGAAAAGCCAATGCCGCCGCTGCCGATGTAGATGGAATCAGCTTTCGCGGCTCCCGATCCGCTTACCAGCGCCGTCCCTGCAATCACTGCAAGGCCGAACACTCCAGCCGCTGCAAGTCTCATCGCTGCGCGCGTCTGCAGACGCATACGGTCAGTTATTTCTTTCAAGCTGCGACCAGTCACCGTTGACGCCTCCACGTTTGCCCGGTTGCTCTGCCCCTGCCTTCAGCAATCACTATACATGCTTTCTTGGCCAAAATCGTCCGCCTGATGATCAATTCTTTCAAAGCCGTTTCCAGCCGAGCTTGCAAGCCGCTCCCCGCGCCCGTAAAACCCGGCGCCAGACCCTCAATTCCCAGACCGGACACACATGGCCCCTCCTCCGCTTTTGACCCTTCGCGATGTTCACCTGACCTTCGGTGGCACCCCGCTTTTGACCGGCGCCGAACTTTCCGTAGCGGAAGGGGAACGGCTGTGCCTTGTCGGGCGCAACGGCTCGGGCAAATCGACACTGTTGAAGATCGCCGCCGGCATGGTGGAAATGGACACCGGCGAACGGTTTTTTCAGCCGGGCCGCACAATCCGCTACCTGCCGCAGGAACCGGACCTGTCCGCGTATACCTCCACACTGGACTACGTCAATGAAGGGCTGACAGACGGCGACGATCCGTATCGCGGGGCCTATCTACTGGAAGTTCTGGGCCTCACCGGTCAGGAAGATCCAAATTCGCTATCGGGCGGGGAAGCCCGCAGAGCGGCCCTTGCCCGCACGCTGGCACCCGAACCGGATATTATCCTTCTCGATGAGCCGACCAACCACCTCGATCTCCCGGCCATCGAGTGGCTGGAAGAAGAGCTGCGGAGCCTGAAATCCGCCATCGTTCTGATCTCCCACGACCGCCGCTTCCTGGAAAACCTGTCGCGTGCAACGGTCTGGATCGACCGGGGCATCTCGCGCCGCCTCGACAAGGGCTTTGCGCATTTTGAAGCCTGGCGCGATGAGGTCTTTGAGCAAGAAGAGGTCGATCAGCAAAAGCTGGCGCAGAAGATCAAGCGCGAAGAACACTGGATGACCTATGGGGTCACCGCGCGGCGCAAGCGGAACATGCGCCGGGTGCGCGAGCTGGCCGATCTGCGCAAGCAAAAGCGCGAACACCGCGGCCCGCAGGGCACCGCCAAACTTTCTGCAGCTGAAGGCGAAACCTCCGGCAAGCTGGTGATCGAGGCCAAGGGGATTTCGAAAACCTATGGCGACAGGTCGATCGTCCAGGACTTCTCGTCCCGCATCCAGCGCGGCGACCGCATCGGCCTCGTTGGCCCGAATGGAGCGGGCAAAACAACGCTCTTGAAGATGCTGACAGGCGAGCTGACTCCAGACACCGGCTCGGTGCGCCTTGGCACCAATCTGGAGATGGTGACGCTGGACCAAAAGCGGGAAAACCTCAACCCACAGGACAACCTATCCTCCGTCCTGACCGGCGGGCGCGGCGACACCGTCGTCATTGGCGACGAAACCAAACATGTCATGTCCTACATGAAGGACTTCCTGTTTTCGCCCGAACAGGCCCGGACGCCCGTCGGCGTGCTGTCAGGCGGCGAGCGGGCGCGCGCCCTGCTTGCGCGGGCGCTGGCATCGACATCCAACATGATGGTGCTCGACGAGCCGACCAACGATCTTGATCTGGAAACGCTCGATCTTCTGCAGGAGTTGCTTGCCGATTACAAGGGCACGGCACTGATCGTCAGCCACGACCGTGATTTCCTCGACCGGGTGGCGACATCCGTCATTGTCTCAGAGGGCAACGGTGTGTGGCGGGAGTATGCGGGCGGCTACACCGACATGCTCGCCCAGCGCGGCGAAGGCGTCAGCGCACGCAAGGCGGAAAAGTCAGCACCGTCCAGGAAGGAAAAGGCGCAAGGGTCAACGCCTTCAGAGGAAAAACCGAAGAAGAAATCGAAACTCAGCTTCACCCAGCAGCACCTGCTTAAATCTTTGCCTGAAGACATCGAGAAAATTGAAGCGCAGCTTGAAAAACTTCAAAGCGACATGAACGACCCGGAGCTCTACGCGAAGAACCCGGACAAGTTTGCCAAGTTGTCCGCACAAATCACTGATCTTTCAACCAAAAAAGACGCCATGGAAGAACAGTGGCTGGAGCTGGAAATGCTCAACGAGGGCTGAGCAGTGGTGTGTGGCGCGGAGAACAGCCGGCGCCGTCCCGGCCCTGTGCCGGGATCTACTCTCCCACCAGCGCGCTGAAGCTTTCACGCGATACGTACCAGCCCCTGCGAACGGGTAGATCCCGGATCTCCGCTTGCGCTGCGTCCGGGAAAGCGCCCGTCTTCCCAACGTCATTCCCGCCGCCGAGCGGAGATCCACTCAGCCTCCTGTCAACTCGATCAGACCTGTTTTGGGTACGGTCATAGGATGGATTGGTCGAGATCGGAGCGTCGCGAGCTCAGGCGACCTCGCGCCCATGAAAAAGGGCGTCCGGGCCTCTCGGACGCCCCTCAGAGCCCCCTCTGGATTGGTATTGAGTTTGGCTCTGATCTCAGTATTTCAATTTTGCCGGCTTAATTGCGGTTGCCGCGATGTGCCCATCCCGTCATTCGCATTTCCAGCCATGCCATTAGTGCGTACATAATAATACCCAGAACAGCGAGAGCGACAAGCCCTGCCCAAACGAGCGGGACGTTAAACTGGGACTGGGCCAGCTGCATCATGTAGCCAAGGCCTGAGTTGGCCGCGATGGATTCAGAAATCACCGATCCGACGAAGGCCAGCGTGATCGCCACCTTCATCGAGCCGAACAGATAAGGCATCGCTCGTGGAATACCGACCTTCAGCATGATGTCGTGCTTCTTGGCCCCCAACGCGCGCAAAACGTCTTCCATCTCCGGCTCAATCGTCGCAAGACCTGTGGCCACATTCACAACGATTGGAAAGAAGGCGATCAGGAATGCGGTGATAACGGCGGGAATGGTCCCGATGCCGAACCAGATGACGAGGATCGGAACGACTGCGACCTTCGGGATCGAGTTGAAACCAATCATGATCGGGTAAAGTCCGGCGTAAATCGACCGGCTCCAGCCGATTGCAAGGCCAAGCGCCATGCCGCCAACAACGGCCATGACGAAACCCACAACAGTCGTATACAGCGTCTGGACGGAGTTTTTCCAAATCGGCGACCAGTACTTCACGGTTGCCGCCCAGATATCTGACGGTGCCGGCAAGATGATCACCGGGATGTCGAAAACCTGGACAGAGCCTTCCCAGAGTACAAACAGACCAATCGCCCAAAGCCACGGCGCAGCGGTGATCCAGCGGGATGAGGTCATGCGGCAGCCCTCGCATTGGCGATCAGGTCGCGCAGTTCATGAACAATGTCGTTGAAGGCGCTTTCATAGGTCAATTCAATCGGACGGGGACGCTCAAAAGGGACTTCGCGCTCACGGATGATGGTTCCGGGACGTGCGCTCATGACGAACACCTTGTCTGCGAGAAACACCGCTTCGCGCAAATCATGCGTCACCAAAATGGTTGTAAACCCTTTTTCCGCGTGCAGATCGCGCATGACCTGCCAAAGTTCTTCCCGGGTGAAGGCGTCGAGCGCGCCGAAAGGCTCGTCCAGCATCAACAGGGCTGGGTCATGAATGAGCGCACGGCACAGATTGGCCCTTTGCTGCATGCCGCCGGACAGTTGCCATGGATATTTGTCGCCAAACCCCTTAAGCCCGACCAGCTCCAAAAGAGCCTCCGCCTTGGCCGTATAGGCTTGTTTTTCAGAGCGGAACTTGGATCGGTGCGGCTGAACGATCTCAAGTGGCAGCATGACGTTGGCAAGTGAGGAGCGCCAGGGCAGCATGGACGGGTTCTGGAAGGCCATGCCGGCAACGGATACAGGGCCGTCCACTTCATGCCCTGCGACTTCGATGGTGCCGTTTTGCGGCGCGATCAGGCCGGTGGCCAGCTTCATCAATGTCGACTTGCCACATCCGGACGGGCCGACCACAGCGGCAAATTCACCCTTCTTGACGCTCATGGTGAGCCCATCGAGGGCGAGCGTCCCATCTGCTGCGCCGCCATAGGTCAGGCGGACATCTCTTAAATCTACAAATCCGGTCACTGAATGATCCGTTGGAAAAGGAAGGAGACCGCAGCCGGATCGGCTGCGGCCATAGCATCGTGGAGCGACAAACCTACTTCAGCATGCGCTCTTCTTTGGGCGGCAGATAGCTGGCATCAAAGACCCGCTCCGGTGCCGGAGGCGTTGCGCTGACACCCATGGAGCCCTGGAGATATTCCATGGATTTCGTCAGCTTATCCACATCGACACCGCCAAAACCGTTTTCCTTCACGGCCGGTGTCGCGATGGAGCCTTCAACGGCCATCGTCAGACGCTCGATCTCGACGGCTTCATCGAGGATTTCGTTGCGCTTCATGACGTAAGGGATAGCAGCAGCCGGATCGGCAATTGCATCCAGATAGCCTTTGGTCAGAGCCTTCAGGAAGCCTTTCACGGCCTCCGGGTTTTCCTCGGCAAAGTCCGTGTTGGTAATCACCACGTTGCCATAAAGACCCAGACCGTTCTCACCCATCAGGATCAGGGAGATGTCGTCTTCCGGAACCCCTTGGGCTTTCAGGTTGATGACCGAGGAGAAGGAGAACCCGAAGATCGCATCGACCTGGCCTTGCGCCAGCATCGGCTCGCGCACCGGAAAGCCGACACTTTCGATTTTGATGCCGGAGGTGTCGATGCCTGTGACATCAACGAAGGCCGGCCACTGACCAAAGGCCGCATCCGGCGGCGGGGCGCCAAGGGTCTTGCCTTCCAGAGACTTCGGATCTTCCGTGACACCCTGGCTTTTGCGGCCAATCACGGCGAAAGGCGGCGTTTCATAGGCCATCATCACGGCCTTCACCTTGAGATCCGGCTGATCGTCCAGAACCTTTATCAGAGCGTTTATGTCGCCAAAGCCCATGTCGTAAGTGCCGGTCGCAACACGCGGGATCGACTCGCGGGAGCCCGCTCCGGTGTCGATCGTCACGTTCAGATCTTCGTCGGCGAAGTACCCTTTGTCGAGCGCGATGAAGAACGGCGCTGCCGGTCCTTCGAATTTCCAATCAAGCGTGAATTTGATGTCCGTGGCTGCAAGAGCCGTGGACGATGTTAGGGCCAAAGCGAGGGCCACCCCTGTGAGAAGACGCATATATTTCCCCTGCATTTCAAGAAGGTTTGGATGACGTTGAAATCAATATGCTCAAAAATCAAGCAGTACTTTCGACTGCTCATCATCTACGCAGGGCGTGCCCAATAGTTTTGCTGCGTGTTTCCAGGGCAACAAGTGACTGAGTTTGCTGACTTTCCGTTGGCTGCCAGCCTTCATTTGGCCTTAAGATAAGCCGAAACAGATCATGATGAGCGACGTCAGGTGCTCAGAATATCCGCGCCATAATTAGACCAAGCGGTCAAGACACGCGGATATCCAGGCGCATTACGCAAGGCTGGCAGGAGCGGGCCCGCTGAGATAAAGACAAGTGACACGGCAATTTTGCGGAGTGGCAATGTTCGATTGGGCCTACAAGAAACGGCTGCGGGACGATCTGGAGACATGGGTCGGCAAAGGCTGGCTGACCCCGGAAGGCGCAGCAGCCATTCTGGAAGACCAGGATCAGGACGACGGACGCTCCAGACTGCCCATGGCCCTGGCCGGTATTGGTGTCGTCTGCGTTGCTTTGGCGTTGTTTGCCTTTATTGCCGCGAATTGGGGTGCAATCCCGAAATCCATCAAGCTGGCAGGCATTGCCGCCTTGATCCTTGGCGCGCACCTTTTGGCAGCCCTCGCCTCCCGGGCCGGCAAGAAAGGTCTTTCGGATTTGGCGACGGGTTTTGCCACCTTGGTGTTTGTCGGTGGGATGGCGCTGGTCGGACAGATTTTCCATATGCCCGCCGATTGGTCCGGGGGCGCGTTCCTGGTTTGCATGGGCGCCCTTGCTGCTGCCTGGCTGTCCGGATCCATCACATCCCTGACGGTGGCTGCAATTGCTGCCGTTACCTGGCAGTCGTCGAGGATGTTTACAGAGCATGCAGGCGGGGCGGACGCCGTGATCAGCATCGTGTTTCTAGCCGCGATTTTCCTGCATCCCTTCTTCCACCCTGCCCGGCTCAGCCGGTTTGCAGCGATTGCTGTCTTGCTCGTTACGTACGGACGCTGGTTTGGAGAGGTGGCCGACCGGATGCTGGGTGGAGATGATGCCGTTGGCGCCATGATCCTTGCAGGGTTTGGCGGCCTGTTCGCGACCATGATCCAACTTGGCCCGATCGGCGATCTTTATGTGAAATGGTCGAGCTACAAACCGGTCAAGACGCATGCACACTGGCTTATGCTGCGCGCCCTGCAGGACATCGGCTTCATGATGCTGTGCGCACTTGTGTTCGTCAGCCTGATTGCGGTTCAGGAGTTTGATGACGGTGTTCCGCTGATGCGGGTCTTCTCGCTACCGGTCGCGCTGCCCCTGCTGTCAGCGGTTGCGCTGTGTGTCATTGGCCTTGTGATGTCGTTCAAGACGGAAAAGGCACTTGCCCTTTTCGCCGCCGTCGGGCTAGCCTTGCTCACGTGTCTGGCGCCCTTGGTTGTTGAGAACGTATTGTTGGTGTCGGCCCTCGCACTCGCTTCGTTGATCGGGCTTTGCACCCTTGGAACCTGGTTCAACAACCGCTTCTGGATGCTCTGTGCCTATCTCGCTCTGACGGGTGTTGGACTTTGGCTGCTTCAGGTCACCATCGGCTCCCTTTTGGGACAGTCAGTCTTTTTCCTGATCGCCGGCCTTGTCCTTCTTGGCATGGCGCTCTGGCTGGCCCGTTTGTTCAAACGAAAATCAGGACCGGCAGACAAAGCGGAGGCTCGCTCATGACCGCCGAAGCGCTCGATCAGCAGCCAGCCACCCGCTCACGCAAACTATCTCCATTCTTGAAGTGGGGCTTGATCGCGCTTGTGCAGCTGACCCTCATTGCTCTCCCTCTGATCGACCGTCTCGATGTTCAGATGAGCGGCAAGGAGGTGACCCTGGCGCTGGTCCCGGTTGATCCGCGAGACCTTCTGCGCGGCGATTATGTGATCATCAACTTGGCCATCGCCCGTGTGTCCGTTGATTTGCCCGGCGCAAACGAGGCCAAGGAGGGAGACCGGGTCTATGTCCGTCTGGCGCCCGGGACTGACGGCGTTATGCGTGCGGCCTCCGTTGGCAAGGCACCGGATGCTTCCGGTACTGCCGCCATGGCCGGGACCGTCCAGTCCGTCGGCGGCAGCGACATTCGCATCTACTACGGTATAGATGCGTTCTTCTTGCCCGAAGGCGACGGCCTCATCATCGAGGACCTGGATACGGAGCGCGTCAATCTGGTGGTGGCCGTGACTGAAGATGGCCGGTCATTGCCGCTGCGCCTTCTGGTCGACGGAAAACCCTTCAAAAACGACGCAGCCTTTTGACGGAGCCGCTATCGGAGAGTATGAGCGCGCTATGATATTCTTCGCAAAGGCCACTTATGTCCGATCCTGCTCTTGAAACACTGGTGCTGCCAATCTCGTCCGGTGACGTGGGCCTGCCGGACCGCGCCCGGTTCCTTGTGCTCCGCGCCCGCGCAGGACGCCCGCTGAAAGATCTGGAGCCACACGAGGTCGTCTGTGAGCAAAGCTTCGCACCGGATCGCGATGCTCTGCAAAAAGCCGGGTTCAAGGTAGACGCGGAGACCCAGGAAGATGGCTTTGATGCCGTGCTGGTCTTGCCCGGACGCCAGCGGCAGGAGGCACGCGCCCTGCTCGCACGGGCGGCCACCAAGACGAGGCCCGGTGGCACCGTCATCGCTTGTGCGCCCAATACGGAAGGCGCGAAAACGCTGGAGCAGGACTTTTCGGCGCTCTTCGGCAGTACTGACAAGCTCTCGAAGAACAAGTGCCGCGTTGTCTGGGCCCCTGTTGATGCGAGCAACCTCGACACTGCGCTGATGACAGATTGGTCGGGTCTGGATGCACCACGGCCTGTTCTCGATGGCGCTTACATCAGCCGGCCCGGCGTCTTTGCCTGGGACCGGATCGATCCGGCGTCCAGGCTTTTGGCCGAGAATCTCCCCGACAGTTTGAGCGGCCGGGGCGCGGATCTCGGCGCGGGCTTTGGTTACCTCTCCCGCCAAGTTCTGGAAAAGGCGCCAAAGGTCGCCGCCCTCGATCTTTATGAGGCAGAAAAACGCGCTCTGGATCTGGCCGAACAAAACCTCGCGCCCTTCAAGGGCAAGAAGGCAATGACGGGCATCTGGTCCGATGTCACCAAAGGAATTGAGGGTCCGTACGACTTCCTGGTGTCCAATCCCCCTTTCCATCAATCCGGCAAGGCCGACCGGGCAGATGTTGGTCAAGGGTTTATCCGGGCGGCTGCTCAGGGCCTACGTTCCGGTGGGGTGTTTTATCTGGTGGCCAATCGGCACCTGCCTTACGAGCGCACGCTCGGCGAAGTGTTCGACCGCGTCGAAATGCTTGCCGATGCCGGCGGCTACAAGGTGATCAAGGCAACCAAGGGCAAGGGAGGCAAGTAAGATGAGACTGGTCAAACTCCTCGCCAACCTTGGCTACGGCAGCCGGAAAGAAATGCAGCAGGCGATCCGCCATGGCTGGGTGACCGACCGGAAGGGCAACCAGCTGAAGGCCGACGCGAAGACGGATCACAAAGACATTCTCTTCGACGATGAGCCGCTCGACCCGGCGCAAGGCGTCGTCATTTTGATGAACAAACCGCTCGGCTACGTTTGCTCAACCAAGGATCAGGGACGTCTGGTCTATGATCTTCTGCCGGACCGGTTCCGGATGCGCAAACCCGTGCTCTCGACCATCGGCCGGCTGGACAAGGAAACATCCGGCGCCTTGCTGTTCACGGACGACGGGACGTTTTTGCATCAGGTGATCTCGCCCAAATCGAATGTTCCAAAGGTCTATGAGGTCACACTCGACCGGCCCATGAACGGCAGCGAAGCCGCATTGTTCGCCTCCGGCGAGATGATGCTGGAGAACGAGCAGAAGCCTTTGAAACCGGCCGAGTTGGACGTGATTGACGAGACACACGCACGCCTCACCTTGCATGAAGGCCGCTATCATCAGGTCCGGCGCATGTTCGCGGCCACGGGCAATCATGTCACTGATCTTGCCCGTAGCCGGATTGGCACCCTCACTCTTGAAGGTGTTGACGAAGGTCAGTGGAAAATCCTGTCCGAAGACGACAAGGCACTGATCTTCTCATGAACCAACGGTGCGGCCCCGGACTGGATCCGGGGCCAGCTGTTCAGGTGGTCCCGGTGCTGCGGCCGGGACAGCAACTGTCGGCTTACCGGCTCAACACGCGGATCCGGCTGTCGAACTCGCCCCGATCAACATAGCAACCGCGCAAATGCCGGTAGCCGGTGTTGGGATCGAACGCAGCCCGGCCATGAAGCACCCGGCGATTGTCGAAGATCACCATTTCCCCGCCTTCAAGACGCGTGGTGATGACATAGTCGCTTGAGCGCGTCATCTGCATGATCTTCCGGTAAGCCCGGTAGTAGGCTTCCATCGTGTCAGCGGGCAGATCGAAAACTCCCGCCAAATGGGCGTTGAAATGCAGCTCCTGCAATTTGCCGAAGGCATCCAGGTCAATCACTGTCTGGTGGCGGCGGATGTCATAGTTGTCGTCGTGAAACCGGAACGGGACCGGCGTTTTTGACAAGAGTTCAAAGGCCTCCGGATCGTTCAGGCGCAAGTCTTCAGCAATGGCGAAGCCGTCGCAGAAGGTGGACCCGCCGCCTTCCGCATCGTTGGCAAGGCAATGCAGAAACTGAAAGCCTGGCGGCAGCTCCTGATTTGCCAGATCCGTATGCAGCGGCAAAGCGTGCGAGGTGTAGGCAAGATTGTTCGGGTTCGGCATGGACCGCACTTCAAACGTCACGCCGAAATTGGTTTCCCTTAGA
This sequence comes from Roseibium alexandrii DFL-11, assembly GCF_000158095.2. Taxonomy (NCBI): domain Bacteria; kingdom Pseudomonadati; phylum Pseudomonadota; class Alphaproteobacteria; order Hyphomicrobiales; family Stappiaceae; genus Roseibium; species Roseibium alexandrii. The sequence goes on from NZ_CM011002.1 coordinate 2,312,198, forward strand.
AAGCCAATACGCTTGGCTGCAGCCATACCAGCTTCCCGGTCATCCGCCATACCATCAACGATGGCAAGACCGGTCTTCTTCGTCTCGATCAAGAATCCCAAAAGGGCCTTATCATCGTTCATCAGATCCGCGGCACTGATCCTTGGCAGACCGGCCGGCTGGAAATCGCCGCGCCACAAGGTCGGCGGAATATTCGCCGGGTCATTCAGGCCAACTCCGGGCCGGTGAGCCTTCAGCCAATCGGCGTCGAACCGGCTCTGGTGCTCTTCCCCGTCCCATTCAATCCGTATGGCTTCGCCATCGAGTTCAGCGGAGAGAATTCCAAGCGTTTCCGGAATACTGGTGAGATCGAATTCCCGCTCGTGAGTTTGCGGGTGAAAGCCGCTCGGGCAATTGTCCCGGAGCCAGAGAAAGGGGAAGTCGGCGCTGGTGCCATCCGCCCAGGCAACAGTGAGAACGCGGTCGCCGCCGCGCAAGGTGATCGATGTCATGAGTGTTGTCCACTGACGTTGTATTGAAATCAGAGCTGCGGCATCGGCCGCACAAACGTCATTGGCTGGCGGGGGGGCGGCCACCACCAGTGCGCTTTGTTATGAGGCTGTCCGGGCATCCGCCCAACAACTGCAATCATCGTTCAAAGCCAACTTGCAGGCTCCGCCTGCGATTTCAATCTAATTCAAGTTATATCAAAGCACTCGCCCGGCAAGAGATATTTTGCCGGGCGAAGGTGTTTACCTGTGATATCCGGAAGCTGCTTCAGGACTTTGAGGCCCGCGCCGCCAAAGCAATAGCGATATAGCTCCAGCCATTGATCAACACGGAGATACCCGCGATCAGCCCAAGCGCCCAAGCGGCAGAACCTGGCAGGTCCATCCAGATCATGACCCCAGCCGCCAGTGACACAACACCGGCAATCAGTACCCACACCCAACCTTCATGCGGCTTGAGCTTGAAAGCCATGACAATCTGGCTGATGCCCTGAGCTGCAAAAATCGCTGCAATGACAAGCGTCAGTGCAAGTGTCCCGGCGAGCGGGTTCACATAGATGACAACGCCGCCGATCACCGCAATGACGCCTGTGATCATGTTCCAGATGAATGCGGCTGTGCCCTGAGTCTTGAAGGCTTGATAGATCTGGACGAGGCCGCCGACAAACAGGACAGCTGCAATCAGGATCGTGACCGCAATCGAAGTTGCCAGCGGAGCGGCGATCAGGATCATGCCTCCGAGAACGAGCGCGATCCCCAACGCCAGAAACCAGCCCCAGTTTTCCTGGATCTTGGTTTTCATGTCTTCAAGTGACTGAACTGCATCGCTCATCGGAACCTCCTTAAAAATAACATCGCTGATGACGATAACCATTTGCACCAATTTCGCAAACCGCTGATGACGTCGGGCGTCGAAATCACGAAATTTGAGCGCTTGACAAAAACTGTGCAATTGCACATTAAGAACACATGTCCGACGATGACTTTTCCTTGTGCGTGTTGACCAACGCCCGCAAAGCTGCGCGCGCGGTCAGCCGCTACTATGATCAGATGGCCCGGAAAGCCGGATTCACATCGGGTCAGTTTTCCGTTCTGGTAACGGTTCGGGAGCACGACGGCGCAACCACGGCAGAATTGGCGGAACGCCTTTCCATGGAGCGCACGACCCTGGTTCGGAACGTGGCGCTCCTGGAAAAGAAGGGCTTTCTGATCTCACGGCCCGCCGCCGATGCCAGGGGCAAGGCCTTCAGCATCACAGAGCAAGGCAACTTGTTGATTGAAAATGCCCTCCCGCTTTGGCGCGATGCGCAGGAGCATGTCAAGGATCTGCTCGGAGAAGAAGACTTTTTGACTTCCGTCCGGCTGATGAAACGCCTGTCACAACTCTAACCGAAACAACTGCCAATATCCTCGTGATCTGGTTCAGGCCGACTTAAAAAGTGTAATTACACAAACCTTTGGAACTACAGGAGAGCGCAATGAGACGAGTGGTCGTAACGGGATTGGGTGTCGTGTCCCCCATTGGAACTGGTGTCGATGGATTCTGGTCGCGTATAATCGAAGGCGCCAATGGTATCCGGCGGATCACGAAATTCGACGCCAATGATCTCGCCTGTCAGATCGCCGGGGAAGTTCCTTCAATTGATGAAGACGAATTCGGTTTTGATGTTGATGCCGCACTCGACGCCCGAGAACAACGGCGTACGGACCGCTTCATTCACTTTGCCCTTGCGGCCACCGGAGAAGCTCTTGCGCAAGCCGACTGGGCACCGGTATCAGACCTGCAAAAGACACGGACGGGCATCATCATCGGAACAGGTGTTGGTGGATTTCCGGCCATGACCGGCGGAACGCGCCTTGTGGATGAAAAAGGCCCGCGCCGCGCCTCACCTTTCCTCGTCCCCTCGTTTCTGGCGAACTTGGCCGCCGGCCAGGTGTCGATACGCCACGGCTTGAAGGGACCGATCGGTGCGCCGGTGACCGCCTGCGCCGCCAGTCTCCAGGCTCTTGGAGATGCTGCGCGCATCATCCGAGCCGGCGAAGCAGATGTGATGATCGCAGGCGGCACGGAAGCCTGTATTGACCGCGTGTCCTATGCCGGCTTTTGCGCGGCCAAGGCGATGTCTTCCAAGCGCAACGATGATCCTGAACACGCGTCCCGGCCGTTCGACCAGGATCGGGATGGTTTCATCATGGGGGAAGGTGCCGGCATTCTGGTGCTGGAGGACTATGAGCACGCCAAAGCCCGCGGCGCCAACATTCTGGTGGAGCTGGCAGGCTATGGAACGGCGGCAGACGCCTATCACGTCACGGCCTCTCCACCGGACGGAGAAGGCGGCTTGCGCGCCATGCAGCAAGCTCTTGCCGCGGCCAATCTGAACTCCTCGGACATTGGGTATGTCAACGCCCATTCCACATCGACACCGGTTGGCGATGCCGCAGAAGTCGCTTCACTGAAAACCGTGTTCGAAGGCCGCGGCAAGGATCTTGCCGTGTCGTCCTCCAAATCGATGTTCGGCCATCTCCTCGGCGCAGCGGGCGCGGTTGAGGCCATTGCTTGCGTGAAGGCGCTGACAACCGGTCAGCTGCCTCCGTCCCGAAACCTTGTCGATCCAGATGCGGCAATGACCAAGTTTGAACTGGTGCCGGACAAGGCTATCAGCCGCCAGGTCGACCATGTCCTGACAAACGGCTTCGGCTTTGGTGGTGTGAACGCCAGCGCCGTCTTCTCACGCATCTGAGACAGGCTATGAGACAAAGCCAAGCCGGGCACCAATAATGCCCGGCTGAGCTGATGCCAAACCTCATTCCTCTCCACCGTTATCAACTTCTCACGTTCACGCCCGCAAGAGGGATGGCAGGACCACTGTCACGCTCACCATCGTCGTTACCCGGCCGGACCGGGTAATCCATGCCCTTGCAGTGCCTCAATCAGGGTCGTGCCTTTTGGAGGCGCAACGGTATGGATCCCCGGGTCAAGCCCGAGGATGACGGCGGAGGGCTAATCGGATTGATCCGCGTCCCGGTCCGTCTACCAAAAGTGCCCGGTTTTTCTTTGGTGCTTGCGCCTATGCGAAAAATATTCAAAAATACGCATATGTTAAAATATGTCCGTTCGATACGGAACCGGGAGGATGTTATGCGCAAGGGTTTTCTATCTCTGTCAGCTGCGTTTTTGATGCTGTCGATGACCGGCAGCGGCCCGGCATTCGCTGAAGGCGATCTGAAGATTTCCGGCGACGATACAGTCGTCACGATCCAAACCGACGAGGGCGCGGTCGATATCACTCGTTCCAAAACGGAAGCCGCGCTGATTGGCGGCGTCCTGCAGCCGATGGTTCCGCTTCCAGGGGTTACACCGGTTGGCGAGCTTGAAGTCATCGATGCCTTGAAGTCCGGGACCACCAAGGTCGTTGATATGCGGACGTTGGAGTGGCGCACTCAAGCAACGATCCCGGGCAGTATTCATATCCCTTATACAGAAGTCGCCATGCGTCTTGATGAACTCGGATGCGAGGGCGAACAAGGCGCTTGGGAGTGCGCGACGGCTGATAACGTCATCGCCTTCTGCAATGGTCCAGCCTGTCCACAAAGCCCCGTCGCAATCAAGGCCATGGCCCGGGAGGGTTATCCGGTCGACAAGATCTCCTACTACCGCGGAGGGATGCAGGACTGGATGGTTCTCGGCCTGACTACAGCTGAAGACATGTTCTAAGCCAAAGACTGCAACTGCCTAAATCAACTGTGAAATCGACATGCAGCCAATGCGCCACTCCAGCGCATTGGCTTTTTCTGTTGGCGTCTCTGAATTTCTCATATATGAGAATATTCTCATTATTGAGGAAGCAGTATGAACGATCAGGATCTCGCCCAACGCCTAATTGGCCTGCGCAAGACGAAGGGATTGTCGCTGGATGAATTGGCGGAAAAATCCGGCATCAGCCGGGCAACCCTGTCCCGTATTGAGCGCGGCGACACCAGTCCGACAGCAGCTGCACTTGGGCGCTTGGCAACCGCGTTTGGCGTATCTGTTGCTGATCTCTTTGGTTTAGGTGCAGCGGCACATGACGCAAAGCTTGCACAGAACGAACAAGCGGTCTGGAGGGATCCGGAGACCGGGTTTCAACGGCGCAGTGTGTCACCGGCGATATCCGGCTTCCGGGGCAGCGTCATTGAGGGCACACTCCCAGCCGGTGCCATCATTTCCTACGCGGCCCCGCCCCTTCCTGATCTTGAGCACCACCTTGTTCTTCTGTCCGGCGCGCTCACTGTTGTCCTTGGGGACACACGGCATGATCTCTCCCCAGGTGACTGCCTCCGCTTCCGGCTGAACACCCCCAATGCCTATCACGCGACCGGCTCCAAGCCGGCGCGCTATCTTCTGACGGTGATTACCCCATGACAGTAGACACGCCCAAAAAATCAGAACAAACCATGCCGCAGTTTAAACCGGACGCACCCCTTGATTTGCTCACAGCAGAAGATGCGAGTGCGGTACTCCCTGAACTCGGCGCGCTCCTGAAAAGCTGTGTGGAAGACGGCGCTGGGATCGGCTTCATGCTTCCATTGAGCTCAGCGAAAGCCGAACAGTTTTGGCGATCCCGCCTTGATGATATGGCAGATGGCGGAGCTTACATGATCATTGCGCGCGCAGAGAGCAGCATTGCCGCTGTGGTGATGCTCTGCCTTGCCCCGCAGGACAACGGTCCGCACCGGGCAGAGGTTGCAAAACTCATGGTTCACCCGGATCACCGTAGGAAAGGCATTGCCCGCAAACTCATGGCCGCGATCGACGATCTGGCGCTCTCGCTGGGACGCTGGCTGCTTGTGCTCGATACGGTTACGGGCGACCGGGCAGAACACCTCTACCCGACCTGCGGCTATCAGAAAGTCGGCGTCATTCCGGACTACGCCTATGGCAGCCACGGTGATCTTGATGCCACGACCGTGTTCTACAAGGATTTGAGGAGCAGCTGAGAGATCGGGTAAGAAACCGATCCCTCAGCATGCTTTTGAAGCACTGGTGCGGGAAGAAGGCCAGACTATTCAGCCGGCTCCTCTTTCTTGCCAGCGGTGCTGCGCGGCTTCCGGGGGCCAGGTTTGCGTGCAGCCGCGGATTTCGCCGGAGCCTTTTTCGCAGCCCGTTTGGGCGCGGAGGCCTTCTGCGGCGCAGGGCTCGCGGACGCTGCCTTCTCCGTCACCTTCGGTGTGTCGCCGTCTGTATCCGGCGCACCTGCTTCACCAGAGACCAGCGGATCGGCGGTGATGTCTTCAGAGACCGGAGGCAGACCCAGCACACTCTGGAAAGTCTGAACCATCTCCAGGGTGTGCGGCGTCATCTCGTCGATGGCGCCCGGGATGTAGCGCACGACCTTGGAGGCCATTTCGCGGTCTTCCTTGGTCTTCAGCAGTTTCGGCAGGCTTTCGATGGCTTGCTCACGGGCAAATTCCACGATCAGCGTTTGTTCCTGCAGCATGAAGCTGCGCGCATCCGGTGACAGCGACTTGAACGGCTCATCCTGGGTGAGGACCCGTGCGGAGCGTTCCAACCGGTCGCGGCGGACATTGCCGCGGCTGTCGGCCAGAAGGATCAGCATCCGGATCACCGCCTCGCAAAACCCGCCTTCTTCAATGTGCATGAGCGCGGTTTGCACCGGCGGAAGACTGCGCAAGTCTTCCTTGCGTTTCAATGTCCGGCCCGGCTGATGGGTCCGGCCGAACCAGCGCATGTAGGGCGAGCCCCACACCGTATAGAAGAGATTTTCATACCAGGTGTCCCGGAGGTCCCGGAAGAGATCCAGCGACTGCTCGATCATCGCAGCACTGACCCGCTCCATTTCGGAGAAGGGATTGTTCGCGTCCGCAGGCGTCCGATCCTCTTTGACCCGCTCCGCCATGCCCGGCAAACCGCCAAACATTGGATTGAGGCTCGACATCATCGTGCGTTGCACCCGCAAGGGATGGGTTTTGCGGCGCAGTTCGGCGCTTTGCTCGGTCACCCCTGCCTGTACGAACGGGCGCACCGCAACATCATAGAATTCAGCCTGCTGCTCCGAGGCTCTGGCCACTGCTGCAAACGGAATTTCATCGTCGCGGCCATCGTCGATCTTCATCAGGTCTTGCATCTTGCGCTCATGGAACGACACGGAAAATTCCCGATCAAGCAGCCCGCCTTCGTAATCATCGATGGTCATCTCATAAAGACCCGGCGCAAGCGCCTCGATTGTCTTCAGGGTCGAGGTGACCTCGGTGTGTTCCTTCTTCGCAATCTTGGAGGACACGAAGATGCCGAGGTGACCCACCTGGTCATGCACCATGTAGATGATGCGCTGGCCCCGGATCGCGATCTCGCGCTCGTCCGTATAGGTGTCGATGATCCAGTTCAGGGCTTGCTGCGGCGGCGTGATGTTGTCGCCGAAACTGGCAAAGGCAATGATCGGCGCGCGGATCTGCTTGATGTCGATGTTGCGGCCCGGCTCCAGCTGGGCTTCGTTCTTGGACAGCTTGTTGCCAACAAAAAGCTGTTCGACGATCCACTTCATTTCCGCTTCGTTGAGGAGGAAATAGCCGCCCCACCAGCGCTCGAATTCCAGGAACCGGTGCGGCTCGGTGTCGACCTTGGAATAAAGGTCATAATACTTTCCGAAATAGTTACGCGCCGGATTGAGCATCTCGAAGTTCTGGACGATGTCGGCACCGTCGAACACGCCATGGCCAAGATCCGAATAGAACATGGCGTTGTAGGTACCGCCGAGGATGCCGCCGTTGTAGCGCATCGGGTTTTCACCGACCCGCCCGGCCCAGGTCGAGACAGGCGCCCCGTTCAAGACGACGGGCCCGGTCAAATCCGGGTTTGTGGCAGCCAACAGCAAAGTGGCCCAGCCACCCTGGCAATTGCCGGTAATGATAGGGTTCGGCGCGTCCGGGTGTTCTTCCATGATGCGGCGGACGAACGCTGCTTCAGCAAGGGTGACATCGGCAAGGGTCTGCCCCTTTTCCGGCATGCGTTTGAAGGCAATGAAATAGACCGGATGGCCATCGCGAAGGGCAACGCCAACCTGACTGTCCGGCTTGAAACCGCCGATGCCCGCCCCATGTCCGGCGCGCGGATCAATGATCACGTAAGGCCGCTTCCAGGGTTTAATCTCACGGTGCTCGCCATCTTCAGGTGCCTTGATGCGCAGCAGCTGGTAGCAACACGGCCGCGGCAGATCGGCACCGTCCATGACGACGTCATAGTCATAAACCAGGACCGGTGGACACCCGGCTTCCTCGTGCTCCAGAAAAATGTCACCCCGCTGCCGCAGGACATCCATGGTCAGTACGGCCCGTTGTGCGGCGTCTTTCCAGTAGGACTGCCAGGCATCGAAGAGACTGCCGTTCCGCTGGCCCTTGCTCAGGTCTTCAACAGCCTTGCCCATATCGGCAAGACCCAGCTGCCAACGGCCCTTGTGATCCGCCGTGATCTTCTCAAAGTGCTTGGAAAGGCCGCGCCCCATCAGCTCTGCGAGATTGGAGAGCTCTGTCCCTTGCGCCTGGAGTGCCGTAAATCGTTCGGAAGGTCCCCAGGCCGTGGCGTCGTTCAAGGAGTTCAGGAACTCGTTCTGGCCTTTTTCAAACGCGTCAAAAATGTCCTTCATGAGAAACTCCTATCCGATAATGCTGTAACCGCCGTCGATGGGATGAACACCGCCGGTTACGTTAAACGCTTCGCGGCTCGCCAGGAACGCGGCATAGGCCCCGGTATCCTCGATGGTCGCAAGATGGTGGGTCGGCGCACGCTTGGCAGCGTCGTCCAAGAGTACGTCAAACTCGGCAATTCCAGACGCTGCCCTTGTTTTCAATGGTCCAGGCGAAAGCGCGTGCACGGAGATGCCTTTTGGTCCGAGTTCCGATGCCGCATACCTGACTGCGGCTTCCAACGCAGCCTTGACCGGGCCCATGACGCCGTAATTGTCGACGACTTTCTGAGCCCCCATGAAAGAGACCGTCATGCACGTGCCGCCATGAGGCATCAAAGGCTCTGCCCGGCGGATCAAGCGCAGGAACGAGTGAACGGAGATATCCATCGCCAGACCAAACCCGTCCGCAGAGCAGTCAATCACCCGGCCATGCAAATCTTCCTTTTTTGAAAAGGCAATGGAATGCAGGATCGTATCGAGCCGGCCCCACTTTTCGGAAATCACACCGAACAGGGCATCCAGCTGGTCTTCACTGCGCACATCCAGCGGCATGATGATATCAGCGCCCAGCTCTTCAGCCAGCGGGCGGACAAACGGCTCCGCCTTTTCATTCAAATAGGTGATGGCCAAATCTGCGCCTTGTGCCTTGAAGGCCTTGGCGCAGCCGTATGCAATGGATTGATCATTCGCGACCCCGACGACGAGGGCTTTTTGACCAGTTAAATCGAACATGAATGCACGGCTCCTGAAAAAGGGCCTGCCCTGGGCTTTTACCGGACAGACACGGCAGATCACGCGTCGCAATGCGTAACCTACACCACTTTATCGCAGTGCAACATAGAGGGTGTGACGAAACTATGAAATTCGCCTCGGATCAGGGTTAGTGCGGATGGGGTGGCTTGCCCATCAAAAAACAGAACGCCCCGGACTGGGTCCGGGGCGCTCACATTCAGTCTGGTTAGGCGATTGGCTTAAGACAGCTCAAACCGGTCCGCATTCATGACCTTGGTCCAGGCTTCCACGAAGTCGAAGACGAACTTTTCGTGGCTGTCGTCCTGGGCATAAACTTCAGCGTAGGCCCGCAGGATGGAGTTGGACCCGAAGACCAGATCCACGCGGGATGCGGTCCATTTGGTGGTTCCGGTCTTGCGGTCACGGATGTCGTACTGGCCGTCACCGGTATGGATCCAGCTGTTGCCCATGTCGGTCAGGTTGACGAAGAAGTCTGTCGTCAGAGCGCCTTCCCGGTCGGTGAAGACACCATGCTTGGCTCCACCATGGTTGGTGCCGAGCGCACGCATACCGCCGACAAGGACTGTCATTTCCGGTCCGGTGAGACCCAGCAGCTGGGCGCGGTCGAGCAGCAGCTCTTCCGTGGCAACGGCATAGTTCTCTTTGACCCAGTTGCGGAACCCGTCATGGATCGGCTCCAGCGGTTCAAAGGAGTCCGCGTCTGTCATCTCGTCGATGGCATCGCCGCGGCCCGGCTCGAACGGCACTTCAATGTCAAAGCCGGCAGCCTTGGCTGCTTTCTCGATGCCGACATTGCCGCCCAGAACGATGGTGTCTGCAACAGAGGCACCAAACTTCTCGGCGAGCGGCTCCAGAACACCCAGAACCTTTGCAAGGCGGGCCGGTTCGTTGCCTTCCCAATCCTTCTGCGGTGCAAGACGGATGCGGGCACCGTTGGCACCGCCCCGCAGGTCCGACTGACGGAACGTGCGGGCGCTGTCCCAAGCGGTTGCGACCAGTTCGGAAACGCTCAGATCCGTTGCGGCAATCGCAGCCTTCAAACCGCCGATGTCGTAGTTGAACGGGCCGAACGGAACCGGATCCTGCCAGATAAGTTCTTCTTCCGGAGCATCCGGGCCGATGTAGCGGACATTTGGGCCCATGTCGCGGTGGGTCAGCTTGAACCAGGCGCGTGCGAAGGTTTCCTTGAAGTAGTCCGCATCGGCCATGAACTTTTCACAGATGGCGCGATAGGCCGGGTCCATCTTCATAGCCATGTCGGCATCGGTCATCATCGGCATGCGGCGGACGGACGGATCCGACGCGTCGACCGGCATGTGCTCTTCCTTGATGTCGACCGGCTGCCACTGATTTGCGCCTGCCGGGCTCTTGGTGAGTTCCCACTCATAGCCGAACAGCAGCTCGAAATAGCCCATGTCGAAGACGGTCGGGTTGGTTGTCCAGGCGCCTTCGATACCAGAGGTCACCGCTTGAGAAGCGACGCCCTTCATGTTCGGGTTCATCCAGCCGAAGCCCTGATCCGCAACGTCGCCGCCTTCCGGCTCCGGACCAAGCGCTTCAGCGTCTCCATTGCCGTGCGCCTTACCGACAGTGTGGCCACCAGCGGTCAAGGCCGCGGTTTCCTCGTCGTTCATGGCCATGCGGGCAAAGGTTTCGCGCACCTGCGCTGCGGTCTTCAGCGGGTCCGGTTGACCGTTCACCCCTTCCGGGTTCACATAGATGAGGCCCATGTGGACCGCGGCCAGCGGATTTTCCAGCGTGGACGGATCATCCAGGTTGTCGTAGCGCTCTTCACTGGGTGCGAGCCACTCTTTTTCAGCACCCCAGTACACGTCCTTTTCCGGATGCCAGATGTCTTCCCGGCCAAAGGAGAAGCCGTAGGTTTTCAGGCCCATGGATTCATAAGCCACGGTGCCGGCAAAGAGGATCAGGTCGGCCCAGGAAATCTTGTTGCCGTATTTTTTCTTCAGCGGCCACAGAAGGCGGCGCGCCTTGTCGAGGTTGCCATTGTCCGGCCAGGAGTTCAAAGGCGCAAAGCGGATGTTGCCGCCAGCACCGCCGCCGCGGCCATCGGCAATCCGGTATGACCCGGCAGAGTGCCACGCAAGGCGGATCATCAGACCACCGTAGTGGCCAAAGTCGGCCGGCCACCAGTCCTGGCTGTCAACCAGCAGCGCCTTCATGTCTTCTTTCAAGGCACCGAAGTCGAGGCTCTTCAATTCTTCCTGATAATCATAGTCGTCGCCCAGCGGGTTGGACTTGGTATCGTGTTGATGAAGAATGTCCAGGTTAAGGGTCTTCGGCCACCAATCCGTGACGGTCTTGCCGGTCTCGGTCAAGCTGCCGTGCATGACCGGGCAACCGCCGCCATTGTCCACTTTTGCGTCCATGAGTATCTCCCTGTGGCATCTGCCATCAAAATATCTGCATGACCTAAATTGGCGGTCACGCATCGAAATTCCAGTTGTCTGATTGCAGGGTCGACCAATTATTTTTGGGACCCATGTCAGAACGTTTCTAAACTAGCAAGGCGCACCAATCAGGAGAAGTTGTATTTTCTAATAATGGTGATAAGTTTTTCTGATGATAAACATAACCCTCAAACAGCTCCGCTATTTTGAAGCCCTCGCCCGCCACGGGCATTTTGGCCGGGCAGCCGAAGACTGCGCAATTTCACAGCCAGCGCTGTCCATGCAGATCAAGGAACTGGAGGAGGTTTTGGGCGCTCCGTTGTTTGAGCGGACTGCTCGACAGGTGTCTCTCACCGGATTTGGCGAGGAGGCGGTGGAACGCGCGAGGGCAATCCTGCGCTCAGCGGACGAGCTCGGAGATCTTGCCCGGGCCTCCAAGGAAACGTTGGAAGGCCGGCTGCGAATTGGCGTCATTCCGACTGTCGCGCCGTATTTGTTGCCACAGGTCGTCAGCCGCCTGACAGCGCGCTATCCGGGTCTGGATATCCATGTGCGCGAGACCGTGACACCGAAGCTTGTTCAGGAACTGAATGACGGCCGGCTTGATACGGCAATCCTGGCCTTGCCCGTGTCTGAACCGGGGCTTGCAGAAACGCCACTGTTTGAGGAGAATTTCGTGCTTGTCCGGCCGGGCAGTGAGGCCAACCTTCCGGTGCCTTGCGCGGACAGCCTCAAGGAGATGAGGCTGTTGCTGTTGGAGGAAGGCCACTGCTTTCGCGACCAGGCCCTCTCCTTCTGCGACATCGAGACCGGACGTCCGCGCGAGGTGCTCGACGCCAGCTCCCTGTCGACACTGGTTCAGATGGTCAATGCCGGGATGGGCGTTACCTTCATTCCGGAAATGGCAGTTCCGGTCGAAACACGTTCGGCCGACGTTGCCGTCAGCCGTTTTGAGCCACCGGAACCGGCCCGTACTCTCGGCATGGTCTGGCGCAAATCCAGCCCGCTCGCCGGTCAGCTGACCGAGATTGCCGATCTGGTGCGGGAGGCAGCTCAATCAAAAAGCACTGCCAGCTGACCAAGTCTGGATACCAAATCAAACCTTCCGAGCGACGACGAAGTGGCTGCGCGGTGCCGGATAGAGACCGGTTTCAATGATCTCAAACCCGGCCTTCGTCATCATGTCGTTGACTATATCCGGCGAGAGCATCGAGACATATGGTGCCTTTCCGAAGAGTTGCATCACCTTGATCATCGGGACAAACAGCCAGGCTTTTGATTTGAGACAGACCGTCTTTGAGATGAAAAGCCCGCCGGGTTTGAGAAGCCCGTTGACGCGATCGAGAAGCGCCTCGGGCCCTTCCACCAGATGAAGAAAGTTGAACGCTAAGACAGCATCAAACCCCTCATCGCCGGCAGCCGTGGTCAAGCGTGGGTCGAACCCGTCCGCAGCGAGGAAAGACAAGCCTTCGAGCGCATTTCCCTCAGCGTGTGCCGCTGCGAGTTTTTCCTCCGCGATTTCCATCATGCCAGGCGCAAAATCGGTCGACAGATAGTTTTTCACGCTGCCGGCCAGAAGCAGAGCTGTTGAACCCGTCCCGGCACCAAGTTCAAGCACCTTGTCGTTTGGCCCAAGGTGTTCGGTCACCCGTTGCAAGGTCTTCTGATACGCTGCTTCATCTGCGATCTTGCTCTTGGCGTACTTGCGGGCGACTTTGTCCCAAAAGGTGCTGGAGGGCGTCATGTCGTTCGTCCATGTGGTTGTCATGGTCAGTCTATCCAGTTCATGTGGTCAGGAAAACAGAGCGCTCCGGCGGGCAGCCTCAGTTCCGTCAATTGTTGATCTTTCGGGCGAGAAACGCTGTGCTCCAGGACTGCATCCAGCGGCCCTGCCCGGTCTCTGGGACCTCAAGCACTTCCAATCCGCTGTCTTCCAGCCATCCGGCGATTTTGTCCTGGCTCAACCGGTGCGTCCGCCACTTCAGTTGAATATACGCACCAATCCAGGATGTCCGGGTCGCAACCAGCAACAGGTGTCCGCCCGGCTTCAAAACCCGGTGGATCTCTTCCAAGGCTGCCTTTGGGTCCTGCAGGTGTTCGATTACATGCGCGCACATGACCAGATCAAACCGGTTGCCGGGATGCGGCATGTCGCGAATGTCTGAGACCGACGCGTCAACGCTCACACCGTTGTCCCGAAGATTGCTGCAGGCTTCGGACAGCATGCAGGGTGAGATATCAACAGCCGACAAGGCATAGGGTTGGCGGACTTCCGCGGCGAAGGCCAGGGACAGAGTGCCTGTTCCGATCCCGCAATCCAGTACGTCCAATTGCTGCCGGCCCCCGCAAGAAAGCGCCGGAAGAACTGCCCGCACTAGTCTTCTGTAGCCGCCTGGAAACCCGAGCCGTGCGATCTTCTCTTCCCAAAGCTCGGCTTCGGCATCATACGCCGCGCTGAGTTCGGAGGCTTCAAAGCCGCGCCGGTTGACCGAGACCTGCCAGGATCCGAACCAGCGCTCAAACACCGGTATCTTCAAATCGTTGAAATCAAGACTCATTTCGTTTTTCCATTGCCACCGCGCAGGCCGACATGACGCAGGAGCGCCCGGCCTATGTCCCGGCCGCCGGTCGGTGATGCGAAGAATTCCAGTGTCGAGAAGACCACAGTCAGAAGCGGTCCGGTCAGCCAGCAAAATCTCATGACCCGTCTCCTTTGCAGCTTCTCTACACCCAAGATAAATGAATACAAATTGCCTAAATCCGGGGAGTTGATATACATATTTGCATGAATTGGCAGAGCATCACTTTCGATTGGAACCAGGCCCGCGCTTTTTTGGTAACGGCAGAGGAAGGCTCCCTGTCTGCGGCGGCCCGCGCGCTCAACCTGACCCAGCCAACCCTCAGCCGACAGGTGGCGGCGCTTGAGGAGACCTTGGGCGTCACGCTGTTTGAGCGGGTCTCCAAATCGCTCGTTCTCACTGAAGCCGGTGTTGAACTTGCCGAACATGTGCGGGCAATGGGCGAAGCAGCAAGCCGGGTCTCTCTCGCCGCGTCCGGGCAATCCCAGCAAATCGAGGGGATGGTGACAATCTCCACGACAGACATTCTCGGGATCTACCTGCTGCCGGAGATTTTGAGGAATTTGAGAAGAAAAGCGCCCGGGATCGAGATCCGCATCCGATGCACAAACTCCTTGAGCGATCTGCGCCGGCGCGAAGCGGACATTGCAATACGTCACGTCGAACCGGATCATCCGGATCTTTACGCCCGCAAGCTCTACGATGCCTCCGCCAAGGTTTATGGCGCAAGATCTTACCTGAGCCGGTTCGGCGACAGTTTGTCGATGAAAGACGCCGGTGCTCACGATTTCATCGGCTTTGACGACAATCCGCAACTGGTCGGCCATCTGCGTGCGATGGGCCTGCCTGTGACGGAAGCAAACATAAAACTGAGCTCTCCCAGCGGAGCCGTTGCCTGGGAATATGTCCGCCGCGGTCTTGGGCTCGGCATCATGGCCGACGAAATTGCCGCCTGCTGCCCGGAACTCGTTCCAGCGTTTGATGATTTGACGGAAGTCTACTTCCCGGTTTGGCTGGTCACGCACCGAGAATTGCATACCAGCCGACGGATTCGGATCGTTTTTGACCACCTGGTTGAACATCTGCGGCACAAACAGCCGCACCAACCGCATGAAAAGTAAACAGACTTTATCGCGCGTGTGTATGTTTTGAATCTTTCTCGTCAATCGTTTTGAAAACAATCAGAATTATCCTAGACAGCTCAATTTACAACTCTTGATATTTGTGAAAAGCGACGAGGGAATGCGGAGCAGAAACAGGGATTTAAGGGCTGCTGCAATTTGCCTGTTTGCAATGCTCATCGCTTGGACTGCGCCAGCAAAACCAGCGGTCTCTGCTGAACGCCACCTGACACCGCCCCTTGAAGTCTTTTACAATGCTCTGCCGCACGTCGTTCTCATCATTGAGCCGCAGACTGGGCGGATCGCATTTGCAAACAGTTTCGCGCATGACTTTTACGGATATGGCCCCGGCGCGCTTTCAGCCATGCGGATCCAGCAGATCAACCAGCTGACGGCAGAGCAGGTAGCCGCAGAACGGCGGCTCGCCAAGGAAGAGAGCCGGAACTACTTCATCTTCCGCCACAAACTCGCAGACGGCTCCATTCGGACAGTGGAGGTGCGCTCCTATCCGCTCGACTTTGGCGGACAGGTTCTGCTGCACTCCAACATTCGCGATATTACAGGAGAGCGCAGCCGGCAGGACAAGCTTTGGCACTACCAGACCCGTCTCGAAGAAGAAGTCCGCGAGCAGCGCGAAAAACTTGCAGTCACCTATGAAACCCAGACCCATTGGCTCATCGGCTTCTTGATTGCAATTACGGTGGCGCTCGGTCTGGTCGGTTTCTACGCAGTCCGGTTGCACGAGTCCCGCAAGAACCTGCGCAAAGCCAATCAGGACCTGATGCTTGCCGACATGGTCTTCCGCCATGCCAATGAGGGCATTCTGGTAACGGATGCAGACGGCATCGTCATCCAGGCCAACCCGGCTGTCGCGCGCATATCAGGCGAAAACCTTGACGAAATCATTGGCCAAAACCCAATGAAGATCGCCTCGGATCGGGACTGCTCCGAGATCCTGCGGCAAATGTCGCGGACGCTTGCTGAGACCGGGGAATGGGCAGGAGAATTGTGGAATGTCCGCCCCGACGGTGAGCGCTATGCACAGCGGGTTTCCGTTGCAGCAATCAAGGACGAAAACGGCACCCTAACAAATTACATCTCGATTTTTTCCGACATCACGGACTTGAAGAACCATCAGTATGAGCTGGAGCGCATCGCGCATTATGATCCGCTGACGGAATTGCCCAACCGGGTGCTTTTGCGCGAACGCTTGAGTGAAGCGATCGAACGCGTCAAACGCGACAATTGCTGGGGCGCCGTCTTCTTCTTCGATCTTGATGGTTTCAAGGAAATCAACGACCGCTACGGCCATGAGCTCGGCGATGAGCTGCTGACCACGGTTTCCCGGCGGCTCCTCTCGCAGTTCCGGTCAACCGATACCGTCGCGCGGCTTGGCGGCGATGAGTTCATTGCCGTGGTGTCTGACTACGAAAGCCCGGACGCATACAGAACCCTCGCAGAACGGGTGTTGGCGGAGACCAGCAAGCCGATTGATCTCGGCGACAAATCGGTCGCCATTTCGACGAGCGTTGGCGTCGCGGCCTTTTCCGCAGACAGCGACACCACACCGGACCAGCTTTTGCGGCAAAGCGATTCAGCGATGTATCAGTCCAAGCTGGAGGGCAAGAACCGCTACACGCTGTTCAATCCGAAAACCGAGATTGAGATCACTGCGTTCAACAACAGGATCAACGCGCTTTCCGATGCGATCGACAACAATGAACTGGTGTTCCACTACCAGCCAAAGGTCGATGTGATCAGCGGGCGGATCCACAGTGCCGAAGCCCTCGTCCGCTGGCAGCACCCAGAGGTCGGTATCCGGTATCCGGGCAGTTTCCTGGACGCCACGGAAAACATTGGCTTGTCCCTGAAGCTCGACACCTGGGCGCTGGAGACCGCCTTTGAGACCGCGTCTGCGTGGCGCCAGGCCGGGCTGGAAGTGCCGATCAGTGTCAATATCGATCCCCGAAACCTCACGTCGAACTGGCTCTACGATACGCTGAAGGGTCTCCTGGCAAAATACGACTCCATCGCGCCATCCTTGCTGGATATCGAGGTTCTGGAAAATGCAACAGCCGTCGGAAACGCGTCCGTGGCCCTTGCAATCAAACAGTGCCAGGAGCTCGGTGTCAGCTTCTCTATCGATGACTTCGGCACCGGTTATTCCACGCTCACGCACCTGCGCCACCTCCCGGCAGACCACGTGAAGATTGACCAGACCTTCGTGCGGGCAGCAATCGACACACTCGACGACCTTGCGATTGTGGATGCAGTTCTCGGCCTTGCGGGCGCTCTCAACAGAGAAGTGATTGCCGAAGGCGTGGAAACAAAAGCGCACCAGAACCTATTGATCAGCCTGGGCACAACGATCCTGCAAGGATACTCCATTGCCCGTCCCCTGCCCTACGGCACGTTTCTTGATTGGACGGAGACCTTCTCACCCGATCCCGATTGGAGCCTGTTGCAGCATCTGTCGAAACGGCGCGTCAGACTGCTTTACCTTCAGGTCGAACTCCGGAATTGGATCAAGGTTCTGAGCGGTCAAAAAGACGCCAAGGAGCGGCCAAGCTGTACCCTCAACGTAGAAGATATGGCGGCGAACTATTGGCCCTGGCTCAACCGCGACGGCGCGAAACTGTTTGCTGGAAGCGATCACTACGCCTTGCTGCTCACCCAGTGTGAGAACCTGATGAACCAGGCGAAATGGCATTGCGGAAGTAGTCTTGGCGCGCAGAAAACGTGCTCCGCTGCTGCTGCCAACCAGTTGTCGGCCCTCGCCAAAGACTGCGTGATTACAATCGACAACTTGTTGCTCGACCGAAAACTCGATCGCACCGATACAGTCCCCTTCAAGGTGGGGGAGAAGCGGGCGTGACGCGGCCTGTCAGAAACCCTATCCAAGCATCCAGTTCAGCACCAGACGCCAGTCAGTCATCCGGATTGGCGTCCCATGGGTGCCGGTATCAAACAGAGTGAACTTGATCGGATAGTTTGGCGCCTTTGATTTGATCTGCTTAAAAAATTGCGCCTGGGTTTCCCAGTTGTAAACCCGGTCCAGCGTGCCTTGCCCCATATAGATCGGAACATTTCTGGACAGCACCCCGGCTGAGAAGATGTTCGGATCCTTTGGTGAGCCGAGCAGCATGATCCCGTTCACAAGGCGCGCATAGTTCCCGTTTTTCACCAGGTTCCAGCAGATGATGCCGCCCATCGATCCACATGCCACAACAACCTTGGCGCCGGGAGACAGCTGTTTTTGCTGCTGGATGAGAGCCGCGACATCGGCTGTACCGCGCTTGTCGAAATGCGTGATATCAACCGTGAGATACGCTCCGCCGTTGCGGACCATCAGGTTCTGGATCCGGTTGAAGTTGCCGCCAAAGGACACATCGTTCATGCCCTGAAAGCGGTTTCCGCCCTGGCCATGGATATAGATGACGATCGTCTTGGCGCCGCCCTTCCACTTGCCCGTCCCCATGTAGGAGACGGTCCGGCCGTTTACCTTGAGCTCGCCGCTGCCACGGCTGCGTTTCGGCTTGTAAGAGACGTAGTTGCCATACACCTGTCGCTCGGGGATCTGATCCCGGCCATGCAGATCGCGTTGTTTGATGTATTCCACGACGGTGAAGTCGCCGCCGTAAAGCGTTTCTGTGACCTTTTTATAGCGGAACAAGCGGTCTTTGTACGGCTTCAAGGTTTCTGCATGCGCGTTGATCGACACGCTGCAAAAAACAGTGGCCAGGAACACCACCGGCAGTTTGGCGAACCGTGCCTGAAGGGCTTTCAGAAAACTGTTCAGCATGCTGTGTCCTTCGCTGGGCCCAATAACCGCTAAAACCTACGCAGGCACACGCCAGCTTTCAATGGACCGCAGCTCAATTTACTCAGATCCTCCGCCCCTAATCTGCATTAATCCCCATCAATGCGCACTCGTGATCCTGTAGCAACGCACACAGTCCCGAGATACTCGCGCGAATCTAAAAGCCAACACCCTCCGAAATTGTGCCTAGGAATATCAGAGACTTATCCACAATCCGCCTTCGGCGCTGAATAACCTCCTCGCATTTTGCGAATTTAAGGAATTGGTAACCATAAAATTCCAAGACTGGCGAAGCTTCAGGCAGGAAAAAGACCGCCATCCCCATCCATGGCGGCATGTTCAGGAGAACTCTCATGCCAGTCATTTCCTTCGCGAATGCAAAGGGCGGCGCCGGCAAAACCACAGCCGCCTTGCTGCTGGCGACAGAAGTTGCCGCCCGCGGAAAACGTGTCACTATCTTTGACGCAGATCCGCAGAAATGGATTTCGAAATGGCATGAACTGCCCCGGACCTGCAAAGGGATTTCCGTGGTCAACCAGATTTCCCCTGCCTCGATCACCGAACAAATCACCCAAGCTTCCGAAACGTCCGATTACGTGATCGTCGATCTTGAAGGCACGGAGAACCTGATCGTAGCAAACGCGCTTTCGGTGTCCGATCTGGTGGTGATCCCGATCCAGGGATCATCCATGGACGCCCGGGGCGGTGCAAAAATTCTAACCCTGATCAAAAAGCTGGAAAAAATCGTCCGCCAGGACATCAGGCACTGCGTCGTGCTGACACGCTCCAACGCGGCCGTAACGACAAGGGCGATGAAGGCAGTGCAGGACTTTCTCTCAGCGCAAAACATCGATGTTATGATGACGCCGATCGTCGAGCGCGCAGCTTTCCGTGATCTCTTCGAGTTTGGCGGCGGCCTTGCAAACCTTGATCCGAAGATGGTCTCGGGCGTTGAAAAGGCCCGGGAAAACGCCTCCCTTTACGCGGCAGAAGTTCTGGAGCGGGCAATCAGCGCTCCGAAGAAACGCTGGTACAACGTCTTCCGACGCGCCAGCTAGCTCCCTGATTGACAGCTGACTGAACGCCGGGCCTTTGCGCCCGGCTTTTTTTTGATCCTGCTCATGGAGGTTCTTGGCCAGGCGGGATAAGCTTGCGAGAGAACAAGCTGACTTGCAGGCATCATCCTGATCCCGCTGGAGAATTTCATGCCCCTCTCCCCGACAAGGCTTCTGATCGCCGGTGCGCTCGCCGTCTCCCTGTCCGCCTGCGTTCAGGATGACGGCAGTGTTGCCCTTGGTACGCTGGAGCGTGACCGTGTGGCACTGACAGCTACGGCTGCGGAGGTTCTGGTTGCGCTTCCCGTGCCGCAGGGCTCGCCCGTTACCAAAGGCACGGTGCTCGCGCGTCTGGATGCGACACAGCAACAAGCCGTGGTCAATCAAGCCGCTGCCGAAGTCGAAAAATCCAGGGCCAATCTTGAAAAGCTGGAGAATGGCGCAAGGCAGGAAGAGATCGCAAAGGCAGAAGCCGCTGTCGCCGGTGCCAAGGCGGAACTGGTGGAGGCTGAAAACAACTTCGAGCGCTACCAGGATCTCACAACACGCGGCACCACCAGCCAGGCCCAGCTCGACAGTGCACGGGCCAGCCGGGATGCGGCGGATGCCAGCCTGAACAGCGCCGAGCAGCAACTTCTTGAGCTGGTCACCGGGACCCGTCCGGAAGACCTGGAAATGGCCCGCGCGGAACTCGCCGCGGCCGAAGCCAGTCTTGCCACGCAGCAAAAGATCTTGAGTGACTTGACCATCGTCGCCTCGCGGGACGGCGTTCTGGACAGCCTGCCCTGGAACCTTGGAGAACGCGTTACCGTCGGCAGCCCGGTGGCCGTGATGCTGGCCGGCGATGCCCCTTATGCCCGTGTGTATGTCCCCGAACCCCACCGGGTGAAGATCAACGAAGGCGACACACTTTCCATTCGCGTTGATGGCCTGAAAGATCCAATCGACGGCCAGGTGCGCTGGATCAGCTCAGAACCCTCCTTCACCCCCTACTATGCGCTCAACCAATCGGACCGCGCGCGGCTGATGTATGTCGCTGAAATCCAGTTGCCCGACAGCGCCTCCAACCTGCCGAACGGCGTTCCGGCACAAGCCGTCCTGCCGTGACCGCGCCCATGTCCGACATCGTTATCCAAGCCGAAGGGCTGGTAAAAAGCTTCAAGGGCTTCCGGGCCGTTGACGGCCTCGACCTGACCATAGAACGTGGCATGATCTACGGGTTTCTCGGCCCCAACGGATGCGGCAAGACAACTGCCATCCGCATGCTGACCGGCCTGCTGACACCGACACAGGGAAGCGTCGAAGTTCTTGGACTTTCGGTGCCCAAGGACGCTGAAGCTTTGAAATACAAGATCGGTTACATGACCCAGGCCTTTTCGCTTTATGGCGATCTCACGGTGCTGGAAAACCTCAATTTCATGGGAACCGTTTACGGCCTCACCCGAGCCCAGCGCAAGGAACGCATCGCCGAAGTCATGGACCGCTATGAACTGACGCAGCTCGGTGACCGGTTCGCGGGCAAGATGAGTGGGGGCCAGCGCCAGCGCCTTGCCCTCGCCGCGGCCGTGTTGCACGGGCCGCAATTGCTCTTTCTGGATGAGCCAACCTCTGCGGTGGACCCGGAATCCCGGCGGCATTTCTGGGAGCAGCTCTTCGACCTTGTCGATGAGGGCACGTCCATTGTTGTGACAACCCATTTCATGGATGAAGCCGAGCGCTGCCACAAGATTGCGATCATGGAAGCCGGTCAAAAGCGGCTTGACGGTACGCCAGGTGCGCTGATGTCCGCCATGGGTGCCAATGTCGTGGAGATAGAGGCCCCGAACCTGCGCGACATCCGGCGGCATCTTCTGGGCACGGAAGGCATCGTGACAGCTGCCCAGCTTGGAGCGCGCTTGCGGGTGCTTGTCAAAGACACCATTCCCGATCCGGAAGGCTTCTTGAAATCCAACCCGCAAACCGCCAGCGCGACAATTGTCGAACAGGTCCGGCCCAATCTGGAAGACGTCTTTGTCACCGCAACCGGAGAAGGCCGCCAATGAGATCGATATCGCGCATTCTAGCTGTCTTTTCCAAGGAACTCGCCCAGCTGCGCCGGGATCGGATGACCTTTGGAATGGTCGTCATGATCCCGCTCATTCAGCTGATCCTGTTCGGCTACGCCATCAACACCAATGTCCGCGACATCCCGATCGCGGTGGTTGATCAAAGCCAGACCGGCATCAGCCGGATCCTGGTGCAGATGGTCGAGGCAACCCGGGTCGTGACGGTGACCGAGCGGCTGACCACACCGCAAGAAGCCGAAGAAGCCATCCGCTCTGCCCGCGTCCGGGCCGCGTTCATTCTACCCGACGACCTCACTCAGAGACTGGCAAGGTCACCAGCTGTGGGTCTTGGCACACCGCCATCAACAGATCAGGAGACCAGCCGTCCGGTTGCTCAATGGATTGTCGACGGTTCAGATACGATGATCGCGAGCTCGATCAAGAGCCTTCGGAACATGCCGCTCTCGGAGATCTACCGGCAGGCCCCCAACCGCTCGACACCGACCTTCGAAGTCACGCTCTTCTACAATCCCGAACAGCGCACCGCGGTCAATATTGTGCCGGGTCTGGTCGGCACCATCCTGACGATGACCATGATCATGTTCACCTCTGCTGCGATTGTGCGCGAGCGCGAACGCGGCAACATGGAGATGCTGATCAACACGCCCATCCGGCCGATCGAACTGATGATTGGGAAGATCATCCCATACATTTTCATCGGCCTTGTGCAAACGGCAATCATTCTCAGTCTGGGGCACATCCTGTTCAACGTGCCGCTCGACGGCAATATGATCGACCTGTTTGTCGGGACGCTTTTGTTCATTGGAGCGAGCTTGTCGCTGGGTCTGGTGTTCTCCACGATCGCCCAGACCCAGCTTCAAGCCATGCAGATGACGGTCTTTGTTCTTTTGCCGTCGATCCTTCTGTCCGGGTTCATGTTTCCTTACGAGGGCATGCCAGTTGTGGCGCAGTACATTGCCGAAGCGCTGCCTGCGACACACTTCATGCGCATGATCCGGGGCTTCGTACTCCGGGACGCAACGCTTATGGATGTCCATCGGGACGTCATCTGGATGAGCGGTTTCTTTGTCCTCGGCATGATCGCCGCTGCCGTGAGGTTCAAGAAGCGTCTGGATTAGGGCTCTTTTCTACTGTCCGCCATCGGGCAATGGCGGCAGGGACCGCAGATAAAGGATCATGGCTGCAGCATCGTCATCGGTCATCTTGGCAAGATAGCCGTACGGCATTGGCGGTAACATGCGGGCTCCATCCGGCTGAACGCCTTTGCGGATCATGCCGTCCAGCTCCGTATCGCTGTATTGTGCCAGCCGCGTTGGCGTGATGTTCGGTGCAATCGATACACCCCAAGGCCCGTGGAATTCGAACCCACCTGCTCCAAGGTGCGTGTCGAACATCGGCCCTTTCGGACCAAAGGTCGTGTGGCATTCGGTGCAATGGGCGATTGGACCTGCGAGATAGGCGCCGTACTCAAGCGTAACACCTTGTGGCACCTCTGCGACGCTGATGACCGGCGGTCCATAAGCCGGTGGAAGCGGAATATTGTAAACGCTTTGCCCCGGATCATGATCGACAGCTGGAACTTGGCGCAGATACATCACCATGCTCATCAGATCATCGTCGGAAATGCCCTTGTAAAGCCCGAACGGCATGGGCGGGCCAACAATGCTGCCATCGGGGCGGATGCCTTCGCGGATGGCTCTAGACAGCTGCACATCCGTCCAATCGGCCACCCGGCTGCCCGGTGTAATATTCGATGCGATGGCGGTGAACATGTCGTTCTTCTCAACCATCATGCCGGCCAGTCCCATGTCCGCCACCGGCCCATCCGGACCTTGGGGTGTATGGCAATTGCCGCATCCCGCTGGCCCTTCCACCAGATACCTGCCGCGCTCCAGCGTGGGCTCAGCGCCGGCAGCGCCGATACCCAGGAAAACGGCTGCAGCGGCGAAACTGCCTAAAATTCGAAAAATATTGATGATGGTATTGCGCATAGTAGAGCCTCCCAACCATGTGACGCTAGGGAATGCTACTCCCATGTTGCGCAATCGGATATGGGCAGGTTTGACATTTGCGGTAACTGCCTGGCGATCAGGTCATTGCCGCCGTGATGTTCATACTTCCAAAAACGCAAAGACCGAGGACGCCATATTGACCGCAAACCAGTCCCCTCTTGCGTGTCGGACGGCTTCGGGCATGTCGGCGTGACAAAAATCAAATCGACATCATTTGCCGAATACACGGCGCCCGACGGGGCGTTAAAAACTCTATACAACACACAACAGACTTGCTTATTCCCGTAAATAAAATTTAATGTTCTTAAAATCGAATAAATGTAATTGTGGCAGAAATCACCAAACATGCCACAATTATCTGTGCCAAGCTCAAGACATTGTGATCCAGAGGGAGAAGATCAATGTCTGTGCGCAAGTCTTTGCGCCGAGCGGCTCCGCTCGGCCTTGCGGGTCTTTTGTGTATTACTGCCGCTTCTGCAGAAGAGCCGCCGAAAGTCAATCAGGAGGACTTGAATTCGTCTGCCCTCAAAGACCCGAAGGCCGCTTTCATAGAAGCATTTGAGGCCGGTGATGAACTGACCGAGGCGACATTCACGGCAAAGCGCGGGGTCGGGGCCAAGGTCAGCCAGCACGGCAAGATGTTTACCCGCATGCCGCGGGCAGATCTGGAACTTTTCGGCGAGTGGACCACGCACCTGCCGGAGCGCGAAGCTGGCCCGGTCGCCCAATCCTGTATCTCCTGCCATTCAGCACCTTATGCCAATGGGGCTGGTCCAAACCCGCTGAACGGGATCGTTGATCCGCTGCACACGGGCGACCCGTCCAAGTATCTGCACCGCAACACACCGCATCTCTTCGCGCTTGGCGCGGTGCAGCGGATTGCAGAAGAAATGACGGCGGAACTCCTGGCGCAGGAGGAGCTGCTTCAAAAGGAAGTCTGCACCTTGGGCGAAAATGCCTCGGTGAACCTGAAAGCAAAGACCATCAACTTCGGCACGCTCTCTGCAACGCCTGAAAAAGATCCGCTCACCGGGATCTGCATTGCCGAATACGACCGGTCCGGCATTGAAGGCGTTGATGAAGACCTCGTGGTGCGCATGTTCGGCTGGAAGGGCTCGCACGCCACCTTGAGAGCCTTCACCCGCCACGCCGCCCACAATGAACTCGGCATGCAGGCAGATGAACTGGTGGGCAACCATGATGGCGACCATGATGGGGTGACCGGAGAGCTGTCCGTCGGCGATCTGACCGCCTTGTCCATCTATATGGCCGCTCTGGAGCGACCAACCTCGAAGCTCGAACTTGCCAAACATGGCCTGATGGAGCTGACCGCAGGGGAGGTTCTGGAGATCGAGCGCGGCGAACGCCTGATGACCGAAGCCCAGTGCACCACTTGTCATGTGCCGACGCTCAAGATATCGACCCCGATCTTTTCCGAACCGAGTTTGCAGGCGGGTTTTCGGGAAGACATTTTCCCCTCTGGCCAGAAAGCGATCGACAGCGGTCTTGATGGTCACGCGCCAATCTGGTTCGACCTCACAGAAGACAGCCCCAACAATCATGTCGTGACCGCGAAGGGCGAAACGCTGAACCTTGGCGCCTTTCCGAAGGCAGGCGACGGTGGAGCGCTTGTCTCCTGGTACTCCGACTTCAAACGGCACGAGATGGGCGACGACCTCGCCGATCCGGTGGATGTGCACGGTTTTGGTGCGTCCGTCTGGCCGACGGCATCGCTCGCCGGTGCCGGTTCGACCGGTCCCTGGCTGCATGATGGCAACGCGACGACCCTGGATGAAGCGATCCGGGCCCATGGCGGTGAAGCCGAAGCCAGCCGTCTTGCCTATGAAGCGCTTGGCGACGAGGACCGCGCGGCCATCATCGCCTTTTTGGAAAATCTGATCATCATCGACCTCGACCCGGAGGAAGAGGAAGAAGAAAATCACGCTGCGGCCTCACAAGGAGCAGCAATTGAGGACGCCAGCACCAGGACTGCCCGCCTGGTCACCGTCCTTCCGCCCGTAAAACCCTGATGCCTCGAGCCTGAAGGGTTTGCCGTTTCTTGATGGCAGCGTGAAACCGCCGCGGTGGCCCAGTGTCCACCCGCACCTGGACCACCGCGGCAAATTATCTCCTACGGATTTTCAACAAACTGGTTGAGTTTTCGGGATTGAAACCGATCACGTGGGTCCCAAGGCGGCCTGCTCCCCTTCCCATTGCTGCTGCGCCTCGATCGTCACACCGTATTTGAACATGTCGAATGTAAACTCTTGCAATTCTCGACCTTCCGCGACCCGCTTGGGTAAGTCGGGGTTGAGCATCGCTGTTTTGCCGATAGAGACAAAATCAGCTTTGCGGGAAGCAATCAGCTCATTGGCATCCACGACGACATGAAGTCCACCATTGGCGACCACGGGTAAACCTGTCAGATCCCGAGCATAGGTTGTCAGGTTTTCTCCGGCTTCCGTGTAGCTGTGGACAGCATAGCCTTCTTTTTCGCTCGCAAGGTGAATGAAATCGGCGCCTGCGTCCGCAACCGCCTGAAATATGACCTTCGCGTCTGCCAATCCGTTTGGCCAGAAATAGTCCTGGATGTTTGCCTTGGCCTGGGATAACCGAACCCCGACGATGAAGTCTGATTTTGTGGCCCCCTGTGCCTCCCGGATGATCTCCTGTGTCAGCCGAATCCTGTTCTCCAACGTGCCGCCATATTGATCCTGGCGAAGGTTTGTTTCCGCTGTCAGAAATTGATCGAGCAGATACCCGTTTGCACAGTGGATCTCGACGCCATCGAAGCCTGCAGCCTCTGCCCGCAGCGCGGCCTGATAGAATCCGCGCTTGATGATCTCGATCTGGGCAAGGCTCAGTTCGTCTGGCACGTCGTAGGCTCCCTGACGGTGGCCATAGCCGTGCAGCATGGACCCAGCTGGCCGAACGGGAGACGGTGCGACTGGCTCCATGATATGTTGAGAGACAGCGCCAGCATGAATGAGCTGCAAGATGACCTTACCGGCTTCGGCCTTGATTGCCTGGACGACCCGTTGCCACCCCATCTCCTGAGCATCGTTCACAAGCCCCGGCTGACCGGAATAACACTGAGCCCATTTTTCATCAGTAAAGGCCCCTTCCGTAATGATGAGGCCATAACCACCGCGGGCAAAACCGGCATAGTATTCCGCCATGTTTTCCGTCGGCACGCCGTCTGCGCCGGCGCTGGCGCGTGACATTGGCGCCAGAACGTACCGATTGGAGAAGGTACTTGTTTTGATTGTCTTTTCTTGAAGAACCGGAAAGGTAAGTGTCATCTGAAGTGCCCTTTGTTGAGGAAGTGCACGAGAGTTAGATTTCACATTATCTTTTGACAAGTACGCACTATTTTTGCTTATACATACAATAAAGTAACTAATAGGCGCTCCCATGGCTCAGAACCAACCAATTGATCCGCTGTTTTGCCCAACTGAAACCGCCCTTGGATTGATCGGCGGAAAATGGAAAGGCATGATCTTGTGGTGCATTTGCCGCAAGACCATGCGCTTCAACGAGTTGCACCGGATAATCCCGGATATTTCTCAGCGCATGTTGACCAAGCAACTGAGAGAACTGGAAGATCACAAAATCATTGTGCGGAAAGTGTACCCGCAAATCCCGCCAAAGGTGGAGTACAGTCTCAGTACTCACGGAGAGGCATTGAAGCCAATTCTCGATCAACTCGAAGACTGGTCCCGCTCCTATCTGGAACAGCGTCAGGCTGAGAGCTGACGCACCAACGCAAAATCAACCCGCTTGCCAAACCTTGATGGCATCGACCGGATAAATCAGCATCAGAACATTCAAGGTGAGATTGTCACGGATCACCCAGAGCGCCAGAAACTCAAAAACGATGCCGACCACGACCGTGACCCAGACCGGCATCCGCCAGGCAAAGAAGAAACCGGCGAGCATCCAGAGAATATCGAAAACGGAGTTCAGGACGCTGTCGCCGGTGTACCCGACGGCGATCGTCGCTTCCCTGTATCGGTCGATGATCCAGGGGCTGTTTTCCGCCACTTCCCAGGCCGCCTCGATGAAGATCGCGCCGAGTGCGCGTTCTCCGACAGACCGCTGTTTGAAGACGAACCAAAGCAGCCAATAGAACAAAAAGCCATGGATGATGTGGCTGAAGGTGTACCAGTCGGCGATGTGCTGGGACGACCCGGCCACATCGCTTGCCGGCGTCCAGAACCGCACGTATCCGCACTCACAGATCGGGATTCGGCCCATGAAGAGCAGGATCGCGGCAGTCGCAGCAATCATGAGGACACCGGTGATCAGGCAAGCGCGGTTGGTCATTTTCTCTTTCTTTTTGTTTTAGTTCAGCCACAAAGCCGAGAGACGAAGGACATGCAGGATTTGGGTGGCAATCCTTCCACTAAGTGGGTAGCAGCAATCATTCGATTGGTCATCTATGCAGAGCCGCGTTCAGTCTTGAACGTCACCCCGGGCGCAGCAGAGCGGAGACCCAGGGCCCACTCGTTCGCAGAGCCTTGATGAGAAAACTCAACGCCCCCAGCAAGCAATCCTGCGAATAGTTCCCGGATCAAGTCCGGGACAGCGCACTGGAAGCCAAATCGGTGCGCGCATCACTTGGCGCAGTCCCGGCCTTGCGCCGGGACCTGACCGGAAAAGTCACGCCCTCCAAATCCCGCTGGAGTTTTGCCGCAAATCCCTCTAGAACCTTGCGCCAACGAAACATCAATCCGTCCGGCCTTTTGTGACGGCTTGCGCTCCCGGATCTCCGGTGTGATGCGCAGCCCAGAAGATAGCCTTGTCCGGCGGTTTGCTCAGGAGACACCTAGATGGCCACCAACGGCGCGGCGCCACACCAGACCCGGCGCACCTTTGCGATCATTTCCCACCCGGATGCCGGTAAGACCACGCTAACCGAAAAGCTGCTCCTGTCGGGCGGTGCGATCCGGGCCGCCGGTCAGGTCCGCGCGCGCGGTGAACGCCGCCGGGCCCGCTCCGACTGGATGAAGATCGAACAGGAACGTGGCATTTCCGTTTCCTCCTCCGTCATGACGTTCGAGCGCAAGGGCATCATCTACAACCTTCTCGACACGCCGGGCCACGAAGACTTTTCCGAAGACACCTACCGCACGCTGACCGCCGTGGATGCTGCGGTGATGGTCATCGATGCCGCCAAGGGCATCGAGACCCAGACCCGCAAGCTCTTCGAGGTTTGCCGGCTGCGCGACATCCCGATCATCACCTTCGTCAACAAGATCGACCGTGAAGGCCGGCATGCGCTTGAGATTCTTGACGAAGTGCAGGAAGCCCTCGCACTCGATGTGTCTCCGCAGACCTGGCCAGTCGGCATGGGCTCCGATTTCTTCGGCGTTTATGACTGGCAAAAGAAACAGTTCCACACCTCCGGCGGCGATCGCGGCGGGCCATATGCGGACACCAAGACCCTGTCCGGTTTGGACGACGAGGCCCTCACCGGCACTGTTTTCGACCGGATCCTGGATGAGCTCACTGAAAACGTGGAACTCGGCGCGGAAGGCTATGCGGAGTTCGACAAGGAAAGCTTCCTGGAAGGCCATTTGACCCCGGTGTTCTTCGGCTCGGCCCTGCGCGACTATGGCATTGAGGAAATCCTTGATTTCATCGCCGATTTCGCCCCGCCGCCGCACTCCCAGCCGGCGACCGGCGGGCGGACCATCATGCCGAACGAGGACAAGGTCACCGGCTTTGTCTTCAAGGTTCAGGCGAACATGGATCCGAAGCACCGCGACCGCATTGCGTTCGTGCGGCTGTGTTCAGGCACCTTTAAGCGCGGCATGAAGCTGAAGCACGTGCGCGCGGGCAAGCAAATCGCCGTCTCCGCCCCGATCTTCTTCTTTGCCGAGGAACGCGAGATCGCAGATCTCGCCTACCCGGGTGACGTGATTGGTGTGCCGAACCACGGCCAGCTGCGCGTTGGCGACACCTTGACCGAAGGCGAAAACATCCACGTCACCGGCCTGCCAGCGTTTGCGCCGGAAATCCTGCGCCGCGTGCGCCTTTCCGACACCATGCGCGTCAAGCAGATGCGTCAGGGTCTGCAGGATCTGGCCGAAGAAGGTCTAGTCCAGATCTTCAAGCCGGACCTTGGCTCCAACTGGATCGTCGGCGTTGTCGGCGCGCTGCAGCTCGATGTTGTGGTAGATCGCCTGCGCGCAGAATACGGCACAGAAATTGGCTTTGAGGCCGTTCCCTACACGACCGCCCGTTGGATCGAGACCGACAGCCAGACCCTGCAAAAGATGATCGAAGGCCACCGCATGTCGATCGCCAACGACCGCGACGACAAGCCTGTCTTCCTGTTCAAGAACGCCTGGGAAGTCGGCCACATCACCGAAAAATTCTCCGATGTCACCTTCCGCGAAACCCGCGAGATCGTCTACGAGGGCTGAGAAGCAAAGGGTCTTGTCTGACATGACCGTCACTCTTCGCCCTGTCGCGCCATCCGATTGTGATCTGATTTGCCGGCACCGGCACGACATGTTTCAGGCTGCTGGCGATCAAGAGGCAGCAAAAGCTGCCTTCAGCCCGGCCTATCGAGAGTGGCAGCAAAACGCACTCCAATCCGGGGCTTATTTCGGCTTCATCGCAGAAGTGGGCGGGGTTGCTGTCGGCGGTATCGGGCTGATGGTCATCGACTGGCCTCCCCACCATCTCCACCCGGGTGTCTTGCAACGCGGGTATGTGCTGAACGTTTTTGTCGAACCGGACCACCGGGGAAAGGGCGTCGCCAAACATCTGATGGCCGCATCCGATAAAGCCTTCACGGCGCGCGGGATCACCCATGCCGTTCTGACCGCGACCGATCAGGCCCGGCCGCTCTACGAGAGGGACGGATGGCAGCAAACCGCACAGATGGCCAAGGAAATCCGATAGCGATCGGCCGCCAGGGTATCACGACCGCTCAAAAAACGTCCGTTTGGGTGTCCATAAGGATGTAGACTCCCGCTGCAATCATCACAACAGGGGCGAGACGCTCGAAAAACCTTTCCGTGGCAGGGGTTGGTTTCAGGAGCCGGCTCAAGATGGTTCCAAAAGCCAGCAGCACTGCTACGGCAATCAGCGCGCCGGAGAGCACGAAATGATCGAGCTCGGCGCGCGTGTCGGCAAAAAACGTTGCCATCAAAACGAAGGTGTCGGTGCTGAGCGCCAGGAAAAGCGCGACCACGCCAATAATCGACCCGGGCGTAGGTTTCCTGTCTTCCACTTGTTCGGATTTACGCCGGTTTTTCAGGACTTCGCGAAAGCCGAGAGCGACCGGCACGAGGCCGAGTAGCCCGAGATCAGCTGGCGCAAGGACAGCAGCGCCACTACCGACCAGAACAGCGCCGCCGATAACGACGACCTGTGCCAGCAAAAAACCGGCGATGGCTGCCGGTTTCCGCCCGGTGGCCGCAAGCGCCAAAAAGGCGAACAACCCGTCAATGTTGGTGAGTATGTAGGTGGTTGCGACAGAGAGCGCAAAAAACATCCAGCAGATCCAAGGCCATGGCGTTTCAAGTACGACCATCAGTCATAAACAGGCCAAGGCACCCTGTCCCGAAAAAACCACCATGAGATGGAGACGAAGGATCTGGAGATGAGTTGAAAATAACTTCTCCACACTTAAAAGGCGTGCGCCATCGTAAAAAATCAGGACGCCAAGATTTGGCTTCATAAGAAGAATTAACAAGGATCGTTTTGGCAAATTTCCTTTTTATTTTCCAGAAGCTCAAAAATGCCAGTTTTTATTAAAAAACAGTCGTGTTTTTAAGCAAGCGAAACTTATACTTGCAAGATATTTAAAAATGGCTTGCGAGAGTTTGGGATCGTGTTGTCCACGGAGATTGGGGCCAGTCAGAAAGGAACATCAAAAGCGCCAACCGGGCATCCGCAATCTGATGCACCGGCAGGAAAAGCGCGCCTGAAGCGGATCCACAAGCTGTCCCGCCCGTTCTGGGCGTCCTTTATCATTGGCGCTGTGAGCCTGCTTGTATTTGCAGCGTTCCTGGTCAACGCACTTGACCGGCAAGCCATCACGTCCAGTGAACGGGTCATGGGATCGATCCTTGGGGAACGCCTGGATCGGCTTTCTGAACTGACGTTGGAATACGCCTATTGGGACGAGTCCGTGGACCGCCTCGTCAATGGTTTCGACGAAGATTGGATCGATACAACGTTTATCGAATACATCTATTCTGACCTCGGGATTATCGGTGTTCACGTTCTGGATGGTGAGAATGCGGACCGTTTGCACATCTTCGAAGACTACCGCGCCGACAGGAGTTCCATGGAGCGCTACGGGCCGGATGCCGGCAGATTGATCAACCGGGCACGCAGAACCGAGGAAAATGAAGCGCCAATTCCCGCGACTGCCTTTCTTGGCTCGACCTCCGATTTGTATCTTGCCTCGGCAATTCGGATGACGACCTACGACACAGACAAGATCACCAGCACAGATCATGTTATGGTGTTCGTTCGCCAGCTAGATGAAGCTGCGCTGGCAGATATAGGCGAAAAATTCCAATTGCCGGGTCTCCATATTACGACAGAAGCCCCCTCGTATTTTCAGGCTCATTGGCCAATCCGAACAGAAGACGGCACAACGCTTGCCAGTTTTGTTTGGAACCCGGTTCTTCCAGGCCAGCGGCTGCTGCCCCCCTTGGCGCTCGGCCTGATCATCGTCTATGCAGGCATGATGATCGCGGCCCGAGCGTTCTTGAAGCAGGCGACCCATATGGTTAGTGCTCTGGACGCGGCCAAGAAACGAACCGAGCGGGCCAAGGAGCTGCTTGCGCATCAGGCAAACACGGATGCTCTCACAAACCTCGGCAACCGCTGGAGCTTTGAGCAAACCCTTGACGCACTCTCCGCCAAGGCCGACGGCACCAAGGAATTCGCTCTTGTCTGCTTCGACCTCGACCGGTTCAAGACGATCAATGACACCTTGGGACACGAAACCGGCGATGAAGTTCTCAAATATGTCGGTGAGACCTTAAGCTCGCTCACCTACCCGCAGGACAAAGTCTTCCGGCTCGGCGGGGATGAGTTTGTGATCGTCTACGGCTTGACGGACCGTGAGCGTGTTCTGGCTGTCGCGAAGGAGGCGATCGCGATCCTGTCCCAACGGGTCACCCTCAACGGCCATTCCTGCCACTTTGGGGCCAGCGCCGGCATTGCCTATTCGACCGAACCGGTCAACTTGCTAAGGCGGGCGGATACGGCCCTTTACGCTTCCAAGAAAAAGGGGCGCGGCCAGGTCACGGTCTATATCCCGGATTCCACCGACACATCAGCTCAACGGTTACCTGCGACCGAAACACTATAGCCGTCTATTCAGCAGGCTCACCCATTGGGCGTGCTGGCGCCGGCTCTGTCTTGTCCGGCCGCGTCACCAGATAAACACCGAAAACAATGAGGCCAAGAGCCGGCCAGGCGGTCCAGCCAGGCTGTTCGCCAAGTACAGCTATCCCCAGCAAGGTGCCGATCACAGGAACTGCATAGTTCACTTGCTGCAGCCGGGCGGCCCCGATGCGCGGGATCAAGTAAAAATAGATCAAGGCCGCGAGCGCTGTCGGTCCCAGCCCCAAATAAAGGACCGCGGCCAGCGCCGGTACCGGCGCAGCGGGCAGACCAGGTTCCGATGCGAACAGAGCCATGTATCCTCCCAGCGCCAGCAGTCCAACGAAGACCGAGGCTGCAGCCATTTTCAAGGGCTCTGGATACGGAAAGCGGCGTGAGAAAAGCGCTGTGAAGGCATAACAACAGGCTGCTACGACCAGGCAAAGCTCGGGCAGAAGACTGCCAATCCGGCCTTCACTTAAGTCCGGCGCCGCCAACACGGCGACCCCGGCAAAACCGGCCAGCGCACCGAACACCTTCAGTCTCGTTAGGCTGTCCTCAAAATGGACCAGAGGCGCGGCAACAAGAGTGATGATCGGGGCAATGCCCATGATCAGCGCGGCAAGCCCGGTGTTGACCTCCTGCTCTGCGTAACTGATCAGGAGAAACGGCAAGACATTCCCGCTGAGGCCGACAATGGCCGCAATGATCCAGCCGCGAACCCCGAGGTTAAACCCGCCTCCCCTCAGCAGCAGCACACAGCCCAGAACAGGCGCTGCAATCGCCATCCGCGCAAAGACCAACGTGGCCGGGTTAATGTCTTTGACGGCAACACCAATCGCCAGGAACGAGCTGCCCCACAGCGCGGCGAGCAACGACCACAATAGAAAGTCTCTTGCCTGCATAGGCCTATCCTCTAAACTGCTATGAAAGAAATAGCATGCTATTATTTCAATAGCAATGGAGGACGTATGACCGACATTCCCATTCCCGGAAAGGCCGTCCGCGGATCGCGTAGCGGCGCGCCGATCATGGCCCTGTTCGACTTGCTGGGACGACGCTGGGCAATGGGTGTGGTCTGGACGTTGAGCGAACAGGGGCCCTGCACCTTCCGCGCATTACAGGAGGCTTGCGAGAGCATTTCTCCAGCTGTTTTGAATGCCCGGCTGAAAGAGCTCCGGGCAGCAGGGTTTGTCACACAAGGGGATGGCGGGTATTGCGTGTCACCGCTCGGGCAAGAGGTCTACGAAGCGCTCCTGCCACTGTCCAAAGTGTCGAAGGTCTGGGCCGCGCGCATTGAGCAAAGCGGCTCCGAAGCATCTGAGTAGTTCGTTACTCAGGGACCGAGCCGGATTAAGACGGCTGCGCTGGCAATAATATGCGCGAGCGTTATGACGACGGATGCGCCATGTAGAACCTTGAAACGTTTTGTTTCGCCCGCATCGGTCGCCGCATTGATCATCGGCATCAGGACCTGCCGCGCAAAGATCGCGGACGCCGCGATCAGGACCATCACCACGCAAGAGACCACATCCAGAAACCCGGTTCCAAACGCCGCGGCCAGGGATGCCGCGATCACAAACAGATAGAAGTGGGGAAAGGCTTTCCGGATGAGCGGCCCCGCTGTTTCCGCCGGCAGCGCTGTGAAGACGAAGGCCGCAAAGCCAAAGGAATAAAGTGTCATGCCACCGAACAACAGCGCAGTCACAAGAAGGGTGGCTGAGGTGACGATCATTTCTTCGATCTCCGTGTGACATTGGGAAAAATATAGGGAACGGCTGCCTGGTACTGCCGGAAACGATCCCCGAACTGTGAGGCGAAACGCCGTTCCTTGAGCATCGGTGCGAGCAGACAATACGCTGTTAGAAAACTCGCAACAGCGAGCTGGTCAGGCGTCCAGACCGGCACCGTCCACGTTGTCAGGGCAAAGGACACATAAATTGGCTGGCGGATGATCTTGAAGAGCCCCGTCTCCGGCATGTCTGGGAAGATCGGGCGAATGTTTTGTGCCAGCGACATCCAGCCAAGCGCGCCTGATTGCACCTCAGCGCCTGCGTCGTAACTCGCCTTGATCAACAACAGCCATGAGAGCGTGTAAAGCCCGCACAAAAGCCAAAAAACCGCTCCCTCCGCTTGCCACCAGATCACACCGCTTGGTGTCCAGAACGCGAACAGCAAAAGCAGCTGGAAAGAGGCGATAATGGCGTAGGTCGTGGTCGCCAGTGTTTTGCCGTGTCCGGACGGGGCGAGCGCCGATAGCCACTTCCGCCCGCGCACTGACAGGAGTACCGAATGGGTCAGAGGGAACTGCAGCAAGAGGAACGCATTGGCGAGATACCGCCATGGATCCGGAAGCGTGCCCAGGCTGCGGCTCATCCCGAAAAACATCGCAGCGATCATCGCAAGGACTGCAGCCGCAAAGAGTGTGTGGCAGACAAGACCATATAAACAGGCGAGCGCAATCCGGCCGCGCCCGGACGGGACGGACAACATCCCCGCCACCAGGCGGTGCAGTCTTTTCAAAGGTCTCAGGTCAACCAGCGTCATCGCTGACAGAACCTAGCGTCATGCGCTCTTATCGCCAGTGGCACTTGACGGTTTGTCGCAGAGGTCTGGGAGATCTCCAAATAGTTGGACGAGAAGCGGCCGAAAACCGCCGGAAACCTTGGCGTCCCCAGTCATCTTCCTAGTTACACAGTTGAGAGCTGAGGGAGAACTGAATGTCTGAACCAGTTGTTGCGCAAAAAGCGCCCTATGCGGTCGAAGTTGAAGCGGGCAAAAACTACTTCTGGTGTGCGTGCGGCAAGAGCGCGAACCAGCCGTTTTGCGACGGTAGCCACAAGGGTACGGACTTCGCGCCGGTCAAATACACGGCTGAAAAGGACGGCAAAGCGTTCTTCTGCGGCTGCAAGGCAAGCAGCAAATCCCCGCTTTGCGATGGGACGCACAGCAAGCTGTAAACACGAAACAGCCGGACCGAGGCCCCGATCCGGCTGTCTTCAGATTTTCGTTGTGTCAGGACGCCCGGGCTGCGGACGGCGGCAGTTCGATGTCGATACCCAGCGTGGTGACATCGCCTTCCCGGTCCATTTCAAGACGGACGGCATCGGGATCGATATCGATCCGCTTGGCCACGACCGCCAGAATGTCTTCGCGAAGACTGGAAATCAGCGCTGCATCATCGCTGTTGCCGGCGCGTTCATGCGCGAGAAGGATCTGCAGCCGGTTCTTGGCAACCGAAGCACTTTGGCTTCTCTTGCCAAAAAGGCTCAGGATGTTCATGCCGCCCTCCCCTTGAAGATCTTGCCGAACAAGCCCTTCTTTTCTTCCGGGATGGTGACGGGAATGTTTTCCCCCAAAAGACGGCGCGTTGCTTCCATATAGGCACGGGCAGCGGGCGAACCTTCGTCGGCCAGCGTGACTGGCAAGCCGACGTTGGAGGCCTTTAGGACGTCCTTGCTCTCCGGGATCACGCCAATGAGCGGCACAGACAGGATGTCCACCACATCGTCGGTTGCCAGCATCTCGCCTGTTTTGGCGCGGGCGCTGTCATACCGGGTAATCAGAAGGTGCTTGGGCATGCGCCCGCCCTGCTCCGCAACCTGCGTCTTGGCGTCCAGAAGCCCAATGATCCGGTCGCAGTCGCGCACGGAGGACACTTCCGGGTTGGAAACGATGATGGCTTCATCGGCATGGCGCATGGCCAGTGTCGCGCCGCGCTCAATGCCCGCCGGACTGTCGCAGACGATCCAGTCAAAGTAGTGGCGCAGTTCGCTGATGACGCTGGCAACGCCCTCTTCGGTGAGCGCATCCTTGTCGCGGGTCTGCGAAGCCGGCAGAAGGAACAGGTTGTTCAGCTTCTTGTCGCGCACCAAAGCCTGTTTGATGGTCGCCTCGCCGCGCACCACGTTGACCAGATCGAACACGACGCGCCGCTCGGCACCCATGATCAGGTCCAGGTTGCGGAGCCCAACATCGAAGTCGATGGCACAGACCTGATAACCTTCCTTGGCCAGCGCTGAGGCAATTGCGGCGGATGTGGTTGTCTTGCCAACCCCACCCTTGCCTGACGTGACCACAACGACCGTTGCGTTGCTCATGGTGTTCGTCCCACTTGTTGACGGTGCGGGGACACTTCACGGCCCCGACCGGTGTTAATTCAGTTGTTCAAAAACAAGGCTCTCGTTTTCAAAACGGATCTGCGCCGGTGCATCGCGCAGAGCCGGTTCGAAATCGTCCGCAACCTTGTAAAGACCGTTGATGGACACCAGTTCCGCGTCCAGTTTCGAGCAGAAGATCCGCGCTCCGTCGCGCCCGGAAACCCCGGCCAAAGCGCGTCCGCGCAGGGCGCCGTAAACGTGGATAGACCCGCCTGCGATAATCTCGGCGCCGGAGCTGACCGAGCCGATAATGGTCACATCGCCGTCCGGATGCAGGATGCTCTGACCGGAGCGGACATGTTCGGTAATGACGATTGACGACCCATTGGCCTCTGGCACCGCCCGATGCTGCCGATCTGCTTTCCTGGCAGCCAGCTTCTCAGCAGTTTTGGTCGCCGGGTCGGCAGCCAGTATGTTTGATTTCGCAACCTTTTTGGACGTATCGGTCTTGCCGGCAGTCTTTTGGGCCGCAATCTCGGCTGTAGCAGCCGCCGCTGTCTCCGGTGCGTCCGCAGCAGCGGTTTCCGGGATTTCGACATCTGCTGTCAGACGCCCGCCGCCAAAACTCGGCGGCATTCCCGGCCTGAGGCGCGTTCCGGAAATCCCGTCGATGCCAAAAACACGGATGGAGCGCGCGCTGAGGCCCTCAAGCACGGTCTCAAGTTCCTCGATCGGGATCTTGGTGCCGCGCACGTCCAGAACAATCGGCCGGTCGATGAAAAATCCCGGAGTGCGCGCGATGATCCGGTCGATCTCCTTGAACCAGTCCTGATACGGCGGTTCGGGAGATAACACGATCGCAATGAAGGATTTTCCCTTGAATTTCATCAAAGAGGCCCGGCATCTGTCTCTATCGGAGTGTTTAGTCGCATAAACCTATCATTAACCGAACCGGACAATTGGGCAGCGGCCCGTTTTCCACGGATATCCAATTTCTCCCGAGATTTCAGATAATTGTCTGGTTTGCCGAGCCTTCACAAAGGAGCCCTACCGGCGAACCTGACAAAACTGCCGACTAAATCGACAGGAATCACACGAGATACACGCCGATTCTGCCGATTTCAGCCAAATCCAGTTAACCGAATTCCAGATGAAAGCTTCACTTTTGCCATATTGCAGTGCAATATAAGCTGTCTAACCCTCAACGCGCTGACCAAATCTGGAACAAAAATGAGTAATTTCAGCGATGTAATGGACTATCTAGGCCTGTCTCAGGATGAGGCAGCGAGCGTTCTCAACACATCCGCAGAAGAAATTGTTCGCTGGCGCAACACGAACGAGGCGCCGCCGCTGCACATCTGGCAGTCCCTCGTGCAGATGCTCGACGATGTACGCAGGTCAGCCGAAGAAGCTGCAAAATCCGCCGATCTCGATCATCTGGAGGCGTCCGACCTCAACAAGGTTACGCTCGCCATGCCGAGCCAGATGTCCTCCGACCTTGCCGGCCCGAAACGTGCTGCAACGGCGCTTGCGGTCGCCACCCTTGCCCGGGTGTTTGTCTGAGGCGGCGGTGCGGAGAATTAAACCGGTTAAAAAAATTTGCAAAGCGGCCTGGTTCCGGACCATTCCCGCCTTTGGCCAACCCGGCTTTTCTGCTAACACTTGTGCCGGTGCGGCGCTCCATCAGACCGCAGGAAATCCCCTGACCTTGCCACTCGGCAGATGGCCAGACCCTCAAAAAAACCGCTTCTTCAAGGCCGCTGCCCATGTCCGCATCGCTCAAAGGCTTTTTGTTCGCTCTCAGCGGCTTTGCGATCTTTTCCACCCATGACGCGATCATCAAGACGCTTGGCGGCACCTATCCGGCCTTCCAGATCATCTTCTTTTCGGTCCTGTTCGCTTTTGTGCCCGTCTCCCTGATCATTCTGGCGGACGGCAAGGCGGACAATTTCCGGCCCCGGCGTCCCGGATTGGTGCTCTTGAGATCGAGCCTTGCGATTGTTGCCATGTCCGGGGGGTTTTACGCCTTCACGGTTCTGCCGCTCGCCGAAGTCTATGCCCTCCTCTTTGCTACACCGCTGCTGGTCACCGCCCTCTCCGTGCCACTCCTTGGCGAAACCGTGCGCTTTCAACGCTGGATCGCGGTCATTGTCGGGCTGATCGGCGTGGTGATCGTTCTGCGCCCCGGCGTCAGCGCGCTGTCTGCCGGGCACATGGCTGCGCTCCTGTCAGCCGGCGCAAACTCATTGTCCTCGATCCTGGTGCGCAAGATTGGCGGGCAAGAACGCTCTGCGGTCCTGATCCTTTACCCGATGATCCTGATGCTGATCGTGATGTCCATCTTGATGCCGAGCTCCTACCAGCCGATGGCCATCGGCGATCTCGGTTTGATGGCCGCAATCGGCTTTCTGTCGGTGATTGCCCAATCGGCCATCATCGGCGCCTACCGGGCCGCGCCCGCTGCCGTTGTCGCGCCGCTGCAATACAGCCAGATCCTGTGGGCGGCCCTTTTTGGCGCGCTCTTCTTTTCAGAAACACCGGATTTTTATGTGGCGCTCGGCTCGACGATCATTGTCGCGTCCGGCCTGTTCGTGGTCTGGCGCGAGGCCCAGGAAAACGTCTCCGCCCGCCGCCCGGTCACCCGCAGCGCCAGCTTCCGCTTCAACACCGGCTACGCCTCCAGCGTCAACCGGGCGGAGGACAAGGACGACGAAGAAAAGCCGGATTAGGTGGCAAGGGACTTCGGGGCTGGGGCGTACAATACTCTCTCAAACCTCTCCACCGTCATTGCCGGACTTGATCCGGCAATCCATGCCGTTACCGAACATCTCGGCGTCTGGTCGCAAGCGGAAACGAAACGGAATGGATTACCTCCCCAATCATGCCGGGGACAGGCTCTTCAAGCCGGGTAATGACGGGTGGAGATTTTGGATGGCGGCGGCGGATCCAATGAACACTAAATCCCGGATAGTCCAAATGCACCGCAGCGGACGTCGGCCCTTGCACCATGGCCCAATCCTGCGCACCGCACACCGCCGGTCTAGTCCGGTACAATGCGCGTCTTGGCAAAACGGAAATCGATTTTCAATTTGGCTGCCTCAATCGCGTCGTGAAGCCGACCACTCATGAAGATTTTGCCGCTAAATTTTGGATCAACCCAGAGATCAGGTCCGCCGAGAGCCGAGGCTGATACCGCGATATCTTCGTCTTTCGGTTCAATTGCGCGCCAACGCCTAAATCCGGTCTTCGGGTTTACCGGCCCCGCCGACAGGTTACGACTATCTTCGGGCAAAAGGCAGTCCTTCTGAGACCCGAAGTTCAGAAAATAAAATAGCCCGGGTAGCCGTGTGGTCTTGTCCATTTCGTAGATCGGGAATTCGACCAGTTCGCCGCCGCCAAGATCGAAGTCCTTTAGCAGTTCTGCCAGTTTTCCTTTTACGGCGAGAAATCCATCCACCCAAAACAAGTCTTTGACCCGAGACCATTTCTTCGCCTCAAACACATATGCGGATTCTACGAATTCTTCCCGGCTTAGTTTCTCGCCTTGCGAAGCCCGATTCACATTTTTCCTATGTTCTTCGGTCGGCGCTCCCATTTCAAACTGAGGCGGCGCCCAATCCTGCCCAAAGTGTTTTTCACGAATACCGAGCTTGTTTCCCAGTAAATAGTTGCTTCGAACACTGCTGACCCAGATTTCCTCTGCCACGGACTTAAACTCCCAGAACGGTCTCCACCGCCTTGGCGCAAGCGAGAAGCTTCTCGTCCTTACCGCCCGGCGCGATCAGCATGGCGCTTAAAGTTTTGCCGGCGTTTTGATACGGCAGGGCGATGCCGCAAGCGTCACAGACATTGGCGAGCGAAGGATTGCGCAGGGCCAGAAGATTGAGCCGGTTGAAATCGCCATCATCCGCTAAATCCTCGATTTTCGGCGGCAGAATGGGGGTTGTCGGGAGCAGGAGAATGTCGCTTCCGACCTCGTCCGCAAAGGCCTCAATCAAGGTTTGACGCCGGTTCAGCGTCTGCCGGTACTCGACCGCGGAAATCTCCTCCGCCCGGCCCATGCGCGCATGCACACGCGGGTCGAACTTCTCCGGCGATGTCTGGAAATGATCCTCGTAATGGGCCCGAGATTCCACAGACGTCATGTGCCACGGCGGAACCTTTGCGTAGAGATCGATGACGGCGAGATCCTTCTCGACAACCTCTAAACCGGCCTCGCGCAGTTTTTCGACGACGGCCTTGAAACCCTCGGCAACGGGCGCCTCGATCTCGTTAAAGCCGAAGTTTTTCGGCACCACGAGGCGAGCCGCCTTGGGCTCTTCCGGGATGGTTTCCCGCCCTGCCATCACCTGCCAGGTGAGCTCACATTCCGCGACGGTTTTTGCCATCGGGCCAAAACTGTCCAGACTGTCGGAAAGCGGCCTGCCGCCTGCCATCGACACAGTGCTTTGCGTCGGTTTGAAACCGGTGATGCCGTTGAACGCCGCGGGGATGCGCAAGGATCCGCCGGTGTCGCTGCCGATCGCAATGTCGCACAGGCCCAGCGCCACGGCGACCGCCCCGCCGCTGGTCGATCCGCCAGGTGCACAGCCTGGATAAAGCGCGTTTTCCGGCGTGCCGTAATGGGGATTGAGACCGAGCCCGGAATAGGCAAATTCGGACATGTTGGTGAGGCCGGTGAACACCGCGCCCGCCGCATCCAGCCGGGCAATCGCCGGGGCGTCTTCCGTTGCCGGCGGACTGTTTTTCAGAACGGTCGTGGCCGACGTCGTCACTTCCCCGGCAACGTCGAACAGCGCCTTGACGCTGACCAGCGCTCCGGCAAGTGGACCGTCATTTTCGGACACTTTCGTCGCCTGCTGGCGGGCCCGGGTCTCCAAAAGCTTGATGTAGACTTGGGCCGCCGCAGGGTCGCTGTTTGCCTTCTCCAGGGCCACCTCCAGCCGCTCACCCACCGTTGCTGCATCCCAGGAAACCGCTGCGTTCATTTTCGCCCAACCCTTGCCGAAAGTTCCTATTGTCTGAACCTGATAGCACGATTGGCGGGTCGGAACAGGCTTTTGATTTGAATGCTGTTTCAATTCAAAACCGCAAGGGTGGTCATTCTGCCGTCAAAGGCCTCCTCCCCAATGTCACCCCGGACGCAGCAATGCTGCGATCCGGGGCCCACTCGTTTGCAGAGCGGTCCTGTAGTGTTCGAAGGTCGCGGCAAGCGGCACGGCGAGTAGGCCCCGATCGGGTCGGGGATGACATTAGTGAGCTGCGCTTAAAAACCCTTGCCCGTCATGACCGGACTTGATCCGGTCATCCAGGCCGTTTGCCCTCCACACGAAGAGCCTGACAATTTGGGATCAGTCACGGAATGGATTGCCGGATCAAGTCCGGCAATGACGGAGGGAGTGTGGCTCAGACATCACCCTGTGGAATAGCCGAAAGCGCCCGAGAGACTGAATTGGTCCAGAGAAACCAAACGGGCGCACCGATGGCGCGCCCGCTGCAAAAACAGATGGATTGACCGGAACGATCAGTAGGTCATCATCGGCGCAAGTTCCTTGGCCTGATCGACCCACTTGGTGACCTGGCTTTCGCTCGGCACCTGGCGCACGAGGCTCTTTTCGTCGTTCACTTCTTTCATTTTCGCGGCAAGGTTCGCCGCATTGCGGTGCTTGAGTTCCTTGACGGTGTCCACACCGGCCGCTTCCAGAAGCTCCGAATACTCTTCGCCGACGCCGCTGATGCGCATCAGATCGGCCATATTGGCCCATTTGAGGATGCGCTTGCCGTCAATGCCGGTTTCGGCTTCCAGCGCCTTGCGGCCCTTCGGGTCCTTTGCCCGCTCAAGATACGCTTCCGTTGTCTTGATGCCGATTTCGCCGAGTTTGGCCGCATATGTCGGGCCGATGCCCTCGATCTCATCGATGGAATAAGACATCCTCAATTCACTCCCGTTGCACCGGCGGCCGAACCCTGGGGCAGTTAGACGATCTGGCTCAGTCCCGGAATTTTCGCAATAACCTCATCAACAACGTCATCCCCGGCTTTTTCTTTAGCATAAGAGACGAGTTCTTTGACAAGCCCTTGTACTTCACCCATGCCGAGCCCGGCCTTGTTGAGCTCGTTGAGCGCTGCCATGGCGCCCATCGTGCCCCCCATCATGTTGCCGATACCGCCAAGTAGACCGCCGCCACCTGTTCCTGCGCGCGCGGCCAGAAGATCGCCAGCGCCCGGCAGAGCATCCAGCACCTGCTGCATTTTTTCTGCCGGTGCTTCCTTGTTCAAAAAGCCCAGGATTATCCCGAGACCATCCTCGGCCTGCTGCTGTTCAATGCCGGCTCTTGCCATGATGCGGCTGATCAGTTCTTGCATGTCGTCACGTCCTGAAGATTGCGCCGGAAGCCTCCGGCAAGTTTGAAGTTGCCTCCCTATACAGGCTCGATGACAGCTTCGTCGACGGCATTTGGTCTAACACGCGCAATTTTCAAAAGACTGGGATAGGTTGTTGCCGTATGGGACGGATTCGGGGGACGAATGTGAGCAAGGACAGTCAGATTTTTGTTGGGTTCAGCGGCAAGGACGAAGCACTTTCATTGAAACTGGCCAACCGTCACGGCCTGATCGCCGGGGCAACCGGAACCGGCAAAACCGTTTCTCTGCAAATTCTTGCAGAAGGATTTTCCAAAGCCGGCGTGCCGGTGTTCTGTTCAGACATCAAAGGCGATCTCTCGGGACTGGCCGCGGCCGGAACCTCGAAGGATTTTCTGGAAAAACGCGCCAAGGATGTCGGCATCGACAAGACCTACGGCTATGAAGCCGTGCCGACGGCCTTTTGGGATCTGCTCGGCGAACAAGGCCACCCGATCCGCACGACCGTGTCGGAAATCGGCCCCCTTCTCCTTGCCCGGCTTTTGGAACTGAACGACACCCAGGAAGGCGTGCTCAACGTCCTCTTTGAGCTCGCAGATGACGAAGGCCTTCTGCTGCTCGATCTCAAGGATTTGAGGGCCATGCTGACCCATGTGGCGGAGCGGGCCTCCGAGCTTTCCACCGTCTACGGCAATGTCTCGAAATCCTCGATTGGAGCCATCCAGCGGCGGCTGTTGGTTCTGGAGCGCCAGGGTGGTGAACACTTCTTCGGCGAGCCTGCACTCGACATCCGGGACTTCATCCGCACGGCACCGGACGGCCGCGGCATGGTGAATATCCTGGCTGCCGACAAGCTGATGACGGCCCCGCGGCTTTATGCCGTGTTC
This sequence comes from Roseibium alexandrii DFL-11, assembly GCF_000158095.2. Lineage (NCBI taxonomy): Bacteria > Pseudomonadati > Pseudomonadota > Alphaproteobacteria > Hyphomicrobiales > Stappiaceae > Roseibium > Roseibium alexandrii. The sequence goes on from NZ_CM011002.1 coordinate 2,356,895, forward strand.
CTGCTCTGGCTGCTTTCCGAACTCTTTGAAGAACTCCCCGAAGTTGGCGACCCGGAAAAGCCGAAGCTCGTTTTCTTCTTCGACGAAGCCCATCTCCTGTTCAACGGCGCTCCCAAGGCGCTTCTGGAAAAAGTGGAACAGGTGGTGCGCCTGATCCGTTCCAAGGGGGTTGGGGTCTATTTCGTCACGCAGAACCCGCTGGACATCCCCGAGACGGTGCTGGCGCAGCTCGGCAACCGGATCCAGCACGCCCTTCGCGCGTTCACACCGCGCGATCAAAAGGCGGTGCGGGCGGCAGCCGAAACCTTCCGGCCCAACCCGGATCTCGATACCGAGCGTGTTATCACCGAACTTGGCGTCGGCGAGGCGCTGGTTTCGACGCTGGAAGGGAAAGGCATTCCCTCCATTGTACAACGGACACTGATCCGGCCACCCTGTTCACAACTGGGGCCGGTCACCCAGGCGGAAAGAAGAACCCTGATCCAGTCCAGCCCCGTCTTCGGGCTCTATGAACGTCAAAGAGACCGGGTGTCTGCCTATGAAGTCCTGATGAACCGGGCCGAAGAGACCCAGCGGATGGAGCAAAGACAGGCGGAAAAGGATGATAAGTTCGCGGAAAAACACGGCGAACCACGCCGTACTCGTTCCGGGTTTCAATTGCCGGACTTTGGGCGTGACGACCGCCCCCGCCGGCAAAGCCGCCAAAGGCGGACGCAGCGGCGCAGCCAGCGAGACACGGCTTTCGAAGCCGGTTTGAAGTCAGCCGCCCGAAGCTTCGGTACATCGCTCGGGCGCGCCCTCGTGCGCGGTCTGATGGGATCGTTGAAACGCGGCAACTGAGAGGAACGGAGCAACGGCGATGGCGTCCCCGGAACTGTTGATCGAACAGCGTGCCCTGACCGTCGGGAAATGGTCGAACCTGTTCATGGCGTTTGCCGGCATTCTGGCCTCCTGGCTGTCCCGGTCGGATGCCATGCTCGTTGATGGGCTTTATTCGGCCGTCAATTTCGTTTCTGCGATTGCAGCTGCAGGAATTGGCGCGCGCGTAGGCCTGCCCGCCACCCGAAGCCGCCCATGGGGTCATGACTTCGATGAGGTACTCTATGTCACCTTCCGCAGTCTGATACTGATCGGCATCCTGGTGTTTGCAGGCTTTGTCTCGGGCACCAAGATCTGGACGTTTTTTACTGGTGGCGACGTGCCCGAACTGGTCTTCGGACCGATTGTCATCTACTCGGTGGTCATTGTGGCAATCTGTCTTGCCCTTGCCTTCAATTATCACCGCGCATACCGCAAGACCGGCCAGCGCAGCGCGGTGCTGAAAACCGAATCCCGGGCCGCCATGATTGACGGGGCCTTGAGCGTTGGCACTGGCGCTGCACTCCTGTCTCTGCCCTTCTTGCAAGACACGCCTCTTGGACCTTATGTGCCGATTGGTGACGCGGTGATTGTGGTGCTGCTGATCCTGGTGATCATTTGGCAGCCACTCTCTTCATTCCGGTCCACACTGGCAGATTTGTCCGGCACCAGCGCGCCACGAAAGACTTACTCAAAGGTATCCCGCGTTGCCCGCGATCTTGCAAAAGAACATGGTTACAAGCTGCATCGGGTTGCAGTGCTGCAAGCCGGGCGCATGCACTATGCCGCCATCTACATTGATCCGCTGAAGCCCATCGAGGCCCATGACGTCGACGTTTTCAAGGACAAGGTATCAGGGCGGCTTGAAGATGTGGTCGGGCCAACCCGTGTGGAGGTGATGGTCACCGCCCGCAACGGTCTCAAGACTTCCCCAACGGCGGCAAGCGCTTAAGGAAAACGCATTGCACCTCGCCCAATCTTGTGGCCATTTAGGCCCATCTAAGGGCCGATTGCGAACCGGTCTTTCACACCCTGTCTCTAAATTTAAGGACATGTCATGAGTTCCATCGACAAGGTATTGGCGCGCATTGATGCCGACCTGGACAACAGTCTCGATCGCCTGTTTGAACTCCTCAAAATCAAGTCCATTTCAACCGACCCGGAATTCAAGGCCCCGTGCCAGGAAGCTGCCGAGTGGCTGGAGAAGGAATTGAACGACATCGGGATTGAAGCCTCCGTCCGCGATACGGAAGGCCATCCGATGGTCGTCGGACACCGCAAATCCGGTAAGCCTGGTCCACATGTTCTGTTCTACGGCCACTACGATGTCCAGCCGGTCGATCCGCTAAACCTTTGGAACCGGGATCCGTTCGACCCAGCGATCGAAACCAAGGAAGACGGGACCAAGATCATCGTTGCGCGCGGTGCGGCCGATGACAAGGGCCAGCTGATGACCTTCGTTGAAGCGGCCCGCGCCTTCATCGCAGAAACCGGGGACCTGCCCGTCGATGTCTCGATCCTATTCGAGGGTGAAGAAGAGTCCGGTTCACCGTCGTTGCATCCGTTCCTGGAAGCCAACAAGGACGAATTGTCCTGTGACATGGCGCTGGTCTGCGACACTGGGCAGTGGGACGCGGAGACACCTGCCATTTCCGTCATGCTGCGCGGCATGGTTGGTGACGAAATCATCGTCAAGGCGGCCAGCCGTGACCTGCACTCCGGGTCCTACGGCGGTTCAGCACAAAACCCGAACCACATCGTCGCCAACATCATCGCAGGCCTCCACGATGAGAACGGCAAGATTACACTGCCGGGCTTTTATGATGACGTCATTGACATGCCGGCAGAGGTTACCGCGATGTGGGACAAGCTCGGCTTTGATGTCGAGGCGTTTCTCGGCGAAGTCGGGCTGAAACATCCGCGCGGCGAAAACGATCGCACGCCGCTGGAACACCTGTGGACCCGCCCGACCTGTGAAGTCAACGGCATGTGGGGCGGCTACCAGGGTGCCGGCACAAAGACAGTCATTCCGGCTGAAGCCCATGCGAAGTTCACGTTTCGTCTTGTTGGTGATCAGGATCCGGACAAGATCCAGGAAGCTTTCCGGGCCTACGTGCGCTCCAAGATCCCGGCAGACTGTTCGGTAGAATTCCTTTCCAAAGACGGCAGCCCAGCCCTTAGGCTCGACTTTGCCATGCCGGTTCTGGAGAAAGGCAAGAAGGCCTTGAAAGATGAGTGGGGCAAGGACGCAGCGCTCACCGGCATGGGCGGATCCATTCCGATTGTCGGTGATTTCAAGCGGATGCTCGGCATGGATTCCTTGCTTATCGGGTTCGGCCTTGAGGACGACCAGATCCACTCGCCGAACGAAAAATACAACCTGAAGAGCTTCCACAAGGGCATCCGGTCCTGGGTGCGAGTTCTCGATGAGCTTGCGAAGGACTGAAGTTGAGCTCAAGTCTCCGGCCGCTCAGTGGCGGCCGGATATCCCTGTTCGGAGAGAACCATGAAATCGATTTGCGTGTTCTGCGGGTCAAGTTACGGCGCGCTGGGAGACTACAACGACGCGGCGAAAGCAACCGGTAAGGTCATTGCTGAGAAGGGCATGCGGCTGGTCTATGGCGGGGCGCGTGTTGGCCTGATGGGCAGCGTTGCCGATGCAGCTCTCGAAGCTGGCGGCGAGGTGATCGGTGTTCTTCCGCACTCGCTAAAGGAAAAGGAAATCGAGCACCAGGGATTGACCGAACTGCACCTCGTCAAGTCCATGCACGAGCGCAAGGCTTTGATGGCCGACCTATCTGATGGCTTCATCGCCCTGCCCGGCGGTGTCGGTACTTTAGAAGAGATCTTTGAGGTCTGGACCTGGGGCCAGCTCGGCTACCATCAAAAACCCTGCGGATTTCTCAACATCAATGGCTACTACGACCACCTGATTGCTTTCCTGGATCATCAGACTCAAGAAGGCTTTACCAAGAGAGAAATGCGGAACATGGCGCAGATCGCGGGCGCGCCAGACGAACTCATTGCGCTGTTTGAACGCTATTCTCCGCCATCGACGCCCAAGTGGATCAAGAAGGACGAAACCTGAGTTCACGGGCCAGTCTGCCGATTTGGACGATTGAGACAAAATGCCCTGTGAAGAGTGTTAAAACTGACGAGTGCATGGTTTCCTCGATCCCATTGACGGTGCTAAAACCCGCGTTGTGAAATTGCCTGTTCCCATGGCCGATGGAGTATCTTGTTTATGCGTTCGCCGATTGTTGCGTTCCTTCTGATTTCCGCTTTTCTAATCACAGCCTGTACGCCGTCTGCGAATCTTGCGGCACCGGAAGCTGCGTTCCGGACATCCAATGTCACGCTGCTGCAAATCACCGAAGACCGGGTTGGTGGCATCACCGCAGAAACCGCCTATGCGCCAAAAGCGATTGAGGCCTCTCTTCCCGGCTTTACCACCGAGGGCATTCAAACCGCCGTTGAAAACAACACAGAATGGGCATTGGCCGCCTTTAACACCGACGGTTTTCAAGTCTTGCAGGTGTTCAAAGGGCAAAATGGCAAGGTTCGCACCGTTCATGGCGTTACCCACCATTTGCAGGGTCCCAATGCCGAGCGCATCGGAATGACTTTCGCCGAGATCGGCACCGCGCGCGCTGATTGCCGCATTGGGCGCAACTTGTGGCGTGGTATGGCGATCTGCGAGTCAACCGGCCATCCCAATGTCGAGCTCGTGTTTGCAATTCCTGGTTACACGGGCCCTTTCGATGTATTGCCACCTGCCCAGGAACTCTTTGACGCGCAATTGCAGCGCATCCTTTGGACACCGAAGACCTAGGTCCTGACCAAAACCGAACTGGTTTGAGGAATGCTGCAGCTTTTGCAGCGGGCATTCCTCGTCCAAACGTTGCTGGTGACCTTTGCTGATTCTTGGCGTAAAGCCATGGTCCTATGACTCACAGGACCCTACCCGATCCAAGGCACCTTGCCGGACAATTGATATCAGGCAACCGGGCCGCGCTTGCCCGCGCAATCACGCTCGTTGAATCCAAAAAACCGGAGCATCGCAAGATCGCCCGGGAACTGGTGCAGGAAGTCCTGCCTCAGACCGGCAAGGCGCTTCGCGTCGGCATCACCGGCGTTCCGGGCGCCGGGAAATCGACCACGATCGACACGTTCGGATCCAATCTCACGGCAGCAGGCCAAAAGGTCGCGGTTCTGGCAGTCGACCCGTCGTCCACGCGTACCGGGGGGTCTATTCTCGGCGACAAGACCCGGATGGCCCAGCTGGCTGTCGACCGGAATGCATTTATCCGGCCGTCGCCGTCGGCCGGCACCTTGGGCGGCGTTGCCGCCAAGACACGGGAAACGATGCTCCTGTGCGAAGCCGCAGGATTCGATGTCATTCTCGTCGAAACCGTTGGCATCGGGCAGTCGGAGACAACGGTTGCCGATATGGTCGACTTCTTTCTTGTGCTGATGTTGCCTGGCGCTGGCGATGAGCTCCAGGGCATCAAGAAAGGTGTCCTGGAAATCGCAGATATGATTGCCGTCAACAAGTCCGATGGCGATGGTGCCATCCGGGCAAGAGCTGCAGCTTCGGATTACCGCGCCGCATTGCATATTCTGGCTCCGAAAACGCCGACTTGGAGCCCTCCTGTGATTACGATCTCCGGGCTTGCCAATGAAGGTCTGGACCATATGTGGGAGCAGATCATGGTTTACCGCGAGCGCATGACCGCAAGCGGGGAATGGCAAAAACGCCGTGCAGACCAGCAAGTGTCGTGGATGTGGGATACACTGCAACAACGCCTGATGGAATCTCTGAAAACAAATCAGAAGACCGCCAATCGGCTGAAGACCCTGGAAGCCGATGTGCGCGACGGTACGACCGCCGTGTCCGTTGCCGTTGATGAACTGTCCACCCTCATGGGCTTAAACGATTGATTTAATTTATGAAGAACACTCAAAAAACGATACTTGTAACCGGTTTCACCCCCTTTCCAGGAGCCCCTGTCAATCCGACGCAACTCCTCATGAAACGGCTCCCAAAGCGCCTCGGTGTGCATCAGCACGGTGTCGCTTATCACTTTGATATCCTTCCGACGACCTGGGAAGCCCGATCAAACGTCACGGATCCGCTGCGCCGCGAGGTCCAGCCCGATGCTATTGTGCATTTCGGCGTTGATGGCACCCGGAAGGATATCAATGTGGAGAACCGTGCGGTCAACAAGGCCATTCAAGTCCGGTTCGACAGCGCCGGAAAAGGCCCCGGAAATCCGGAGCTCGACCCGAAGGGCGAACGTGCGCGTACTGCAACTCTTCCCGCCGGGCATCTGGCCACAGCGGCGCGGCAGTCGGGAGCCTCAACAAAGGTGTCTCAGAACGCGGGCACCTACCTTTGCAATGCCACACTGTGGGATTCCATCGGGTCCGGCATCCCGAGCATTTTCGTTCACGTTCCGCCGCTGCCGCGGACGAGATGGGATCCACGCCCGTCCCTTGCCTTGGTCGAGAACGCTGCGGTTAATCTGCTGCAGGAACTCGCCCGCCGGATGCGGTAAAACCGGCAATCAGGTTTTCGGCTTGCGTGACGCAGTCCCGCGCCATCCGGCCGGCAAGCCCAGCGCGTCCCAAAACACGCATTCCGAAGTACAGCGCCAACAGGCCCCGCGCAGTTTCTCCGGCGCGGTTGCTCTCACAATCTGACGGGGTCAAATCATCTTCCAGAGCTTTTTGAAAGGCCGCTTCCAGACGCAGGGCCATAGCCTGCAACCTCTGTTCGATCTCCCCGCCTTGCGCTGCCTTGTCTGCCATGGCGTTACATAAAAAGCAGCCAAGCCGGTCGCCGTCTTTCTCGGCCATATCCGCGATTTTTGTGAGAAGGCTGAGTATCCGGTCACGGCCGGACCCGTTTGCGGGGTTACCCAAAAAAGCAACCGTCGAGGACACGACCTGCCGATCGTAGCGGTCCAGCGTTGCCAGATAGACCGCGTTCTTGTCCTTAAAAGCCTTGTAGAAAGACCCCCTTGTGATCTTCATGGTCTTCAAGAGACGGGCAAGAGACGCTTCTTCATAGCCAAGGTCCCAGAACAGGCTCATGGCGCTGTCCAGTGCTGCATCTGTCTCAAATTCCCTTGGTCTTGCCATCGGTTCGATCAGCCTCCTTCAGCTGCCTCACAAACATCGGCACCTTTCCGGCCGTTTGCAAGGATGATCGGGAACCGATTGCCCGGTCACCATCATCTTTCAGGTGTGTGCTCTCACGATTTCACAAACCGCTCACTGCTTCGTGCTTTGCAGATGATCACCCGAGTTCCCAATTTGGGCTCACCGGCGAGGGCAAATTTTTTTGACATGTTTGGAACCTTTCGGTTCCTTATTTCCGAAACGAACTCCCTTGCCGATTACCCTGTCTTTCCTTGGAGTTTAAAAAACATGTTTGCTAATCTGATCCGCGGCACCGTTGCTGCTGCTGTTGTTGCCGGCACTCTCGTAACCAGCGCCTTTGCTGCAGGTGTTGATATCAACGCAACCGTCACCGGCCTGGCCCTGCGCGGCGTTGACCCGGTGTCCTATTTCACCAACGGCGCTCCGAAGGATGGCGATTTTTCCATCACGTCGGTCCACAACGGTGCGACCTACCGGTTTACCTCTGAAGAAAACAAAGACCTTTTTGAAAAGAACCCTGAGAAGTATCTGCCGCAATATGGCGGGTTCTGTGCCTTCGGCACCGCGATGGGCGTGAAGGTAGATGGCGATCCGGACCTCTGGAAGATCGTTGATGGCAAGCTTTACCTGAACCTGTCCGAAAGCATCCAGGAACGCTGGAACAAGGACACGGCAGGGTTCATCGAAACGGGCGATGACAAGTGGACTGAAATCGAAAACGTCGATCCGTCCGAACTGTAATAACTACAAGCAAGACCTCGCAGCTGGCGGAGATGGCCTCATCTCCGCCTTTCTCATCCCTGCGCTTCCCGGCCGGCCGATCAGCCTCTTCAGCTCAATGCCGACTTCCTGCGGCTCAATTCTCCCGAGTGCTCATGGAGAAAATGCCGAAGCGCCATGAACAATTCCTTTGCATGGGCCTTGTCGCCACGATCAAGAGCGTCACGAATGTCGTCCTCTATCATGCGCACAATCTTATCCGCGCCCTTTGGTTGATGCAGAAGATAAGCACCGAGAGCTGCCGCCGCGATTTCACTGATGTGTTCATGTTCGGCAAGCGCAAGGATTTCAGCCTCCTCCAGATCGGACATGCCGATGCAGTCCTGAATGGTAATCATTGTTGGATCCTCCACCCATAGCCGCCAAAGACTATCAAACCGCACAGAGTGCGTCAAAATCAGGAACATCACGCACTCGGCACACTGCTTGCTCTTTTGAGACCCAAAACAACCCGATTTTCCGTTTTGGAGCTGATCCGTGCCAAATGACGCCAGAATATGCCCTAAGCCTGTCCTGACCAGCCGGCGGGCGTTCCTTGCTGGGACAGCTTTGTGTCTTTCCGGCACAGCTGCCGGAGCCTCAATGGATGTCGCGGATCTGCGCGGATCGATCGATTCCGCTGACCTTGGTCTGATTCCCAACGCCACGAATGACCAAACCGCACAGTTTCAAAATGCCGTCAACCGGGCTGTCGAACGCGGCCGGGCCCTGTTTCTACCCGCTGGCACCTATCCGGTGGCAAACCTTCGTTTGCCTTCCGGAACACTGATTGTCGGCGTTCCGGGCCGGACCCGCCTCGTTTATCAGGGCGGCGGTGGCCAGCTCATCCGGGCCGAGGGGGTCAGCAATATCGGCCTCACCGGGATTACGTTTGATGGAGCGAACCGTTCGATTGGCGACTTCACGGATGGTCTCTTGCATTTCATTGGCGTCCGCAATCTGGCGATCGACGAATGCGAGATCGCCGGCTCGACCAAATCCGGGCTCCTGCTCGACCGGTGCTCCGGCCGGATCGAGAATTCCCGGATATCTGGGGCTGCTGAGGCCGGTATCCGGTCCAATGAGGCGACCGGCCTCTCGATCATCGGAAACACCGTTACGGACTGCGCCAATGGCGGTATATGGATCCATCGCTGGCAAGATGGCGAAGACGGCACGATTGTCTCCGCCAACAGGGTCGAACGGATCGGCGCGCGTTATGGCGGCACAGGTCAGTTCGGTAATGGCATCAACGTGTTTCGGGCTGCAGGTGTTGTTGTCTCCAACAACAGGCTGGCCGACTGCGCCTTTTCCGCGATCCGCTCCAATGCCGGATCAAACATCCAGATCATCGGGAACTCTTGTTTGCGGTCTGGTGAGACCGCCATTTACAGCGAATTTGGTTTCCAGGGCGCGGTGATAGCCAACAACATCGCGGACGGCGGCACAATTGGCATCTCTATCGCCAACTTCGCTGATGACGGGAGGTTGGCAGTCTGCTCCGGAAACCTTATCCGGAACATCAAGGACACCGGCCCCTATCCGCCGGATGTTGCCGGGTTTGGGATCGGGATTGCCGCCGAAGCCGATACGACGATAACCGGCAACGTCATTGAGGGCGTTCCGAAATACGGCATGCTGCTCGGCTGGGGCCCGTATATGCGCAACATCATTGCATCACAGAATGTCTTGCGGGACTGCAACATCGGGATTGCGGTTAGCGTTGCTGACGGCGTGGGGCCTGCGGTCATTACGAACAACATCGTTCAAGGCGCCAAGCAAGGGTCGATTAACGGGTTTCGCTGGCTTGAGCGCGCGACGGGCGAACTTAACGGAACGTCCGAATTCTCCAATCTGACGGTGCACAGCAACCAGATCTGGGGTTAAGCGGGAGCGTACAGTGGAGTTTCACGCAGGGGTTGGGGAGCCTTCTCCAATGTTTTTTTCTTCTAGTGACGGTTCATAGACCACTACGCAGTTTCGGCCATCGGCCTTTGCGCGGTACATCGCCAAATCGGCCCGGCGCAGAACCATCGATAATGCCCGGTCTTTTTCCAGAACCGGACTGATCCCGAAGCTGGCTGTGTAGTTGAGTTTGTGACTGGATACCGACCTTTCCAAAAAGGCCTGACGCAGTTTCTCCGCAACATTCTGCCCGCCTGATACGGTGGTATTGGGCAAGAATACTGCAAACTCTTCCCCGCCAATCCGACCGAACAGATCGTAGTTGCGAACGAAGCCCATCGTAACCGCAGCACAATCCTTCAGGATCCGATCCCCGATCTGGTGCCCATAGGTGTCGTTCATTTCCTTGAAGTGATCCAAATCGAACATGATCACGCAGGCATCTTCGCCGCCGCGAATGGCGCGGTTCAGTTCCTCGTTTCCGCGTTTCAAGAAAACGCGCCGGTTCGGAGCACCCGTCAAGGCGTCCGTCGACGCCAGTTCTTCGGCCTTTCTTTTAGCCTCTTCCAGTTCGGCAGTCCGCTCACGGACTTTCTGATCGAGCGTGTCTTTGACATGTTCCAGGTGCTGGACCTGCTGGCGAACCTGTTCGCGCGTTGCATGAAGGGTCAGGACCAAGACACCAATCACTCCCAGCAAAAGCTGCGTGTTGATCAGGGTGGTGTTCCTGTCGATACCCTGCAAAGGCCCCTGGCCCAGCGCAGTCGGGACAATGATGCCTCCAATCAAGAACAACAACGCAAAGGAGATATAGATCCGGCTAAGGCGCAGAGAGGCCCACATGAGCAGAACCGGCAAGACCGCGAGTTCAAAACTCTGCATCAGTCCACCGACATCGCTCCAAAACGCGATGTAGATGGCGGACAGCATCAAAAGGAAATTGGCAACCGTTTCAAATCCCGGCAACACGCGTTCTGTTTTGTCGGATAGATAAACTGCAAGCACAAACGGCGTGATTGCCACTACGCCGATCGCATCGCCGGTAAACCAGGTTGCAAATGTATTGCCGTAGTTCTGCGCATCGATAAGACCAGCTGCCAACAGCCCCGAAACGCCGATAAGGGCGCTCACCGCCGCACCGCAGGCCACGCCAACAACCAAAAAGGCGGATGCAGAAGAAACACTTTGAAAGAGGCGAAAGGGGCGGAAATAGCGATGCAGCAAGATGCTGCATCCGACCGACGCCAATACATCGCCAATTCCATTGGAGATGCCAGCGAGCAGCACCTGAACAGCTGAACCAAACGATGAAAAATCAGCATAAGCCCAGACGTTGCCCAGGAATGCGCCGAGGACCACGCCAGGCCAGATATAGGGCCCACGCAAAAGTGCCCAGGTGAGCATCAAACCGGAAGGCATCCAGACCGGCGTAACATTCCCGGGAGGAATGGCAAGCGTCTGCCCCAACCGTGCAGTCAGGACATAAAGCCCTGCCACCAAGGCTATTTCACTGATCCGAAACCAAAAGGTCGGCACACATATGTCTCCCCGGGACAAAGACCCCCACCGGTCCCCACCTGACGTAATCCCGAATACCCTTCAGTATTTTCGAATGCCAAAACCTTTCCATACGCAAAATCACGTATTTCACAAACAATCGGAAATCACCGGTCCTGATTGACCTGGCCACTGGCTTTTTGAAAGCGGCAGACCCTGAGCAACAGAATCTGTTCACTGTCACATCTGACAGTAATCCAGCGTCAGGCTGCTTTGCTGGCGAATCGCAAGGACAGGCAGGACAAACCACCATCCACCTTGCGCGCCTCGTGCGTGGGAAGAACAACAGTCTTGAACCCAGCGGCTTCGATGGCTGCAAGGGTTTTGGGGTACCCTTCCGGCACCAGAACAACGGCGTTCACACGGATCACGTTGGCCGCATAATCTTCACCGTCCGGCACCACGACGACTTTTCGCTCGCCGAAGAAACCGCTCTTCGCCATCACTTCAGTTGCCAGAATGACGCCTTCACCAAGGGTGGAACAGGCAGTCTTGAAGTGGAGCACACCCTCCGGCGTTTCGCAGACCTCCGCGTTGTAACCCCATTCTTTGAGAAGCTGTGCGAACGCATCTGCGCCTTCCCGGTTGGTGCGCGCAGAAAGGCCGATCAGGATCACATCGTCCAGCATCAGGATGTCGCCGCCATCAACATAGCCGCTGCCCGGCAACTCAACGACCTTGTCGAAGCGTGCGTCAAGCGCTGCCCGAATTTCCTTGCCTTCGCCCTCACGGCTTGCCGTACCCGGGCGCAATTGGATAGCGCCTTCTGGTAGACAGAAGGCCGGGTCCTCGACAAAACAACTGTCCGGATAGGATTCCAACTGCGGTAATACGTCGACGGTCAGTCCGGCATCTTGCAATGCCTTGACGTAGAGCTCATGTTCTGCCCGAAAGGCGTCACCGCTGGGATCACCTGTGTCCACAGCCCGCAATCCGGTCGCGACACTGTCTGCCGGCTTGCGGGTGATAGCATGAGTGAAACGATAGGACAGACCGGCGCGCGCCATCATTTTGGAACTCCAATGACAATAACAAACAAAGACCCAGCCATTCGCAGAGCAAATTTGCAAGACGTGAATGCACTGAAACAGTGCATCGATCGCGCCTATGCACCGGTAAAGAAGCGGCTCAGCGGCCTGCCCGATGTTTCCGCAGGGTTAGAATCTGAGATCATAAAGAACGTGGTTTATGTGGCCGAAACCGACGAAATCATCATCGGATGTGCGGTCTTGGCGGTTGATGGCGAGCTGGCTCAGCTCGTCAACATCGCTGTCGATCCGAAATACGGTGGGCGCGGCGCCGGACGAAAACTCATAGAGGTGATCGAAACCCACGCTCGGGACATGGGCGCTATAGAGATCCAGCTCGCAACGCATGTCGGAATGCCGGAAAACGTCGCACTTTACGCGCATCTCGGCTGGTCAGAGATCGGACGCTCTGGCAACAAGGTCCGAATGAGCAAACCAATCTAGGGCCCTGGTCTTCCCAGTCAGTTGGCTGGCAAGGCCCCTTTGAGCATCTGAAGAAACTCTTGGCGCGGCCGGATCACACCTGCCTCCGCACCACGGCGTGTCAGGACCGGCGGGTTGACCAGACCATCCAGGAGCTTTGCCTCTGACTCATCAAGCTCCAGCATCACTTCGAGAACTGTTGCCATCATGACTTCGGCGGCCCGGGTCGCGCCGTCATCACACTTCAAGGCAACGCCATAACCAAGCTCGGGGATGGACGCGCAGAAAACTCCTTCCGCACCGGTTTTCACAAAGACACGTCCGCGGAAGCCTTCCATGACCTTGGTGCAGAAGCGGTCTGCACCGGCCACCATGTAAGGTTCATTGATACAGGCGTCGAATATGCGTTGCGCTGCGTCCTGGCGGAGCGGCTCCAGCCCCTCGCCCGTTCCAAAGGCCGCAAATGCGCGGGCAAAACTGTTCAGCGGCGAAGCATAGGTGGGGATCGAGCACCCGTCGGTGCCGCAAACGTCTTCCGAAACGATGTCGCCGGTCATTTGCTCCATCACGTTCCGGATTTCGCGCTGGACCGGGTGAGACGGCTCAACATAGCCTTTCGTTTCGACGCCCATGACCTTGGCGAGGCCAAGAAAACCGGCATGTTTTCCCGAGCAGTTGTTGTGCAGCCCACAGGGTGTTTCATCGGCCAAAATGAGTTTCGCGGCATCCTCCATCCGCTTGGGCCACTGAGGCCCACATTCCAGATCATCCTCGGTGAGACCCGCCTTCATCAGCATGACCCGCGCAGAATTGGCATGAACCTCCTCGCCATTATGCGATGCGCAGGCAAGCGACAATTCGGCGTCAGAGAGATCGAGGGCCTCGGCGGCACCGGATTCCACCAGCGGGATGGCTTGCAAGGCCTTGATTGCAGAGCGCGGAAAGACTCGAGCGTCAAAATCGCCAACACCGCAAACCAACTTGCCACCGGCATCAACAACCGCAACGCTGCCGCGATGCAGGCTTTCGGTCAACTGGCCACGGGTCACGTCCACAAGGGCAGGATTGGTCATCAAGGTCTCGTTTCGCTCGATCTGATTGGATTGAGATTCTATGCGGATTCGGCGTGTGCCGCAGTCAAAAAGCGCGACAGGCGTTCCAGGGCCTCATCAATCACCGCATCCTGTTTGCAGAAACAAAAGCGAATGAAGCCGGTCGGCGCGTCCGAGCCGTAAAACGCCGACACAGGAACAGCAGCAACACCAGCATCTTTCACCAGGATCTCACAGGCTTCGACATCATTGTCGCCTAGCCCGGTTCCTGCGATTCCGCAGGTCAGGAAATACGTCGCTGCGCAAGGCAATACCTCAAAGCCCAGCGCGGAGAGGCCTTTTGCCATGCGGTCCCGCTTTGCGCTCAAATCATCCGCAAGACCCTGATAGTAGCTGTCATCCTTGCCGATCCCATAAGCCACTGCCTTTTGCAGGTTTGGCGGGGTGGTGAATGTGGTCCATTGGTGGGCCTTCGCAATCGGATCCAGCATAGACGCCGGACCGGTGATGTAGCCGACTTTCCATCCCGTCAAAGAGAATGTCTTGCCGGCCGACCCGATCCGGATCGTCCGCTCGCGCATGCCGTCAAACGTCATCAATGGCTGGTGCTTGTGGCCGTCAAACACCAGATGCTCGTAGACTTCATCGCAGATTGCATAGGCATCATGCTGTTTGCAGAGGTCTGCAATCAGACCAAGCTCGGCGTCTGAGAAAACCTTGGCGGTCGGGTTCATCGGGTTGTTGATCAAAACGGCTTTGGTCTTGTCCGAGAACGCAGCTTTCAGAGCGGCTTCATCCAGATGCCAGTGCGGAGGTGTCACACGGACGCGAACCGCGATGCCACCGGCGCGTTCCACCAGCGGAAGATAACAATCATAAAGTGGCTCGATCAAAACCACCTCGTCCCCTGGAGAGACAAGCGACATGACCGCATCTGACAGGGCCTCGGTTGCTCCTGATGTCACAAGCACTTCGGTTTGCGGATCGATCTCCAGGCCATAAAACCGTTTGTTGGCATCGGCGACCGCTTGCCGCAACTCCGGCAGCCCGAGCATGGGCGGGTACTGGTTCGGCCCATCCATCAAGGCTTTGGCGGCCGTCTCTCGAATGTCTTCAGGTCCATCGACATCCGGAAAGCCCTGACCGAGATTGACGGCCCCATGCGCCATCGCAAGGCGCGACATGGTTTCAAAAACAGTGGTCTGAATGCCGGTGAAAACCGGATTGGTCGACTTCATGATATCCCCGATGTTTGCTCCGGCTTGTTTAGTCTGAATTGGCCGAACCGTCGAGGCCTTCATGGGCAAACCGAACACCGCAGATATTTGACAGCCTTGGGCTGCCCCCTTCAGATGGTTCTGAGCGGAATCGGCACGCGTCGGGCACAAAACGGTGGCCCGGCAGCTCGGGTCGGTTGCTTCCGATTGTTGAGGTAGAAATGTTGAAGTTTATCCACCGCCCTGTGTTGCGCGTTCTCAAGTTTGCCGGGTTCACGGTTCTTGGCGGCATCGTCGCGATCATCGCCGTTGCGATCTTCTATTTGAACAGCCTGTCGGATCTGGAGCCCTGGCACACGGTCCACCTCAACGAGGATTATTCGGCGGACGGGGCCGTCAGCTCCTTCCCCGACTACCTTGCCATGGAGGACCGCCTGTTTGCCGAACTCCAGGACGAGTTGATTTCCAAACTCAGTTTCGGCCCCAAGGATGAAGTCAATCGTTTCCAGCCTGACAGTGTTTCAAATCCGCTGACCTGGCCGTGGAATTGGAACCGGTCGTTCATGATTGAAACCGAAAGCCCCACTGCGTCCGTCTTATTGCTCCACGGCATGTCGGATTCCCCCTACAGCCTGCGAGAAATAGGGCAATCCTTGCATGAAGCCGGGGCCAACGTGCTCGGTCTGCGTCTGCCCGGACATGGCACGGCGCCAGCCGGTCTTCTGGAAACCAAAGCAGAGGACATGATTTCCGCGACCGCGCTCGCTGCCAGGCATTTGAAGGCGATGCAGCCGGACAAACCGCTTTATGCGGTTGGCTACTCCAATGGCGGCGCCCTTTCGGTCGTGCACGCACTCCGGCAGTTGGAGGACCCGTCTCTTGCGAAAATCGACCGGATTATCCTCTTGTCCCCCGCGATCGGGGTCACACCGGCTGCGGCCTATGCGCCAATCGCCATTCAGCTCGGGCACATTCTGGGTGTCCAGCGTCTTGCCTGGAGTTCTCTCGGACCGGAATACGACCCTTACAAATACACGTCCTTTGCCATCAATGCCGGCTATGTCACCCATCAGCTGACGATGGAGATCCGATCGCGCATGGATGCGGCCACGGCGGATAGATCGGTTGCCGCTCTGCCACCAATCCTTGGATTCTCATCTGCAGTCGATGCGACCGTGATCACCCGGGACATGATTTCAAATCTCTATGCCAAGCTGTCTGACAACGGATCGGAACTGCTCTTGTTCGACACAAATCAGTTTCTCACAAAACGTCCGTTGCTCTCCGATGATGCGGCAGATTTTCTGGACCCGCTTGTGACAGACACAGCCCGCACCTACACCTTGCGCGTTATCACCAACGAAGAGCCATCAGACCGGAAGACAGTCTTGAACACGTATGTTCCCGGCACCAACAACCCGGCTGTGCAACGCCTTGATCTGTCCTGGCCGCGCGGCGTTTTCTCGATGGCACACATCTCGCTCCCCTTCTCCGCAGAAGACCCGCTCTACGGCATAATCCCGCAGCCGGAGATTTCCAGGCTTCAGCTGGGCGCACTTGCGCTGCGCGGGGAACGCGGGATTTCAGAAATTCCAGCCGGTGACATGCTGCGCATGCGATGGAACCCATTTCATTCAATCATGATGTCGGAAACACAGAGTTTCTTGGGGCTCGGCGCTGAGGATTGAAGCTGTTGAACCTAGGCCGTGTGGACGAATTGGAGATGCATTTCGCCGGGATTTGCATCGTTCAAGATCAAGGAAATCCGGTGATGGTGATGCTTGTGCATCATCAAGACGGATTTGCGCTGGAATTGAGCAATGCAAACACGGCCCAAAGGGTGCGACAAGTGCCGGCGATCTGGCACCGCCGGTCCCTTGACCGTATATCGGTACGCTCTGCAGGACCGCCGCCGCCATATCTTGGCACTTGTCTCACGAAATACGTCGCCAATTCGTCCACACGGCCTAACGTTCCATCGTGTGCGTTATTTGTATCCGCCCCTCTTTCAATTCGGTCAGCAGCCACTCGATCCGTGGCACCAGCGCGCGATGGCGCCGATTTAGGTAGTGATAGAATTCGACCGAACGAAGCTGTTTTGAGCCCTTGTAGATCCGCCCATTGCCAACGGTTTGCATGACGGTATCACCGGGATTTTCGGCAGCGATTACGATGTCCAAGCGATCCAACTCCAGCATTTTGAACAGCATGTCAGGGCTCTCAACGGGCGTGACGTCCGGGAGTTTTGCGGTCATGCGCTGTGCGAACAATGCACCATCAACATACCCGACCCGGTAGCGGCCCATCTCGTCCAGCGCCAGTCCTGCCAGTTGCGGATCATTTGTATAAGCATAGATGGGGAGGGAAATAACCGGGATCTCGACCCGGACAATCTCGGTAAAGTGGTCCCCGACCTGCCGGATTCTCAGCAGTTCGCCATCTGCTGCGCCGCTTTCGACCTCTTGGATGGACCGGTTGGGTGTAAGGTAGAGCACGGAAAACTGTACGCCAATCGCAGCATAGGCCTCCCGGAGCAGCCTCAGCCCCTCCATATTGTGGCGCATCCCCTCAACGGCGGTAAACTTGAAATAGGTCTCCGACGTGGCACGGTCTGATAGCCCTATGATCAGCGGCAGGACAATACAGACGGCCCATAGAAGTTTTTGCAAACAATCATTTCTTGTCACGCGCAGCTCCTCTCAAAGAGCCCAGAGGCAAGTATTTAAAATAATATCGCTTAAATTGCAGTATATGATTTTTTCTACCTTACGTAAATTTCCAATATCTCACTGTTGGCCACCGGCAGGCTCGGCGCACATTAAAAATTCATTTAACATTCCCTTCATGGGCCACTCTTATGTTTTTCTTCAAATGGGTCACAACCGGCAGCCCCTGTCGGGATCTCATACCGGAGGATAGATTATGCTTGGCGTTATCATCGGCTTGGTCGCCATCGTGCTGGGAGCCAGTGCGTTGCTCAGGCGAGGCGGTCCGGCTGCCGGCAGTTCCCGGGTGTCCAAGATCCTTACAGGGAAGCCAGTCGGCGTTTTTCTCGTGCTAATTGGCGGCTTCATGCTGATGTCGACGTCTTTCATTTTCGTCGATGCCAACAGCGTCGGTCACCTCAAACGCATCTACGCTTTCAAGGAACTTCCCCAAGGCCGGATAATCGCGCTTGAGGGCGAAAAGGGCCCGCAAGCCCAGATCCTTGGCCCAGGCTTCCACTTCATCCCGTTGGTTCGCGTTATCTATGATTTTGAGGAGTGGGATGTCATCTCCATCCCGGAAGGCTACTACGGCCAGCTCACAGCGCTGGACGGCGACGCCATGCCATCGGGAATGTTCATGGCGCCCGCGATCTCAGACTCAGAGGTCGGCGACATGCTCAAGGCAGAGAGCTTCCTTACAAAGGGGGGGCTGCGCGGTCCGCAGGAAACCGTCTTGAAGCCGGGGCAATACCGCCTCAACCGGTATCTGTTTGACCTGCGCCTTGATGAAAACACGAATGCAACCATCATCCCGGCAGGACATGTCGGTGTGGTAAAATCCAATGTCAGCCAACCCGGCATTAATTGTGTTGAGGAAGAAGTCTCTGCCTCAACGGCCTCGCGTGAAGCCCTAACAGTTCCGCTGGTTCCGCGCGGCTGCGTCGGCATCTGGAAAGAACCCCTCTTTCCTGGTGCATACTACCTCAACCGTCAGGCCTATGAAGTCACGCTGGTCGACACGCGGGTGCAGACCTGGGAATACAAGGGCGGATATACCAAACGCATCATCGACCTATCCGTAGACCAGCAGGGCAACATTCAGCAGAATGAGCGTTCGGTTCAGGAACGCATTCCGGATGATGCGGCTGACCGGGCCGTTTATGTCAAAGTCGAAGGCTGGGATATACCACTGGAACTTCGCGCGCTCGTGCAAGTTGACCCAACAAACGCTCCGGTGGTGGTTGGCTCGGTCGGCGGTTTGGGCGAGATCGAGAACCGTATTTTGACACCAGCAATCCGGTCGATCGTGCGCAACGTCGCAGGCGCCTCCATCCGGGTCCCGGACAAGAACGCTGATGGAACGCCCGTCGAACCGGCTCAGTTCACCGTGCGCCCGACACGGGTTTTGGACCTCATTGAAAACCGCGATGCGCTTGAGCAGACCATTGAGCAACAGATCAAGATTGAAGGCAACAAGGCCGGCGTGAACATCCGTGAAATCCGGCTCGGTGAACCGGCCATCCCGCCGGAACTTCTGGTGTCCCGTCTCCGGGTTCAATTGGCCGACCAGCTCTCAACCGCCTATGAACGCGAAACGGACGCGCAGCAAAAACGGATCGAGACCGAACAAGCCCGATCAACCGCCGACGAGCAACCCCGTTTGGTGGAAGCCCAGATCGCTGTGCAGGTCGCCAACCAGCGCGAACAGGAACGCGCGGCTCTCGGACGGGCAGAACGTCAATATCTGGAGGAACTGGCCCGCGGTCAGCGCGCGCAAGTTGACGTTCTCGGCCAGGACCGGGTTGCGCTCTTGCAAGCACTTGAAAAGCTCCTGACATCCCTGGAACGCAAACCGGAACTCGTCGGCCTCGTCGGCAAACTCGTGCCGAACACTGTTGTGGGTGGTGACGGTGCGGGCCTCGCCGGAGCAGCTGCTCTTCTGGGGGCCAGTATTGGTGGGCAATCCTCTGCTTCGGGAACACCGCGGACGCCTTCGCAATAGCGCCCGCTGGATTGGAGGCCGGGCGTATTAGTTTGACACGCTCAGGCCTTGGCCTCCTGACCACATCTAGGAATGATGATCCTTGTTTGTTTCAAGACATCGACTTCGCCGCAAACGCCCCTATCATTGTCCAAAAGCATTCTTGTTGCCGCATTAGACTGGACCTTGTTTGGCAGAACCTGCGCCGCCTAACACACAAAGAGCCGTTTTCCGCAGGGATCAGGCTTCAGCCGAGGAGATGTCGCGCCTCGAGACCGCTGAACGGGCCGGGCTCAAGCTTGCTGTCCTGTGCCGAACCGCGGTCATTGGGGTCAGTGCTGTCTATTGGGTTGCAGCAACAACCCTGATCGGGGCCTCGGTCTCTCTCACCGCCATGGGCATATTGGCCAGCCTCACGATCTATGGAGTGATCGCGTATTTTCTCATCGGAACGCGCCTAGACCGCTGGTGGCTCAAGTATACGATTTACACCATCGACATCCTCGCCGTTTGCGCAGCCTTCGCCCTCCTCCCCCTCCGCCAGGGCCAGGACATTCCGCAAATCATCGCGTTCCGGGCCTATGGCATTCACTTCCTTTTTCCGCTGATCGCCATGGCCTGTCTTTCGTTGTCCTGGCGTCTGGTTTTGTGGAGCGGTTTTGTCGCTTTGGCAGGCTGGTTCACTGCCTACTGGTGGGTCCTGCAGGACATGCCGCGCATCATCGAATGGCGTGACTTTCCAGACGATCCAACCACTGCAGACTACGAAACCCTGTTCCTGTCGACGGAGTTTGCGGGCACCGGAAACCGGACCGGGGAAGCCGGCATGTTGTTCCTCGCCTCAGCCGTGCTGGCTCTTGCGGTCTATCGGGCACGGCGCGTGTTTTTTGCGCAGCTCAGAGCCGAGCAAGCGCGCGAGGAGGCGCAAGCAACTAGAGAGCGTGCAACTAGCGTTCTTGGAAAATACGTCCCGGAGGCTGTGGCGATGCGCCTGGTTAACGACACTCAGGCGATGGTCCCGCAAGAGGTACACGGCGTTGTTTTGATCGCTGACATTGCCGGGTTTTCCGACTTCGCGTCCGGCAAGCCTCCGACCGAAGTGATCGGACGATTGAACGACTTCCTCGATCTGGCGGCAACGAGCGTTGCCACACATAACGGTGTGGTCATTCTGTTCACCGGCGATGGATTGCTGGCAAGCTTCAATACCCCAATTCCGATAGAAACCCCGGAACGCGCCGCTCTGGCTTGCGCCCGAGATCTGGTTGCCCATGCCCATTCCGAAGGGTTCCAATTGCGCGTGGGGCTTGCCAGTGGCCCGCTGGCGGCCGGCAGCGTCGGCTCTTCCGAGCGCCAGGCGTTCACCGTTTACGGCGAAACCGTCAACCGGGCGGCCCGGCTTGAGGCCTTGGGCAAAGAACTCAAGGCAGCAATCATCGCGGATACCGGCGTTGCGCAAACGTCAGATGAAATAGAACTGACCCTTGCCGGTGAACACCAACTCAAGGGTATTCCCGGCAGCTGGCCAATCTGGACGTGGCGTCCGGACTGATCCGCCGGAGGACAGCAGAACAAAAACTAATCGGCGCTAGGGTGGCCTTGACCGGTGATCATGGCTTCTAGAGCGGTCTCCACGATTTTCTCCAACTCACCGCTACCCCGCATTTCTGCCAGAATAGCGGCGAGTTGCGGTACGAGGTCCGCTTGTTTTTCATGCAAATAATGAAACATCGGTTCCACTTGGAACGGCCGCCCCAGGGGAACTACGTCGGTTAGACCGAGTTCGGCTATGGCCAGCGCACCGTCGATTTGATCACTGACGACCGCATCGAGACGGCCAGCCGCGAGGAGACGAAAAAGCTCGGTCTCCGATTGCCCGGCCCACAAGTTCTCAAAACCTTGTGTGAACTGTTCCGCTTGAACAATACCTTCCAGATAGCCCACACGCAGCTTCGCAAGATTTCCAGTTACAATCTGATCTTTATCGGCGGCGCGCACATAGACGACCCCTTTCAATTCCATGTTAGGGACCGGCACTTGCACCAAGGTAGGATAGTGCTCTTTGACTGCACCAATACGGACGAGCTCACCATCAACCTTGCCGCTCGATGAAATCACCAGAGACCTGTTTCCAGACGTTGGATAGATCTCGACCGGAATGCCCAAGCGCTCATAGGCTTGTGTCATGATGATCTCGGCGATCTTAGTCAACGGCGAGTTTTCGATCGTCGAAATCACGAGCGTGTCCTGCTCTGCCTGAGAAGGAAAAGCCCAAACCAACACCACAAAGCAAAATGCATAGAAACGACACAACATAAACTTCGTATTCCGCCGCACCAATTTCCGTTTCGTACAATAAGATTAAAAACCACAAAAAAGATAATGATTTCAAAATCCAAGCTCTTGCTGAAATACTTCCCGAATTTCTAAGCATTTCTTACAGGGAACATTTGTTGAAACCGGCGCGTTCCCGCCGTTGCATGGCTGACCGGCACCCCGAGCCTTGCTGCGGCGCAATATTTCCAGTAAAAGACAATCAACTTGACTGAGGTCAGTCTGCCGTGGGGGGCCAAACCGCGGCCCAAGACCCGCCAAACACACGCTAGATATGTTGGAGCCCGCCTTGACCGGACGAGCCGAGGCCGTTGCGCCTGTTCAATCGACAAAACTCGATGCTGCGCGCATCAAAACCGAACTCCTTGCCGGGCTCACTGTTGCGCTTGCACTGGTTCCCGAAGCAGTTGCCTTTGCCTTCGTCGCAGGGGTCAATCCCTTGGTCGGCCTTTACGCTGCCTTCTTCGTCGGCCTGATCACCGCCTGCATTGGCGGCCGCCCCGGCATGATCTCCGGCGCAACCGGCGCGCTTGCCGTCGTGATGGTCTCGCTCGTTGCGCAACACGGAGTTGAGTACCTTTTCGCCACCGTTGTGTTGATGGGGATCATTCAGATCGCCGTTGGCGTATTGCGCTGGGGCAAGTTCATCCGCATGGTGCCGCACCCGGTCATGCTCGGCTTCGTAAACGGCCTTGCCATCGTGATTTTCCTTGCCCAGCTTGGCCAGTTCAAGGTTCCGGACGGCGCTGGCGGCCAGGAATGGATGACCGGCTCACAGCTCTATCTGATGCTTGGCCTGATCGTGCTGACCATGGCTGTGATTTACCTGCTCCCCAGATTTACAAAGGCGTTTCCAGCACCACTTGCCGGCATTCTCGTTGTTTCCGGCTTGGTCCTGGGCCTCGGCCTGGATACCCGTTCGGTTGGAGATCTCTCGTCTATTGCCGGCGGTCTGCCGACCTTCCACATCCCGATGGTGCCGCTGAATTTCGAAACGCTGCAGATCATTCTGCCTTATGCGATCATCCTGGCCGCGATCGGTCTGATTGAATCCCTCCTGACGCTGAACCTCGTCGCCGATATGACCAACACCAAGGGCGGCGCCTCCAAAGAGTGCTTGGCTCAGGGAACAGCAAACATCGTCACCGGTTTCTTCGGCGGCATGGGCGGTTGCGCCATGATCGGTCAGTCAATGATCAACGTGAAATCCGGTGCGCGCACCCGTATCTCCGGTATTGCTGCGGCACTGTTCCTTCTGTCCTTCATTGTGGTTGCCTCCTCGCTGATCGAGCAGATCCCGGTTGCCGCCCTTGTAGGCGTCATGTTCATGGTGGTCATTGGCACGTTCGCCTGGACCAGCTTGAAAATTATGCACAAGATCCCGCTGACCGACGCGCTGGTCATGATCATTGTCACGGGCGTCACCGTTTATGCCGACCTTGCCGTTGCCGTTGTGGTCGGTGTGATCATCTCTGCGCTTGCGTACGCCTGGAACGCCGCTAGCCGCATCAATGCAAAGATCGGCAAGAGCAAGGAAGGCTGGAAGGTCTACCGCCTGGAAGGCCCGCTGTTCTTCGGTTCCACAACCGGCTTTGTTGACCTTTTCGATCCGCAAAATGACCCGGAAGACGTTGTTGTCGATTTCATGGACAGCCGCGTCGTTGACCACTCAGGCCTGGAATCAATCGACGCGATCGCCTCCAAGTATCTGGCAGCCGGCAAACGCCTGCACCTCCGTCATCTGTCTCCGGACTGTCAGAGGCTTTTGAACAAGGCCGGCAATCTGGTGGAAGTCTCCGTCCTGGAAGATCCGGACTACGAAATCGCTGTCGATTACGGCCATACGTTTGAAACGCCTGAAAAAGCAAAATAAGAAGCAATGCTTCGGACTGCCGAGCGGTCCGCCTCATTTGTTAGACAGAAACCCCGCAGGGTCATTGACCTTGCGGGGTTTCTTGATTCTAACTCGATGAGACAAGCAGCCCGCGATCAAGAAAGACAAACCAGCACAGTGTCTCACGCCAAAAAGTTTCGCATTACGCCGGCCCTGACGACTGTCTTGGGTCTGTTCGTTCTTTTGACGGCCGGTGCCGTCCTTGTGGTCCAGGCTGTCATTTCCCGAGACGTTGTGCGGGAACTGGGTGGTGAGCTCATCGACAATGGTATGGACGGTCTGGAAGCCGCGGTTGCCGAACAGCTTTATGCGATCCGAAAGACTGCTCGTTATACAGCGCGCGCGCTCGACATGGGGACGCTCAGTTTTGATGACCCTGACACGGCCAAACAGTACCTGTTCGGATCGCTGGCACCTTTGGATTTTGTGTCCTTCACGCTGCTGATTGATGCCGATGGCTCGGGGCTTATGGTTGATCGCGGCCCCGGCGATGGCACGCTCTTATCCGAGACGTTTTCGGTGAACTTGGATGAACCACTTGTTGCCCCGATCTTCAACCGGGCGCGCTCGACCTACTCCTCGTTCTGGAGCAGGCCGATCTTTCTGCCCAGACGGGACAACACGTACCTGCTTTATGTCAAACCGCTTCACGAGGCGGATGAGTATCTCGGCAGCATTATCCTTGGGATGTCACTTCACAGAATGTCGGATATTACCCGGTATCTCTCCGACGATGACGTGACAGTTTTCCTTATGGAAGTGGGTACGACGGAGATCATTGCTCACCCTGGTCTCAATCATCACTTTGAAGAACTCAGCCCAGACAATGTCTTGGTTGACATCGACGATGTACCGGATCATTTCTTGGCAAATTTCTCGGAACTTCGACAGATCGGCAACAGGACTTACGACCTGAATCCACGCGACAAGCTGTATTCAGGTTATGACGAGAACGGTGAAAAACGGTTTCTGGTGCTTGAAGACCAAAACAGCCGCTTTCGGGGGCTGCCAGTACGCATTGGTGTACATTTCCGCTCCGATTTTCTGGAACACTCCATCAATCAACTTTCCAGCGCAGCGATCACCGGCCTCGGCCTTCTAGGCGTGTCTCTTCTTGGCGCCGGTTTTCTGGCGCGCCGGATTGTCGTTCCCGTGAAACGGGCGTCGGCGGCAGCAAAAGATGTTGCAGAACTGAATTTGGCAAAGGTCGAACCTCTGCCTGCCAGTTTGATCCGAGAGCTGGACGACCTGTCTCACGGCTTCAATTCCATGGTCGCTGGCCTCAAGGCCTTTAACCGGTACGTTCCAACGAGCCTGGTCAAACGCCTTCTTCAGGAAGGCAGAACGGAAACCCCACCGGAAGAACGCGAGGTCGCTGTGCTCTTCACCGATATCGCGGGCTATACATCGCTCTCGGAGGGCATGTCGGCGACAGAAACCGCCGCGTTCGTGAACCACCATCTGTCTCTGATCGGGGCTGAAATTGCCAAACAAAATGGCACCATCGACAAGTATATCGGCGACGCGGTAATGGCCTTTTGGGGCGCACCGGAAACGCTTGACAATCCGGCTGAGGCCGCGGCCCAGGCAGCTGTCGGCATCGCGTCCGCGATCCGAAAAGACAACGTGGAGCGGGTGGAACGCGGCGAAAAACCCGTGCGCATTCGCATCGGACTTCATATCGGCCCATTGGTTGTCGGCGACATCGGCGCGCCGGAGCGGGTCAATTACACGGTGATCGGCGATACGGTAAACATCGCCGCCCGCCTTGAAAGCCTCGGCAAGGAAATCGACCCGGCCGCGGATGTAATCGTCATGGCCTCTGACGAAGTTGTTGGCGCCCTAACGCACAACCTGGATATTGAATCCATTGGGCCACACAAGGTAAAAGGCCGGGACGAACCGGTGACCGTTCTGCGGATCCTACCTTAAGCTCAACATACGTTTATAATGCCCATTTTGATGTCAGATTTTCGGTCTTACGTTTTGTGTACCTCTCCTCGAAGCGGAAGCACTCTGCTTTGCAAGATGCTCACTGAAACAGGTGTAGCCGGTCACCCGGAATCCTACTTTCACAAACCTGATCTTGGGAACTGGGCGTCTTATCTCGGTGTCTCCCGCTCGGCTGGAATGGGCGAGTTGGAGTACCTGAGGCTCTTGATTGATACCGCGATCGAACAGGGAACTGCGAACACAGGCATGTTCGGACTGCGCCTTCAGCGGCACAGCTTCGACTTCTTCTTCCGCCAGCTCCGCATTCTTTGCCCGAATGAACCAACGGACAAGGCACGTTTTGAGGCCGTGTTTGGCCGCACGCTGTTCGTTCACCTCACACGACCGGACAAGCTCTCCCAGGCGGTTTCTTTCGTCAAAGCACAACAAAGCGGCCTATGGCACAGGGCCGCCGACGGCTCGGAGCTGGAACGTCTCTCGCCTCCTGCAGATCCGGTCTATGATTTTGCAGCATTGAAAGACTGCTGCGATCAGTTCATTCAATTCGATCGGGATTGGAACGACTGGTTTGCCGAGCAGGCTATTAAGCCGCTTCGCCTGTCCTACGACGATCTGTGCGGCGACCCACAAACCGAACTCAAAAGGGTTTTGACCGCCCTCGACCTTCCGCCATCCGCGGCAGATCCTGTCCAGCCTGGCGTTGCCAAACTCGCAGACAGCATCAACGCCGACTGGATCAAGAGGTTTCAGGACCAGACCGCCACAGGCTCCTGAACGATGCCAGCCGAAAAGCTTTGGCGGTGAACCCCAATAAACAAATGAAGACGCTGCGGCAGGCATTTTTCTTGACCGCTGCCAAACCCGCGCGTTTACTTCCCATTACGCCTGTCACCTGAGGTCAAAACCGCCCGCTTTCGAGGCGGCCAGGCACAGGCGCTTAGGGAGGAAAGCATGACAGTCAGACCTGATCCGACGTTTTATGCGTCGCCGAAAATCGCCATGGAAGCCCCTGCGGAAACGCTCGCCTTCACATTGATGCTGAGCCCGGATTTTTCGCAGCCCGACGGTCTGGCCGTCGTTGATGTCGATCCGAAGTCAAAGACTTACGGACAAATTTTGCACTCCGTCATGATGCCCAACACGGGCGACGAGTTTCACCATTTCGGCTGGAACGCCTGTTCCTCCGCCCTCTCCCCTTTGACAGGGCATGCATTCCTGGAGCGCCGCTATCTGATCATTCCCGGCATCCGGTCGAGCCGGATTTACGTCATTGATGTCAAAGAACCGCTCAAGGCCAAGATCCACAAGATCATCGAGCCGGAAGAAGTCTTTGAGAAGACCGGTTACTCGCGCCCTCATACGATCCATTGCGGACCTGAAGGGATTTACGTCTCGACCCTCGGCGGCGGCGGCGAGGATGGCACGGACGGCCCCCCGGGTATTTTCATCATGGACTGCCAGACTTTCGATATTATCGGACGGTACGAAATCGAGCGCGGTATCCAGGACAAGCACTATGATTTCTGGTGGAACCTGCCGCGAGACTATATGGTTTCCTCCGAATGGGGGCTGCCGCCGCAGTTCGAGAACGGGATCGTTGCAGAAGACCTGCTCAGCAACAAATATGGCCACAAGATCCACTTCTGGGATCTGCGCGGCCGCAAAAACATACAGACGATTGATCTGGGCGAAAACCATCAGATGGCTCTGGAAATCCGCCCCGCCCATGATCCAGTCAAACAGTATGGTTTTGTGGGCGTCGTCGTCGACACGACCAATCTGGAAGGTGCGATCTTTACCTGGTGGCGGAACGAAGACGGGACCTTTGAAGCCAAGAAGACCGTCACCATCGCGCCCCAACCGGCCGATGCCGAAGACCTGCCGCCGCTTCTGGCCGGATTTGGTGCGGTCCCCGCGCTTGTCACAGACATCGATCTCAGCCTGGATGACAAGTACCTGTATGTCTCCTGCTGGGGCCAGGGCGAAATGCACCAGTATGACGTCTCCGACCCGATGAACCCGAAACTGGCCGGCAAGGTGGAAATCGGCGGCATCGTCAAGAAGACCAAACACCCGAACGGAAAGGACTTCGGCTACGGCCCGCAGATGGTCGAGATCAGCCGCGACGGGAAACGCGTCTTTTGGACCAACTCGCTTTACTCCACATGGGACGATCAGTTTTATCCGGGCGAGCGCGGCGCTGCGATGGTCGTCGCCCATGCTCAGGAAGGCGGCGGACTGGAGCTTGATCCAGACTTCTATGTCGAGTTCCCGAAAGGCTACCGCAGCCACCAGATCCGGCTGGAGGGCGGCGACTGCTCAACGGACAGTTTCTGCTATCCGTCCGTCTAGAGACTGAGCTTGTCAGACTTCATGACCTCGGCGGCGGGCCTTTGGCTCGTCGTTGCGGCCTCGGGCATTTATCACGGCATCAATCCCGGTATGGGCTGGCCCCTTGCCGTTTCTGCAGCGCTGTTCGAAGGCCAGCGGACTGCCCTGCTCCGTGCGCTCGCAGCACTCGGCTTCGGCCACCTGCTCGCCATGCTAGGCATTCTTTTGCCCTTTGCGGTGATGTTTGTGCTGGTCGAGTATCAGCGGGAAATCAGAATTGGCGCTTCGTGCCTCGTGATCGCGGCCGGGCTCTACCTCGTGATCAACCGGCGTCACCCGCGGTTCTTGTCCCGGGTCAAACCGACCCGCCTTGCGCTCTGGTCGTTTCTGGTTGCCATGGCGCACGGTGCGGGACTGATGCTTGTCCCGATCTACCTGGGTTTGTGCGGGCCCGGCGGCCCGGGCCCCGATTACGGTGCACCTGTTCAGCTGATGAGTTTCAACATTGGCATCGCGCTAGGCGTTGCCGTACTCCACACCGCTGCGATGATCCTCTCGGGCGGCGCTGTCGCTTACGCGGTCTACCGTATCCTGGGGCTCAAATTCGTCTCCCAGAGCTGGTTCAATCTGGATGTGGTCTGGGCTCTCAGCCTCATTCTGGTCGGTGGCATCGGACTGTGGGCGGCGCTTTGAAGGAGCACCGCCCGTCCGTTTTGTAAGCCCTTTTTTAGCGCACAAGAATATTCTTGAACTGCCAAGGGTCGCTGGTGTCGAGGTCTTCGGGGTAAAAGCCCGGACGGCCATCCAGCGGGGTCCAATCGGTGTAGTACCCTTTCACAGGCCCCAAATACGGCTTCTGGATTTCAAGGCAGCGCTTGTAGTCCATTTCGTCCGTTTCAACGATCCCCGCTTCCGGATTTTCCAGCGCCCAGACCATACCGGCGAGAACCGCTGATGTGACCTGAAGACCGGTCGCGTTCTGGTACGGCGCCAGCTTGCGGGTTTCTTCAACCGACAATTGGGAGCCGTACCAATAGGCGTTCTTCTTGTGGCCGTAGAGCAAAACGCCCAGTTCATCGATGCCGTCCTGGATTTCACTCTCATCAAGGACGTGCAGTTTTTCCTGGATCTTGCCTGCCGATCCGAAGAGCTCATGCAACGACAGAACCGCAACATTTGCCGGATGATAGGCGTAGTGGCAGGTCGGGCGGTATTTCAGTTTCTTGCCACCCTCCAGCGTGAAATAGTCCGCGATCGAAATCGCCTCGTTGTGGGTCACAAGGAAGCCGTATTGCGGGCCAGGTGTCGGGCACCAGGTGCGCACCCGCGTGCTGGCTCCCGGCTGTTCCAGGTAGATCGCGGCCCGGCAGCCCTTCTTGTGCTCCTTGGCGTTCTTTGGCTTCCAGGTTTCGTGTGTCCCCCAGCCGAGTTCTGCCGGCTGGAACCCTTCTGACAGGAAGCCCTCCACCGACCAGGTGTTCCAGAACTCGTCCATCGGCTTGGGCTTTTTTGCGCGCTGGGTATCGCGCTCGGCGATATGGATGCCCTTGACGCCGACCTTTTTCATCAGCTTCGCCCAATCCTTCTGGCTGGACGGTTCATCGAACTTGACACCGGTGTCTGTCGCGATATCGACGAGCGCCTGCTTGACGAACCAAGACACCATGCCGGGGTTGGCACCGCAGCACGACACAGCCGTGGTTCCGCCGGGGTTCTTCTTCTTTTCCTTGCGGACTGTCTCACGAAGCGCGTAATTCGTCCGGTCGGCGGCCTTTGCCGTGTCGTCGAAATAAAAGCCGGGCCAGGGCTCGACGACTGTGTCGATGTAGAGCACACCAAGGTTGCGGCAGAACTTCATGAGGTCGAGGGAGGACGTGTCGACCGACAGGTTCACTACAAATCCCTGTCCCTCGCCTTCGCTCAGCAAAGGCGTCAGCACTTCCTCGTAGTTTTCCGGGGTTAGCGCCACTTTCTGGAACTTGTAGCCCTTGTCCGTCACCAGTTTAGCATCAGTATCAACCGGATCGATAACGGTGAACCGGGACTTGTCGAATTTGAAATGACGCTCGATCAGCGGCAACGTCCCCTTGCCGATCGACCCGAGACCGATCATCACAAGCGGGCCCGTGATCGTGCCATGGACCGGCCAGGACTTGCTCGCGGCCGATTTCGCAGGCGCTTTGCGGGTCACAGGCTTCTTTGCAGGCGTTTTAGCGGGTGTCGTTTTTGCTGCTGAGGCCTTGGCCGCTGTAGCGGTTTTGGCCGCAGCTGTTTTTTGAGCGGCTGGTTTGGAGGCCGCTGTCTTGGCTGCTCGGGGCTTCGTTGGTGCCGCCTTCGTATCAGCGGGCTTGGCGGTTGCAGGGTTTGCTGCAGAGGCCGTTGCCGGTGCAATGGTTTTGGATACCGCAGCAGGTTTGGCAGTAGCAGGTTTGGCGGTGGCAGACTTTGCAGCCGGCCCCTTGGCAGCGGACGCCCTTGTGGCCGCAGTTTTGGTGGCGGCCGGTTTGGATGCAGCTTTGGACGCTGCAGGTTTGCGGGCAGCAGAGGCAGCGGCCGGTTTGGCTGCGGCTGTTGTCTTACTCGCAGAAGCTTTGGTGCGGGACGTTCTCGAACCGGACGCACTCCCGGTGGTCGTTTTCGCTGCAGCCGGTTTGCGGCGGGTTGCCGGTTTCGCTGCTGTGGCTTTCGGTGCGTCGCCCTTCGGGTCGTCTGTCATATTCCAAAGCTCCATTCATTGTCCGGTCCGCTGCTTCGATTGCATGTTCGCGCCCGGTAATTCTTATATCCCCTCACACAAAAAGCGCACTGGTTGCGCCCTATTGTAGGCATGACAATTTTTGCCCGGAAGCGCAAGACCTCCGGGCAAATTTTCAATTCGACTGAGTGTAGTTATGCGAGCTTGGAAAGCGCAAGACCATCGCCGGCATCGAAAAAAGACGCACTGGGATCGAGCACGCCGGCTGCAATTAGTGTTCCATCCAGTCCGGCCAGATGACCGGGCGCAAGCTCAAGCCCAAGAAAGCGGCGGTAGTCCACCGGTCCCGGCAGCATGACATCTTCCAGCAGACCAGCGGCAAAACCAAAGCGCTCGTAATAGGGCAGATCCCCAACGAGCAGGACTGAACCATGACCATGAAGGGCCGCCTGGTTGAGCGCATGCTGCATCAACCGGTCACCAACCTTCAGGCCGCGGCACTGAGGGTCAACCGCAACGGGCCCAAGCAGAAGAGACTGGTGCTCCCAGCGGTCGGCCACGGCCCACAGCCGGACAGTGCCGACCAGCTTCCCGTTAGCATCAAGCGCTGTGAAGGCGAACACCGGAAGACGGCCTTCTCTCAGGCGTTCCGATGTCTTCAAATGCCGGTCGAGGCCGAAACTCAGGTCGAGCAACGCCTCGCGGGCGCAGACATGCGTCTGCACCTCGTCAACAATGTCGATCATGGCTTTGGGTCAGATAACGTAGGAGGCCAGCGGCGCGAAGCCGTTGAACCCAACCGAGGAATAGGTCGTGGTGTAGGCACCACAGGCTTCGATCAGGACCTTGTCGCCAATTGAAAGGCTCACCGGCAACTCATACGGCGTCTTTTCGTAAAGAACATCGACGCTGTCGCAGGTCGGGCCGGCCAGCACACAAGGCGCCGTGCGATCGCCGTCACGCGGTGTCTTGATCGGATACCGGATGGCTTCGTCCATTGTTTCGGCCAAGCCGTGGAACTTGCCGATGTCCAGATAGACCCAGCGGACTTCATCCGTTTCGGATTTCTTGGAAATCAGAACGACTTCCGTTTCGATCAAACCAGCATTGCCAACCATGCCACGGCCCGGCTCAATGATCGTCGACGGCAAACGGTTGCCGAAATGCTTGGACAAGGCCTGAAAGATGGCTTCCCCATACCGCGGTACACCCGGCACGTCTTTCAGGTAGCGGGTTGGGAAGCCCCCACCCATGTTGACCATTTTCAGTTCGATGCCGCGCAGCGCCATTTCCCGGAAGACGCCTGCCGCCATGGCGAGAGCGAAATCCCACGCTTGGAGGTTGGCTTGCTGGGAGCCGACATGGAAGGAGACGCCATAGGCTTCGAGACCGAGGCGGTGGGCGTGATCAAGGACGTCGGGCGCCATTTGAGGGTCGCAACCGAACTTGCGGGAGAGCGGCCACTCCGCACCAACGCCGTCGCACAGGACGCGGCAGAAGACGCGCGATCCGGGCGCGACCCGGGCGATTTTTTCAACTTCTTCGACGCAATCGACGGCGAAGAGACGGACACCGAATTCAAAGGCACGCGCAATGTCCCGCTCCTTCTTGATTGTATTGCCATAGGAAATGCGGGACGCATCGGCACCGGTTGCCAGAACCATTTCAATTTCGCCAACAGAGGCGCAGTCGAAGGAGGAACCCAGGTTTTCCAGGAGGTTCAGGATTTCAGGCGCCGGGTTGGCTTTCACCGCATAATAAACGGACGTGTCCGGCAGGGACCGGGCAAAGGCTTCGAAATTGTCACGGACGATGTCGAGATCGACAACGACGCATGGACCATCTTCGTCGCGTCGGCGGAGGAATTCGCGGATACGTTCGCTCATGGGGGGAACCCCTTTCCAATGTCTGGCTGCAACCGCCTTTTAAAAAAGTTGGTAGGCGCTGCAGTTTCACGTCGCAGGGTGCCAAAGATGCGAGCGCGCTTCCCCCGGGATGGAACCGGAGGGCGTACAAGGATCTTCAGCGACGGTTGGGCCATGCAGCACCGTGTTTTGGATGCGCAAAGCTTTCCCGCGTCGGGAATGCCGTTGATTGGATCGGGAGAAACCGAACCGCACGTCGGGCAAGGATGTAACAAGTGCCTCTTCTGTTACCCCGGAGGTTGGAGACCCCGGCAGAGACCAAAAGGGCCCTCTTACGTCGTTGCTTTAAGCCGTCCGGATTGACTGCCCCGCCCCTTGGCGGTGTTTATTGGCAGCTACCCCTTAAGAGATTTCATCGAAATCCCATGAACGACCACGGGCACGTGCGAATTTGGGCAGTGGGTATATGACCCGGTTTGCCCCCCTGCGCAACAGGAAATTTTTGCATGACTGTATTTTGGTGAATGCAATTCAGGCGTCAGCCAGTCGTGTACAGCCGCGTCCAGCATTTTTTGCCAGGTACAGCGCCTCATCGGCTTTTTTGATCATGTTTTCTGCATCGGTCGCAACCGGGGCTTTTTTCTCCGAGATCCCGATGCTTACGGAAAACCTGAGCCCCCCGACCTCAATTCCAGATAATTTTTCATGGATCCGGTCGGCGCGTTTTGCGGCATCTGTTATCCCTGTGTCCGGCAATAAAACAACAAATTCCTCGCCGCCATACCGTGCCGCCACATCGCCGGTCCTGCACGACTTTTGCAGGAGTCCTCCGAACTCTCTCAGCACCGTATCACCCCGTTGATGCCCATACTCATCATTGATTGTCTTGAAATGATCAATATCGATCAGAAGCACCGAGAGAGCACGGTCGGCCCGGTTGGCCTGTGACAAAAGCATGGCAAATTGTTCGCTCAACTCGCGCCGGTTCAAAAGCCCGGTCAGCGCATCCCGTTTGGCGAGGTTGGCAAGAGATTCTGCCTGATCCTGCAGCTTTTCTCTGGTCTCGATCAACTCATCATACAGTTTGGACCGGTTCGTCGCATCGAAAAGCGCCCAATAATGATGACCCGTTCCGGTCGTATCCTGTTTTACGGAAATCAGTACGGGCACACGCTCCTCATCGGCTGTTTTCACCATGACCTGGAGCTCTTGGCACACGCCCTCTTGCAACAACATTGGGTAAAGATAACTGTCGAACAGGATCAGGCTCGATCTCGTGAATAGCGCGCTCAACCCTTCGACTGAAATGACATCGGCGTCGTGACCATATTCATTCAAGACAAAGGAATTTGCGTAAAGAACCCGGCGATCTGCATCCGTGATGAGCAGACCGCAATTGAACAGGTTAAGGTCAGGCGGCGGAAACAAAGGCAGTCACCTCACGAACGACGTCCCTTGGGTGTGTCATGTGAAGACAATGCCCGTCGGCCTCGACGATGCGAAGAACGGCGTCCAGCATATTTTGTTGGATGAACGCCCCGATCTCTGGCGCTGCGAGACTGTCCCGAGCGCTTTGTAAGACCAACGCAGGGGCCTTGGAACGCGACAAGTCTTGCCTGTTGTCGGCGAAGAAAGTCGCCATAGCAAAATTCTTGGCCAGAACTGGATCGGTTGAACAAAAACTGTCGTTTAACTCTTGAACAAGATCGTCCGGATTTGTTTGTCCCATGACCAGCGGCGCGAGGTATCCGGCCCACCCAATATAGTTCTTGTCCATCAGGCTGATCAGTTCCTCCAAGTCAGCCCTTTCAAAACCGCCGTGATAGCCGGGTGGGTCGTTCAAAAAACACGGTGAAGGACACACCATCACCAATTTTGAAATAAGCTCCGGTCGAGAAATGCTGGCCAAAAGCCCGATCATTGAACTCACCGAGTGGCCGACAAGAACCGTGTCCTTTAGCCCAAGTGCGTCATGGATTTCCACGACGTCCTCCGCGTACCCCTCCAAAGACGCGTATCGGTCCCTGTCATAGAGCGAAACATCTGACTGACCAGACCCACAATAATCGAACAGGACAACCCGGTGATCCTTTGCAAGATCACCTTCCACGAAACGCCACATGTTTTGATCACAACCAAAGCCATGCGCCAAGACAAGCGTAGTATCACCACTGCCGGTCATGCGCACGTTGTTGCGTCGCATAATGTCGTCTTCAGTCAGCATGGGCACCTTTTGACTATCGTGGACCGTGTGTTCGTCATCTGACATCCTCACTGGACGCTGATTATTTGACTAGTCCTGAAATTAAGAAAGCACTACCGCGCTCCCCTAACGCCACGCTTTCCCGAGTGAGACAGCGGAGTTTTTCAACTTTTGCGACAAAAAGGTTCCAGAAGGTCTTTTCTCGACACAAATCGCAATGACCAAACAAACAATCACAAAGCGAGTGGTTGCTGCGGATCGTCTAAGCGTTATTTGAACCGACGAGCTTCCTAAACACGGAGTGTGTCCGGACTGTTTGCCGGAGATCGAGAAGAGAGGGTGAAAAATGGCATTTGCTGGTAACTTCAAGTCTGCAGTCACAGGCGCCACGATTTCTGCAGGTCTTGTCATTTCTGCAGCAGCGCAAGCAGAGCCGCATCGCTATGAGCTTGATCCGGAACACACCACGATCGCGTTCATGGTAGACCATCTGGGATATGCGGACACGCTCGGTGTCTTTCTGGAATTTGAGGGCAGCTTCACCTATGACATGGACACCCAGAAACTGAGCGATCTGAAGGTCACCGTTCAAACGGCTAGCGTTGAGAGCTTCAACGAAGCCCGTGACAATCATGTCCTGAACAAGGATTTTCTGGACGTTGCCAACCATCCTGTGATGACCTTCACTGCTAACAGCGGCACACCGGCTGATGACACATCCGGCGTCGTGGAGGGTGAGTTGACCCTCCTTGGCAAAACCCAGCCGTTAACACTTGATGTCACCCTCAACAAGGCCGCCAAATATCCGTTTGGACATGGCCGTTTCACGCTCGGCATCAGCGCCCAAGGCGTGGTCAAACGCAGCGACTTCGGCATGACCTATGCCGTTGAAAACGGTTTCGTTGGAGATGACGTCCAGGTGATCATCGAAACGGAAGCCTGGCGGGTCGACTAAGCGCCGGACTTAAATCACTTTCTCCATCAACGGCTTGAGCGCCGGGTGTATATCCGGGCTCTCTTGCCGGATAAAGCGCAGCAAGGCCTTTTCGTTCTCATGAAGAACACCGTCGCGGCCAATACGATCGACAAGCCACTGAGCCTCATCCTCGGTCACCAACTCATTCACTGCAATCCCGGCTGCCATGGCAGCGCCTTTTGCGGCAAAAGGATCGGGCTGATCGGAGTAGGCATCGCGGACCCCGCTGACACCGCCGCCGAACATGGATTTGAAGAACCCGGAAATACCGCCATCAAAGCCTCCGGGACTGTTGATCCAGTCTTCGCGCGCCAGTGCAACCTCCCGCGGCGGCGAAGCGAAACCCGACAGCGCCATCAAGTAATTGGCGACCGCCTTGGCAAACAGCTCCGACCAGGCCGGAGCGTTATCGGATTCACTGGTGGCATCATTCAGATCAAACAGGATTTCAGCTTCCGCCTTGGATATGGCGATGCCCCCACAGCCAGCCCCAGCGTACAGAACGCGCCGAAGGATCTCCACTTCCGCATCTAAGATCACGCCTGGGGTCAAGGTTGCGCCAGAGCGGGTTGCCCCCTGCCCTGAAATGACGGAATCGGCCACAATCTTCAGAGCGAACTGTTCCAGGAACCGGGGCGCCTGGCGCGCCTTTTCCAGGACATGCAGAACGGCATCAAGTTCCGTGCGGCTGCACACCTGGCCATTCGCAGTGATCTGGCCGATCAGCCAGTGGGCATTTTCGTCAGAAACGTACCCTTGAGGGTTTGCCTGATGGACGAGGATATCGCCGATCGCCTCAGGAAACAGCTCGAACCAGGTTTGAGGCATCGCGAGACCAGCAGTGTTCAGCCGGAATAGACCCGCGCCCTCTTCCAGAGTGACATGCATGTCGCCATAGATGTACCGGCGTACCGTAATGACATCATCATTTGAAAACTGACCGTCCGAAATCTTGACGTCCAGAAATTCACCCAAGCCCGGTTTTGCCATTGTGTCCCCCATCTAATTGGCACCGCACTATCTGCCAGCAACCTTGAAGATAGGGTTACGCACGGTGCAGCTTGACGGCAAAAAAGGGAACCGCGCGGGCGGCTCCCTCTCTGTATCCGGGTTCCAGGGACGGGGGGATTTGGACCCGGTCAGCTTCCTACAGGCGGGCGCAGGAAGCTGTTTCTTAGGGCCTAACTACGGTCGCGGTGCTTGCCGTGCTTACCCTTGTGGCTGCGTTTGAAGTCGGACTTGGTGATCACGCCATCGCCGTTCCGGTCCACCCGGTTCAGCATCTTCGACATGGCTTGTTCCTGCTCTTCCGCCGTGATGCCCAGGCTGCCATCAGCATCTGCGCGCTGGAACATATCGACGATGCGGGCATCATTCATGGCCAGCCACAGCGGTCCGAAGTCTTCCAGGGTGAAAGAGCCGCTGCCGTTGGTGTCGGCAAGGGCGAACAATTCGGCACGTTTGGCGTCAAAGTCTTCGCGGGTCACAGAACCGGTTCCATCGGTGTCAAATACCGCCATGAACATGCCGGCCGGGCCACCGCGGCGTCCGTGGGCATGGCGCTTGCCATGCTCGCCGCGCTTACCGGCTTCGGCCTTCTTACCGCCGCCGTCATGACCGCGTTTGCCACCGCGCACCTTCTCAACGACACCGTTGTCGTCGCGGTCCAGCCGGTTGAACATCCGGTTGGCCATACGATCCACCTCGGCCTGGGTTACGATCCCGTCTCCGTCCCGGTCGAGGCGCTGAAACACGCGAACCATGCGGTCATTCGACCGGTCCAGGAAAGCAGCCTTGAATTCCTCGAGGCTAATCTCGCCATCACCGTTGGTGTCGGCTGCGGCAAAATCGGCGGTGCGGACTTCCTCGATTTCGGCTTGCGTGATGGCGCCGTCCTTGTCCACGTCATAACGCTCGAAAATGCGCTTTGCCATGTGGCGGCCGCCGCGCGGGCCGTGGCTACGCTCATATCCGCCGCGATCGCCCATATGCGCCAAGCTCTGCTCGGCCACTGCTGGGTTGTTTTGCCCCCCGCCCGCGTTTGCCGCGCCGGACTGAGCATAAGCGGGCAGGCCCGCAGTGAGAGCGGTGCCGGCAACACTTGCGGCCAGGGTGGCGATTGCAATCGTCTTGAACGGTTTCATTCCAACAACTCCTTGGTT
The DNA here is from genome assembly GCF_000158095.2 of Roseibium alexandrii DFL-11. Taxonomy (NCBI): domain Bacteria; kingdom Pseudomonadati; phylum Pseudomonadota; class Alphaproteobacteria; order Hyphomicrobiales; family Stappiaceae; genus Roseibium; species Roseibium alexandrii. The sequence continues at coordinate 2,394,961 of NZ_CM011002.1, forward strand.
CGTTGATGGGCTCAAGGTAGGTGGCATTTGTCGCAAGAATACATGCCAAAACCCGGTGAAGTGTCGCAATCTGTCTCTGGTCCGGCGCTTGATACAGTTTGTTACAAACTCCGCTCGCACCGGGGCCCGGTTGTTATTACTTTTCCTTTAGATACAACACAGTTCGCGAATGCTTGTGCTGAAACGGCACCTTGCACCGCGACCGAGTGGAGATAAAGGTGAGCGATCCGAGCCCACATATTCTAGTCGTCGATGACCACCGTGATATCCGCGAAACCCTCGCCCGGTATCTGGTGAAGAACGGGCTGCGCGCGACGGCTTGCGAAAATGCATCCGCTGCCCGCAAGGCCCTAAAGGCCGCCTCTATCGATCTGGTGGTCCTCGACATCATGATGCCGGGCGAAGATGGGCTGTCGCTGTGCCGTCATCTTGTCGAAACGGGCTCCATGCCGGTGATCCTTCTCACCGCCATGGCCGATGATACGGACCGGGTGATCGGTCTGGAGATCGGCGCCGATGACTATGTCACCAAACCCTTCAACCCGCGCGAATTGCTTGCCCGCATCCGGGCTGTGCTGCGGCGGACATCGCTGGTGCCAAAGGACCGCGACCCGATCGAACAGGACCGGATGCATTTCGACGGTTGGGCCCTCAATGTGACCCGCCGGGAATTGACGGATCCGGACGGCGTTGCGGTCGCCCTTTCCAGCGGAGAATTTCAACTGCTCTGCGCGTTCCTGAAACGGCCGAAGATGGTCCTGAACCGCGATCAGCTGATGGATCTTACCACGGGGCGCACGCCGGCCGTTTTCGACCGGTCCATCGACAATCAGGTCTCGCGCTTGCGCCGGAAAATTGAAGAGGACCCGAAAGATCCCAAGCTGATCAAAACCGTCTGGGGCGGCGGTTACATGTTTACAGCCGATGTGAAAGAGCAGGTGGAATGAGCGCATCGTCTCCCCGCTTCTCAGTTCTCCGGCGTTTATGGCCGCGCAACCTTGCGTCCCAGCTGATCCTGCTTTTGCTGGCGGCGATTGTGGTTGTTCAGGCGATCTCGATCTACATTTTTCACGACGAGCGCCGGATTGCCCTAGTCGCTCTTGCGCGCGACAGCATCTTGGCCCGGGCGGTCTCCATCGCGGAGCTCCTGGAAGAAACACCACCTTATCTGCACAGCAGGGTTCTGGAAGCCAGCAGTACCCGCTATGTCGCGTTCTGGACGGGCGAGGTACCGCTTGCAAAGGAGCCGGGAAAAAGCCGGTTCGAACAGCGTGTGCAAAACTATGCAGCGCGGCAACTTGGGTCTGAGCGGACGATCCACATCAACCTTCATTCAGATGAAAAACGCGGCCCGTCCTGGCGCAGCCGCGTTGACGGCGGCAAGGAAAGCTGGCGTGACGTGCCGAAGTCCGAGCGGCCGCGTCACCTGAAACGGGTCATGAACAAGCCGGAGGATCTGTCCCTGTCCATCCTGCTAAACGATGGCAGCTGGCTTAACATGGCCACAAGTTACCGGCCTCCGCCCGGCGCCTTCATTCCGCTGGTGGTGCAGCTTTCGCTTATGGGGCTGGCGATCATCGGCATCGTTGCCTTTGCTGTGCGCCGGGTCACCCGCCCCTTGCGCGGTCTTGCAGATGCGGCAGGCCGGCTCGGGCGCGGTGAAGATGTCGACAGTTTGCCGGAGACCGGGCCGAGCGAAGTCCGCGCCGTAACAATCGCCTTCAATGAAATGCAGGAGCGCCTGACTCGGTTTGTCCGCGACCGCACCCGGATGCTGGCGGCAATCAGCCATGACTTGAGAACACCGATCACCTCATTGCGCCTTCGGGCGGAGTTTATCGACGATGAAGAAAATCGGACAAAGATGATCGAGACCCTCGACGACATGGCTGCCATGGCCGAAGCGGCACTCAGGTTCGCCAAAGACGATGCAAGTCAGGAGCCGGCTGAGAAGGCGGATCTTGGTGCTTTGCTGGAGAGCTTGGCGGACGACCAGCAAGACCTTGGCCATGCTTGCGAGGTTGATGTTGAGGAACGGATTGTCCTGTCGTGCCGTCCTCTTTCCTTGAAGCGCGCATTCCGCAATCTCATAGAAAACGGCATCCGCTACGGCGGTTCGGTCAAGATCACGGCAAAGGCACTGGAGGCTGATGTGATCGTCGAGATCCATGATCAAGGCCCCGGCATCCCCGAAGACCGTCTTGCGGATGTCTTTGAACCTTTTGTGCGCCTTGAAGAAAGCCGAAGCGAAGAAACAGGTGGCATCGGCCTTGGTCTTGCGATCGCGCGATCAATCATCCACGCCCATGGCGGCACGATCACGCTTTCCAATGTGGCCGGCACTGGCTTGAGGGTAGAAGTCCGCCTCCCGAAAGGGAACTGATCTGTGTGTTTCACGGTCTGGCCGAAGGCACGCCTGCATGCTAAGCATTTTGTCCAACAATTGATAAAACTGATGATTTTCCGGCCGGGCGTTTTTCAAAACGTCTCCTGTATGTCTTTATGGCCGGAGGTTAATACCAAAGGGAGGACACCATGATCTCGATGAACCGCCGCAAGGCTCTAACGCTGCTAGGTGCTGCTGCAGCATCCACCACGCTGAGCGCCCCTGCAATTGCCAGCAAAAAGAAGATCAAGGTCGGCGCGCTGCGCTTTACATCGCATTCGGGAAGCTTTGTTGCCTATGAGCGCGGCTATTTTGCAGATGCCGGTCTCGACGTTGAATTCAAGTTCTTCCAGGCGGCCCAGCCGATGGCGGTCGCCATTGCTTCCGGCGATATCGACTATGCGGTGACAGCTGTTTCCGGTGGTCTGATTTCGCTTGCGGACAAAGGTGCGATCAAGGTGATCGGCGGAGCCTTGTCTGAAAGAAAAGGTGTCGACGGGCAGAAAATTCTCGCCTCCGACGCCGCTTTCCAAGGCGGTCTGAAAACCCCTGCCGATCTCGGCGGCAAGACGTTCGGCATCACAACGGCCGGGTCGTCGTTCCATTACATGGGCTCCACCATTGCTGCGAAGGAAGGCGTGGAACTCAAGTTCAAGCCATTGCAGAAAGTCGGGGCGATCATTGGCGCCCTGAAGTCCGGCCAGATCGATGCCTGGTCCATTGTTCCGCACATCGCCAAGCCGCTGTCCGGCTCCGGTGCCGTGCACATCATCGGCAATGTCGTTGACTACATTCCGGACTATCAGGTCACCACGGTCTTTACATCGACGAAAAACGCTGAAGACGAGAAAGGCATGACCACGGATTTCCTGACGGCCTTCTCAAGGGGTGTTGCCGATTACGATGCTGATCTTGTTGCCAAGACCAACGGCGACGCCGGTGTGAGCGAAATGGTCGATCTGATTCACAAATACGTCTACGCGGACCGTCCGCGGGAGAAGGCCGCGCCGTCAATCATCAACGGCGCGATGTACCTGAACGAGGGCGCAGCCCTGAACGTCACATCGATCGAAAACCAGCTGGCCTGGTTCCAGTCCGAGGATCTGGTGTCGAAGGACGTGACGCTGGATACACTTGTCGACCCGTCTTATGTCGAGATCCTGAAATCCTGATCAAAAAGAGCGCGGGCGCCAAGCGCCCGCACTTCCCGGAGTAATTCATGGACCTACGTCTTGAGGGCGTCGGGCACGCTTATGACACTGTCACCGTGCTCGAAGACATCACGCTCGACGTCCCCAGCGGCCATATTGTGTGCATTGTCGGCCCGTCCGGCTGCGGAAAATCCACGCTATTGCGGTTTATCGGCGGCTTGGAACAACCGACCAAGGGCCGCGTTGTTCAAGTCGGGTCGCCGCCGCCGGGTAGTCTCAATCCGCTGACCTACGTTTTTCAGGATTTTGCTATCCTGCCCTGGCGAACGGTCGAAGGCAACGTTTCTCTGGTCCTGGAAGACCATGGCATCAAAGGATCGGAAACTCGGGAGATCATTTCCGATGTCCTCGCGCGGACCAATCTCACCGGTTTCGAAAAGGCTCTGCCCAAGCAGCTCTCCGGCGGCATGAAACAACGTGTTGCAATTGCAAGAGCCTTGGCAGTCCGGCCAGCTGTGATGCTGATGGACGAGCCCTTGTCCGCGCTCGACAGCCAGACCCGCGAACTGTTGATGGACGACTTGGTCGGACTGTGGACGCGGACACCGTTTACCTCCGTCTATGTCACCCACAATCTGGCAGAAGCCGTACGTCTTGGGCACTCAATCGTGGTTCTGTCCCGCCGGCCTGGGAAAATCCGCGAAATCGTAACGCTGGATAAGCCCCTGGAAGACCGTCAATTGGGGGACACCGACCTGGAAAAGACACAAAAGCACTTGTGGTCTCTTCTCAGGGAAGAAGCCCGAACAGCAGATACGGAATTGCTCGATGGCTGATGCTTCTGTTTCGGAAAGCCGCAAGGACACGGCTCAGACTGTCCGTTTTCGCGGCGGTGGCTTTGCACCAAAGCCACGACGGTGGACTGGTATTGCCGTGTTTGCCGTGCTCATTCTGGTTATGGAGTGGGGCACCCAGTCCGGCTGGATATCAGCGCTGACGCTCCCCAAACCATCCGACGTCCTGCGCACCCTTGTCGAGCTTTATCAATCCGGCCAGTTCACGGCTCACATGCTGCCTTCGTTGACCCGCCTAGCGGTCGGCGGGTTCCTCGGCGCCGTTGCCGGGACCGGGACCGGCATTCTCATCGGCTTGTTCAGCTATGCGCGCTCAGGGCTTGTGCCTCTGGTCGCGGCTTTATTCCCGGTGCCGAAGATCGCCCTGTTGCCGCTGTTTGTTATTTGGTTCGGCATCGATGAGGGATCGAAATACGCGCTGATCGCCTTTGGCACCTTTACCCCGACAGTTGTGGCGACCTATGGGGCCGTCGACAACGTTGATCGAACTCTGATCCGGATGGGGCAGAGTTTCGGCCTCTCCTGGCTCTCTATTGTGCGAAAAATCATTCTGCCGGGCGCCATGCCGGGTATCCTGTCGGGTCTTCGCATATCCTTGGCGATCGCCATCATCTTGCTGACGGCAGCAGAAATGTTGGGCGCAGAATATGGAATCGGCGCCTATGTGCTTCAGGCCGGATCGCTCTATGACCTCGACCGTCTTTTTGCCGGCGTCGTGATCCTGTCCTTGCTTGGCGTGATCCTCAACATGGTCATCGGGTTCCTGGAACGCAGGCTTCTGGTCTGGCGGGTCTAGAGCTGCCGGCATTTCAGATCTGGTCGCGGCCAAACGACGACCTATTTTTGATCTTCTACGATCACGAAACTTGCCCTGCAGGAGATCCCTCTGGAACAGCTCTTGGACCTGATCAGCTCTTACGGCCCTTTGATCTATGTGCTGCTTTTCGGCTACTGCGCGCTGAAGAGTGGTGCTTTGCCTTTATTCGCGGGGTTTGCTGCTCAAACGGGTGCCCTCGAGGTCGGCCCGGTCGCAACAGCCACGTTTTTCGGCGGTTATCTCGGCGATGAATTGCGGTTTGGTCTGGTACGCCGTTATGGGCTCCCGGACTTGTCTCACCGCCCTCGTCTTCAACGCGCTTTTGCGACCGCCACCTCGCTGGTCACGAGGTACGGATCGCTTTACGTCTTCATGTACCGGTATCCAAAAGGCATGCGCACCATCGGGGCCTTGCCAATGGGACTTGGGCCAATGCCCTGGCCAACTTTCACGCTGCTGAATGCTGCGTCGGCAGCCCTCTGGACAACAATTTTAGTTGGCACCGGATACATGTTTGGTGCGCAGGTTCAAACGGCCGTAGAGGGCGGATGGGGATTTGTGAGTGTTGCTTTGCTCGCCGCGATGGCCCTGGTGATCGGCCTTGCCTGGTGGCGGCTCAGACGGACGCCCCTCGCCTCTGCGAATTGAAGGCTGCGGAGAATACCAGCTCACCAGGCTCGCTTTACGCCGCGCTTCCAGATCTCTGCGGCAGGTGCAACATCGACCGGCGACCTACGGATATTCCGCTCTTTAGCCTGTTCGGGTGATCGCCAGAATGGTCCTCAAGTGTCTTGAAAGGCAGCTTTTGGTTTGCTGAACTTAAGACTGCTTCAATTTCCGCAGATCGAGGGCCATGAGAACTTCGTCAAGGTACTGCTCCCCAACCTTCAGGGCGCTGTTTTCAAGTCCGTAGGGTTCAAACCCAAACCCCTGATACAGTCTGGCCGCCGGTACGTTATGAGCACCAACGGACAATTGAATTTGCTCAACTTCGTCCTTCACTGCATCAATAAGCGTATTGACCAGAGCCTTTGCCAATCCGGACCCGCGCGCTTCCGGCTGCACATAAAGCCCCCAGAGGATACCCTTGTGCCGGACCTTCAACGCGCCGCCAACGATAAAGCCAACAATTCCAGTGACATGCTGTTCGTCAGCCCCACCGCCGAGAATTAAATTTGTCGTCAGTTGCTGTACGAAAACTTCATCTGGCAGAACTGCTTCTTCTTCATAGCTGGTCCCGAACACGTCCGGGTGCCGCTGCAGGCTCTCTAGCCGAATTTGCCTGTAGGTTGCGACATCGGCTGCCGACAGTCTGCGTATGAAAACGTCCATGTAAGCTCCTCACCGCCGCGCTTCCAGATCTCCCCGATAGGTAGCCTCGTCGACAGGTTCCAGCCACTCTGCAACGGAACCATTCTCGGCTTCGTGGATTGCGAGATGCACCATGGAGACATGGCGGGCTGCGCCATGCCAATGTTTGATACCAGGTGGGATCCAGATCACATCGCCCGGCATGATCGATAGCTTGTCTTGCCCCCACAAATGTACGAAGCCTGCACCACTCAGGATCTGTAGGGTCTGGCCGAGTGGATGTGAGTGCCAGTGCGTGCGGGCTCCCGGCTCAAAGGTCACCTTGACGGCTTGAACCCGCGCCGGAGCCGGAGCCTCGATCACCGGATCCTGCCATACGGTTCCTGTGAAGTAGTCCGGGTTTGCCCGTTTTGTTGGCCGGGATCCCGCCTCATAAACCGTCAACACACTCATCCAGAACTCTCCTGTGCCGTTTTACTCGATGCCTGTTTTTTGGGGCGCCGCCAGTTGATCAGAACAACACCGAATATGGCAAGGCAAATCCCGGCAATCGTTTCCAGATCCAGTGTCTCGTTCAAGAAGACGATACCCAGAAGAACGCCAATTCCGGAGCGCAGATAGGCCTGACTGGACGTCCCCATCGGTCCAATCGTGTTGATCAGACGGAAATAGATCAGGAACGCAAATGCAGTGCAGAAGACACTGAGAATACCGGCGGCCCAAAGGCTTTGAGGCGAGATCTGCAGGGTCCAGGGATGGTCGATCATCAGGCTGAGCGGCAGCAGCGTCATGGTCGAGCAAATAAGCGTCCCAGCAGCCGTAACCAGAGGCGGCATATGCGCAAACTGGCGACCCCGGATCGCGGCTATCCCGTAGAGCGCTGCACCCGCGAGGACCGCCACCTGCGGCACAAAGGCACCGCCCAGGCTCTCCAGAGCACCTGTCCCCACGATCTGAACAATTCCCGCAATCCCGGCAAGCGCGCCGAGAAGTTGTTGCCCCGCTGGTCTGTCACTGCCGGACATCAGGAACAAAGAGAAGAAGAAGACAAATAGCGGCGATGTGGAATTCAACACACTGGCGACCGCGCTTTCGACAGACTGCTGCCCCCAGGCCAGAAGCAGCCAGGGTCCTGTGCTGTTGACGATTGATTGGATGAAAAGCGCGCGCCAGGTTTTCTTGTCAGTCGGAAGGTGCAGGCCACGAATGCTCAGGATCGCAAACAAAACGAGAGATGCCAGCCCAACCCTTAAAGTGATCAACGTCAGCGGCGGAATGGTATCCAGCGCAAGGCTGATCCACATGTAGGATGAGCCCCAAAGGAGCGCGAGCAGACCAAGCAGGCCGAACTCCAGTCTCAGCCCCATCATCGCTCTTGCCGATCATGCAAGGCGCGGCTGTCCGATGGCGCTTCAGCCCGCTCCGACATGCCGTAATCGCGCAGCACATGCGACACTCGGAGACGGTAGTCCTTGAAATAGCTGTTCCGCCCGACCGATTGCGCCTTGCGGTGCTGGGTCAGCTGACGCCACTGATCGAGCGCCCCTTCGTCTATGAAGAAGGACAGCGAGAGCAGCTTTTCCGGATTGGTCAGGCTTTGAAACCGCTCAACCGACAGGAAACCGTCGATTTCTTCGACCAAGGGCCGCATCTCGGCGGCCATGTCGAGGTAATCCTGTTTCTTGTCCTCATGCGGTATGACCTCGAAAATGACTGCGATCATTGGTGCTCTCCCTCAAACCCGATCAGTTTGCCATGCGGTGTTGAGGCGAGTTTCAAGAACGTCCGGTCTTCTCTCAAGATGAATTTTTCGCGCATGGCAAAGGCGTAGTTCTCCTGCCCTATCGGATCGGCGGAAAGCCGGGCCCGGTAGGCCTCGTAGGTCGCCAAATTTTCAATGGAATAAACGCCATACGCCAGAGTGGTCGATCCTTCATGCGGAGTAAAATAGCCAAGAAGATCCGCACCGCAGCGGGGAATCGCCTGTCCCCAGTTGCGCGCATATTCTTCAAACTGAGCCTTTTTGGTTGGATCGATGTGATAGCGGATGAAACAAGTGATCATGGTTGTGGTCCTCTCTCGTTGAGCAGGCCAAGGATGTGCCACAGTTGCCGCTTTGAATGCTTCGACCGGGATCGAAGTATTGTGACTGGTGCTCCCTGCCACCCCATGCCATCCTGACGGCCACACTTTGATGGAGATCGAACCATGAAAGACGGACCAGACATAGCGCGGATCGGCGGGCTTATTGGTGATCCCGCCAGAGCCAACATTCTGTCAGCGCTTATGAGCGGCAAGGCGCTTACTGCGACAGAATTGGCAGTCGAGGCAGGGATCACCGGCCAGACAGCCAGCTCCCACTTGAAAAAACTCATGGAAGGCGGGCTGCTTACTCAAGCAAAGCAGGGGCGGCACCGTTACTTCACCCTGGCCGGCCCGGAAGTCGGTACAACCCTTGAAGCCCTGATGGGGCTTGCGGCAAACAAGGGACATTTGCGCACCCGCACCGGACCGCGCGATCCGGCTATGCGGACGGCCCGTGTTTGTTATGATCATCTTGCCGGCGATATGGCAGTCCGGATCTATGACAGTCTCGAAACGCGCGGCTTCTTGACTACGTCCTCCGATGCCGGTGGAATTGCTTTGACGGAGACTGGTGAGGCGTTTCTCGCAACAATAGGCGTAGACCTTTTACCCTTGAAGGCCGCCCGCAGACCAATGTGCCGCCCCTGTCTTGACTGGAGCGAACGGCGCAATCATCTGGCGGGGGCAGTGGGAGCCGCCCTTTTGTCCCGCTTCCAGCAAAACAAATGGCTTCGGCGCGAACCTGACAGCCGCGTGGTTCATATATCTCAGAAGGGCGACGCTGAACTCAAGGCCTTGTTTCCAATTTGATTGGAGTCCGTTTCCATACCCGAGTTCTGGTATGACCGGACCAAAACAAAACCCGGCCGGAGCCGGGTTTTCAGTGTTTTAGTTCATCCGAGTAATGATGTTCTTTTATCCGTTCGGATCGGATGCGGTACGGGGCCAAAACTTCAGCGCCTTACCCTGCCTTGCGGCCCTGACGGGCTTCACGCAACGACCGGTAGAGACGTGCGGGCAACCACGGCAAACGGTCACGGTTGTAATCTTGACGGTGGTTGACCAGAAGTGTTTTAGCGACTTGCACAATCATTTTTATCTCCTTCGCCCGGAAACCGGGTCGGGTTCTTTATTATGGAAATGAATTTAGCGCACAAGGTGCACTTTTTCAAGGCGCACAATGTGCGTATTGTGTGAATTTCCTCTTAATTTCCTTACGTAATGCCCACCCTGCAAGGCGAACGCATTTCATTAGCCGACTTAGCACTAGCCATCAAAAAAAATCCCGCTGCCAAAGGCGCGGGATTTTCCTGATCTGTAACTAGTTGACTGCGATGATCTATTCCGCAGCTACCATCCGGGCCGGGTCGTAATTGAGGATCGGTGCCAGCCAGCGCTCTGCATACTCCACATCCCAGCCTTTTCTTTTGGCGTAATCCACAATTTGATCCTTTTCGATCTTTCCAACCCCGAAATAGTGGCTGTCGGGATGCGCAAAATAGAGCCCGGAGACGGAGGATCCCGGCAACATCGCCCGGCTCTCTGTCAGCTGGATACCTGTCAGTTTCTCCGCATCGAGCAGGCGGAAAAGCGTGTCCTTCTCCGTGTGGTCCGGCTGTGCGGGATAACCTGGCGCCGGACGGATACCCTGATACTTTTCTGCAATCAGTTCCTCACTGGATAGTGTTTCACCAGCCGCATAGCCCCAAAGATCCTTGCGCACGATTTGGTGCAGCTTCTCGGCGAACGCTTCTGCGAGACGATCCGCCAGAGCCTGCGACAGGATCTTGTTGTAATCGTCTCCCTGCTTGGCGTAACGGCCAGCAAGCTCGTCTTCACCGTGACCCGCCGTGACGGCAAATCCGCCGATCCAGTCATTGATGCCGCTGTCGAGAGGCGCCACGAAATCGCTCATCGCCACATTGGCGCGGCCACCGGACGTGCGGGCCATTTGCTGTCGAAGCGTGTGGAAGGTTGCCGCGACTTCACCGCGGTTCTCACCGGAGTAGACCAGAATGTCGTCGCCAACAGCATTGGCCGGCCATAGCTTCGCAACACCACGCGCTGTCAGAAGTTTCTTTTCAACGATTTCGTCCAGCATCCGTCGGGCGTCATCAAAAAGCGCCGTTGCCGCAACACCATACCGGTCATCGGTCAGAACCTGCGGGTAGCGGCCCTTGATTTCCCAGGTTGCAAAGAACGGCGTCCAGTCGATCACCGGCACCAGCTCTTCCAGCGGGAAATCGTCGAACACCGTGGTGCCGAGCTGGTTCGGCCTGACGGGCGCTTTCCCTTCAAAATCAACCTTGAAGGCATTGGCACGGGCATCCAGCAACTGAACCCGGCGGGCGGCTCCCCGGCCTGCGGCATGCTTTTCGGCAATATCCGCATATTCAGTGCGAACCTCGCCATAGTATGGCGCACGTCCTCCCTCACTCATCAGCTTGGAGGCAACGCCAACCGCCCGGCCGGCATCGGTCACATAGATCGCCTGGCCCTTTGCGTAATTGGGATGAATCTTCACTGCCGTGTGGATCTTTGACGTGGTGGCTCCGCCGATCAGCAGCGGAATGTCCAAACCTTCGCGCTCCATTTCGGCTGCGACATGGCACATTTCATCCAACGACGGCGTGATCAGACCGCTGAGACCGATGATGTCGACCTTTTCCTGCTTGGCGGTCTCCAGGATCTTTGCAGCCGGGACCATGACCCCAAGGTCGATGACCTCGAAGTTGTTGCACTGAAGGACCACGCCGACAATGTTCTTGCCGATGTCGTGGACGTCACCCTTCACCGTTGCCATCAGGATCTTGCCCTGCGAGGAATAACCGGTGAGGCCCTGCTCTTCTTTTTCCTTCTCCATGAAGGGCATCAGATAGGCGACGGCCTTTTTCATGACGCGGGCGGATTTGACCACCTGCGGCAGGAACATCTGACCGGATCCGAAGAGATCGCCAACCACGTTCATGCCGTCCATCAGCGGACCTTCGATGACGTGCAGCGGTCGGTCGAAGCTTTGACGGGCTTCCTCTGTGTCTTCCACCACATAGTCGTCAATGCCGTGGACCAGCGCATGCTCAAGACGCTTGGCAACGTCCCACGTCCGCCAGGTGAGATCGGCTTCCTTCTTCTTGCCCCCCTCGCCTTTCCAGCGCTCGGCTGCGTCCAGCATGCGGTCCGTCGCATCAGACCGGCGGTTCAGAACAACGTCTTCGCAAAGCTCGCGCAGTTCCGTATCGAGATCGTTATAGACCGCCAGCTGGCCAGCATTGACAATGCCCATGTCCATGCCGCGCTTGATGCAGTGATAGAGGAAGACGGAGTGCATCGCCTCGCGCACGGCCTCGTTGCCGCGGAACGAGAACGACAGGTTGGAAACCCCGCCCGAAACATGGGCATGAGGCAGGTTCTCGCGGATCCAGCCGGTCGCCTCGATGAAGTCGACGCCGTAGTTGTCGTGCTCCTCGATCCCGGTCGCAACCGCAAATATGTTCGGGTCGAAGACGATGTCTTCAGGCGCAAAGCCCGCTTTTTCGGTCAGGATCTTGTAGGACCGCGCACAGATCTCGGTCTTGCGCTCAAACGTGTCGGCCTGGCCCTGTTCGTCAAAGGCCATGACGACGACCGCAGCGCCGTAGCGCCGGATCAGCTTGGCTTGCTCCAGGAACGCCTCTTCGCCCTCCTTCATCGAGATTGAATTGACGACGCCCTTGCCCTGAATACACTTCAGTCCGGCTTCGATAACCGTCCATTTGGAGCTGTCAATCATCACCGGCACTTTGGCGATATCGGGTTCAGCTGCCACAAGATTGAGGAAGGTGACCATGGCGTCTTCGGAGTCCAGAAGCCCTTCGTCCATGTTGATGTCGATGATCTGGGCGCCGTTCTCGACCTGGCTCCGGGCAACGTCGAGCGCGGTCGCGTAGTCGCCTTCCTTGATCAGCTTGCGGAACCGCGCCGAACCGGTCACGTTCGTCCGCTCGCCGACGTTCACAAAATTGACTTCAGGAGTCAGCGAGAACGGCTCGAGGCCGGACAAACGCATGTACCGATCGACGGTCGGGATTTCTCGGGGTTTTTTGCCTTCGACCGCCTCGGCGATCGCCTTGATGTGGGCAGGTGTGGTGCCACAGCACCCACCGACCATGTTCACGAGGCCCGCCGAGGCGAACTCCTCGATGAGGCCGGCCATATGCTCCGGGCTCTCATCATATTCGCCAAACTCGTTCGGCAGGCCCGCGTTCGGATAAGCACAGACAAGTGTATCGGCGACGCGGCCGAGCTCATCGACATGCGCCCGCATTTCCTTCGCGCCGAGCGCACAGTTGAGGCCAATGGTCAAAGGATTGGTGTGGCGCACGGAGTTCCAGAAGGCTTCCGGTGTCTGGCCGGAAAGGGTCCGGCCAGAGAGATCGGTGATCGTGCCGGAAATCATCACCGGCAGTTCCCTGCCAATCTCCTCGAACACTTCTTCAATGGCAAACAGCGCTGCCTTGGCATTCAGGGTGTCGAAGATTGTCTCGACAAGTAAAATATCCGCACCACCTTCGATCAGACCGCGTACAGCCTCTGCGTAGGCAATCCTGAGATCATCAAAGCTGACAGCCCGGTACCCGGGATTGTTCACATCTGGCGAAATGGATGCCGTCCGGTTGGTCGGCCCGAGCGCTCCGGCGACATAGCGGGGCCGGGACGTATCTTGGGCTGTTACCTGTTCGCAGGCCTCGCGCGCCAGACGTGCACTTTCCACGTTCAGCTCATAGGCCAGTTCCTCCATGCCGTAATCGGCCTGGGCGATGGTGGTGGAGGAAAACGTGTTGGTCTCGACTATATCTGCGCCCGCTTCCAGATAGTCGACATGGATCTGGCGAATGGCGTCGGGCATTGTCAGGCTGAGGAGGTCATTGTTGCCCTTCACATCCGACGGCCAGTCCTTGAAACGCTCACCGCGATAGGCTGCCTCGTCCAGTTTGAGCAACTGAATTTCAGTCCCCATGGCTCCGTCCAGCACCAGAATGCGGGATTTGGCGATCTCCTGAAGGCGCGCGAAGGCGTCAGACTTGGTCACGGGGGTTTCCTACCTCTTGGCCAGGCTCCCGGCTCAAGGCCGGGACGGCTGTCTTTTACATTGCCGCAGCGGACTTGCTCCGGGCCGCGGTATTCCAAACTCGTCAGGTCCCGGTTCAAGACCGGGACAGCCGTTATACTAATGCCGCCCCGGACCTAATCCGGGGCCCTCATATCTCAAAAACCATGCGGTCTGGGCTCGAAGCCGGAAAGGCAGCGAGAGGATTTGCTTTAAGCCGCCACTTTCTCGGTGCCATGCTGCCCCATCCCAAGCATGTGGCAGATGGCGTAAGTCAGATCGGCACGGTTCATCGTGTAGAAATGGAAGTCCGTCAGGCCGCGGTCGACCAGGTCCATTACCTGCTCACAGGCAATGGCCACACCGACGAGCTTGCGGGTTTCCGGATCGTTCTGCAGACCGGCAAAGCGCCGCGCGACCCATTCGGGGATCGAGGTGCCGCATTTTGCAGAGAACACCATGGTCTGCTCAAAATTATGGATTGGCAGGATGCCGGGGATCACCGGGATATTGATGCCGGCTGCCGCAATACGGTCCAGGTAGTCATCAAACAGATCGTTGTCGAAGAAGTACTGGGTGATGATCCGGTCCGCACCGGCATCAACCTTACGCTTCAGGTTGTCGATTTCTTTCTGCCAGCTACCACTCTCGGGATGTTTTTCCGGGTAGCCGGATACCGAAACGTCAAAATTGGCGATTTTCTTGATACCTTCAACCAGATCGGTCGCGTAGGCATAGCCCTCCGGATGCGGCTCATAAACCGCGCCGATGCCTGCAAGCGGATCACCGCGCAATGCTACAAGGTGGCGCACGCCAAGATCCCAATAATCTTTGACGATCGCATCGACTTCCGCCTTTGGAGAGCCGACACATGTCAGGTGTGCCGCCGGTGCGAGATCGGTCTCGTTCAAGATGCGCTCAACGGTCTTGTGGGTCCGCTCTCGGGTCGATCCGCCAGCACCATAGGTGACCGATACAAAAGACGGGTTGAGCGGCGCGAGGCGCTGGACCGTTTCCCAAAGTGTCTCCCCCATCTTTTCGGACTTCGGGGGGAAGAACTCGAAGGATGCGGTGATCGGTGTCTTAATAACACCTCGGGACAGTCGGGATGACAAAACAGTCATATCAGGCAACCTCTCGGGAAGAATTCTGGGCAGGCACGTCGGTGATGATCCGCCGATCACGGGCCAGCCAAAGGGTAACGGTCAGTTTGCTGTCATCGGCCTCGCCAGGAACGAGGTCGGTTGTTTTTTCAAGATCGAGATCCAGCGCATCCAGCCAGCGCTCCATCTGCTCGCTGGCAAAGCCGAGGCGGCGGTGCGCATGCCGGTCCCGCAGGAACTCAAGCTCATGCGGCGCAAAGTCGACAATCAGCAGACGCCCGCCGGGGCGCAATGCCCGCGCAGCTTCTGCAAGCGCCCGTGCCGGATCATCCAGGAAGTGCAACACTTGGTGGATTGCGACCACGTCGAAGGATTTCGGCGGCACGTTCAAAGCGTAAACATCGCCATGGCGAACCTGGGCATTGTTCAGGCCTGCTTTCGATAGGTTCGCCCGCGCAACGGACAGCATGTCATGGGACGCGTCGACACCAAGAGCTGAGACGTACTGATCTGCAAAGACTTCCAATAGACGGCCGGTGCCTGTTCCAAGATCAAGAAATGTCTGGAACGGCGCATCGCCAAGCGCGTTGCGCATTGCCGCTTCAACGTCGGCTTCAAGCACATGCAAGGAGCGCTCCCGGTCCCAGGTAAGCGCGCGGCCAGCAAAGAAGGCAGCAGCTTCTTCCGCCTTGGCTTTACGGATGGTTTGAAAGCGTTCTTGATCAGCCGCCAAAACGGCGTCCTCATTTGAGATCCGAGCCACAACATCGCGTGCCAACGCGCCCTCGGGTCCGTCCGACAGGCGGTAATAGACCCACGAGCCTTCCGGGAAGCGTTGGATGACGTCGGCTTCAGCAAGCAGTTTCAGATGGCGGGAGATGCGCGGCTGACTCTGACCAAGGATAGCAGTGGCATCCTTCACGGTTAGTTCGTTTTGCGCCAGCAGAGCGATCAGACGGATCCGCGTTGCTTCCCCAACTGCCCGCAAGGCGGCCAGGGTCTCGTCTACTGATAGGGTGTTCCGCTCGGTCATTTACTCACCGCCAATGTCAATATAAAGATATCTTTATATCAATCACGCAGACGATGCAAGCCCAGCGACCCAAATGCGTCACACTCTTGTCCCTGAGCGACAATATTGGCAAATCATCAGTTAACGGGACTGCTATCGCGCAGCTGCCGCTTCTTCGCGCAGCCACCCCAGAAAGGCGCGCGCCAAGCGCTTTGGCCGTTTGCGTTGAGATACAATGGCGCCAAAACCATCCTCGATCAGCGTGAACCCAAAGGGCGCCACAAGACGGCCATCTGCCAGCTCCTCCGCCACAATGCGCTTTTCCACCAGGGCAGCCCCCAACCCGGCCAAAGCCGCCTCGATCACCAGAAACGTGTGCGGATAGGCGGTTGTCGTTTCCGAGACGACTTCAACACCGGCCAGGGTCTGATAAGCGTTCCACACATCACCCGGCAATTCCTGGACGCATCGGTTTTTAACCGTCAGCACGCGCTCTTTTAACTCAACGCTGAGACCGGGCGCATGGACAATACCGAAGGCAACATCACCCAGAATTTCAATGTCCGTTCGGCCGCCGAACTGCCAGCGCAAACGGTCCCACGTCAGGATGGCATCCATCTGCTCTTCCGGCAGCCAGTGTTTACCCGTCATCCGGAAGTTAACCTGTGCATCGGGATACCGCTGATAAAACCGCGGCAGGCGCGGCATCAACCAGCGCATGGCAAACGTCGCGCTGATTCCGATGTCGAGGGTCGGACTGTCGGCAAGCTGCGTGAGCCCCCGCCAAGCCGCTTCGATCTCCTGCAACGATCCGCCGACCGCCTTTGCAAACTTTTCCCCTTCCGGGGTCAGGGCCACCCCCTGCCCGTCCTTCCGGAACAAGGCGACACCCGCCTGTTCTGCCAGATGGGCGAGCTGCTTGCTGATCGCGCCATGTGTCCGGCCAAGCTCATCTGCAGCGGCACTCATGGATCCGAGCCGCGCCGTCGCTTCCAAAGCTGGCAAGGCATTCAAGGGCGGCAATCGTTTCATCTCAATCTCTCACCTGGCGAAACATGTTCTTTTTTCTCACAATAGACTGACAACTTCTCCTTCGACCAGGCGATATGTTTTCGCGATAGTGTAACCATTCCGCTCTTATTCCGGACAATTATCGTGAAAACACACAAGCTCACTTTTAAACGCGCCTCGCCACCGCAGACGGCGCTGGTCATTTCCTACCCCAATCAAAACCACTGCCTTAAGAGATTTTCTCACAAATTTCGTTTGACAAGCTGGTTGCACGACAAAACCACAAAAATAAAGCAATTCCTGCAATTGGCCTCGGAGAGACAACACTTGCTCCGGGAGGAACCCGATAGTGTTTTGGCTGATCTTGGCCTTACCCGTGCGCAGTTGCGCTCACGCAAGTTTCTAAAGGCCGAGCTCACACGTGTAGATGATACACGGCCGAATGCTGAGATTGTGCAATTTGAAATGCCTGCAAAGCGCCTTGGTTTCCGTAGAAACCAATCAAGCAGTTAAGCCTGCCGAAGACGTCAGCAAATCCTTTTGATCGCTCGCTACACCCGCCACCACGCGCGATAAGTGCTTCTTGTACTTTAGCACGAGAAACGCGCATTCAGTTGCGCCCAACTTAATTCGCATTAGTATTATTCACTAACATCAAAACTGGGAGGCACAGTTCCATCCCGCATGCCCATCACGGTGTACAGCCGGCTGGAGGAGAGCCTGAGGTTGGATCGTGAGACGGCGCCATGTGCGGGCGACAAAAATTACGTGAGGGAGGAGACAATTCATGAAACGCTTCATCGGCGGAGCACTGGCACTTCTTGTCAGCCCACATCTGGCGGCAGCCGAGCCAATTTCGGCAGACGCCATACGCGCTGCCACCGGCGGCATCAACACGGCCACGATCATCGAAAACGACGCGTCAGATCAAAACTGGCTCAATTACGGCCTGAATTACGCCGAAACCCGATACTCTCAACTCGATACAATCACGGCCGACAACGTCGGCGAACTCGGATTGGCCTGGTCCTACAATCTGGAATCCCGCCGCGGTGTTCAGGCGACACCGATCGTGGCTGATGGTGTCATGTATGTCACCGCATCCTGGTCCATTGTTCATGCGCTGGACGCCATCACGGGAGAAAAGCTCTGGGTATATGATCCGGAGGTGCCCGGCGAATACGCCGCCAAGGGATGCTGCGACGTCGTCAACCGGGGCGTCGCCATCTATGAAGGCAAGGTCTTCGTTGGATCCTATGACGGTTATCTGCATGCCCTGGATGCTGCCACCGGCGAGCTACTCTGGAAGATCGACACCATTGAAAACCGGGATATGTCCTACACCGTGACCGGGGCGCCACGGGTCATCAACGGTAAGGTGATCATCGGCAATGGTGGTGCCGAGTTTGGCGTGCGCGGCTACATTTCAGCCTATGATACGGAGACCGGAGACACCGTCTGGCGCTGGTATACGGTGCCTGGCGACCCGGCCAAGCCTTATGAAAATGACGCCATGAAAATGGCGGCGGAAACCTGGGATCCATCCGCCAAATATTGGGAGGCTGGCGGCGGCGGCACGGTTTGGGACGCCATGGCCTATGATCAGGAGCTGAACCTTCTTTACATCGGGACGGGCAACGGATCGCCGTGGAACCAGCATCTGCGTTCACCGGCCGGGGGCGACAACCTGTTTCTCGCCTCCATCGTCGCGCTCAATCCGGACACCGGTGACTATGTCTGGCACTACCAGAACACACCGGGGGATACCTGGGACTACACATCCACGCAGCACATCATTCTTGCCGACCTCGAGATCGACGGCGATACGCGTCAAGTACTGATGCAGGCCCCGAAGAATGGCTTCTTCTATGTGATTGACCGCACCAACGGCGAGTTCATTTCCGCAGAACCATTCGTTGAGACGACTTGGGCCAAGGCCTATGACGCTGATGGCAGGCCCATCGAAAACCCGGATGCCCGCTCGAAAGACAAGCCGTTCGAACCGGTACCATCCGCTTACGGCGCACATAACTGGCATCCAATGAGCTTCAATCCGGACACCGGGCTTGTCTACATTCCGGCGCAAGGCGTTCCGCTTGTGCAATCGACCGATCCGAGCTGGGAGCTCAATTCCCACAAGCCCATGTCGACCATGTCGGGGGTTGGCTGGAACCTTGGGTATCTTTTCAATGTGGTTGCGCCGCAAGCAACGCCTTTCGGACACCTTCTGGCCTGGGATCCGGTCAACCAGCGGGAGGCCTGGCGCGCTGAATATGTCTCGCCCTGGAATGGCGGCACCCTGACCACGGCTGGCAACCTTGTGTTTCAGGGAACCGCTGATGGCCGGTTCATTGCCTACAATGCCACGAACGGAGAAGCACTCTGGCAGGTTCCCATGACGTCCGGCGTCATTGCTGCGCCCATGACCTGGGAACACGACGGCGAACAATACGTCACGATCGCTGCCGGCTGGGGCGGGGTCTATGGCCTGATGCAACGGGCCACCGAAAAAGTTGGGCCTGGCCGGGTCTTCACCTTCCGGATCGGCGGCAGCGAAGAGATTCCAACGGCGGAACTGTCGACCCGCACCGAACTCGTCTCCGGAGTTCCTTATGACCCGGAACAGGTCACGGCAGGACTGGCGACCTATGTCTCCAACTGTCTCTTCTGTCACGGTGTGCCGGGGGTCAACAATGGCGGCGCTGTTCCGAACCTTGGCTACTCGGAACAAGAAGTCCTGACCAATGCCGATGCCTGGGTCCTGCAAGGAGCCGGACTGCACAACGGTATGCCGCGCTTTGATGCACATTTGACCGATGCCGACGTTCAAAACGTGCTGGCGTTTATCCAGGGCACAGCTGACTCTTTAAGGGCTGCGGCGGCAACCAAGGCGCAGTAAGGTTTCGGTGAACGGCCTAGAGGCCTTACCAGAAATGAAAACGGCTCTGCCGATGTCTCCGCAGAGCCTTTTTCTGTAAGTGCTCATATACCGTCAGATCGGGTCATCCTGACCGCTGTCCCCATTGGCTTCTTCGTCGAGCATTCCCGACATGGCCGCGGCACCTGCAGCAGCCTTGGCCGCTTCCGGTGAGATTTTGCCGTTGGCGCCATCGTCCTCATCATCTCCGGCGCCGGCAACGCGGACCGTGACCTGACGATGGGCAAACCTGATGCCGTTTTCTTCGAAGAGATCGCGCAGGCCGGCATAGATCACTTTCCGCAATTCAAACTGCTTGCCGGGTTTTGCGGTGAACTTCACCCGGGCGATCATGGCCGAATCTTCCATGGACATGATACCCTGGGATTTCAGCGGCGCGAGGAACATCGGCCCATAATACTCATCCTCAAGAAGCCGTTGACCGAATTTCTTGATGATCTTGCGCATCTTTTCGACATCCGTGTCATAGGTGACCCGGAAGGCGAGTTTCATGATGGCCCAGTCGCGCGAGAAGTTCTCGACCTGCTGGATTTCGCCAAATGGGATGGTGGTGAGCGCCCCGCGATGATGGCGCAGCTGCATCGAACGGATCGAGATTTTCTCGACAGTCCCCTTAGCGCTGCCAATGTCGATGTACTCACCTTTCCGGAAAGCATCATCAATCAGGTAGAAGGCACCGGAAAAGATATCCCGAATGAGGGTCTGAGCGCCGAAACCGACCGCCAGACCAACAACACCGGCACCGGCGAAGAGCGGCGCGATATTCACACCCAGCTCGGCCAGAACAACCATGGCCGCAATCACCACAATGGTGATCAAAAGGAAATTCCGGAAGATCGGCAGCAGCGTCGAAATCCGGCTTTCCCCGGCCCCTCCGATCTCAGCTTCCTCGTCTTTCTCAGCCGGCGATTCCTTTGCGATCTGCCGGTCGATCAAGATCTTCACCGCCTCATAGGCCATGTAGCCAAGGAACATGACGAGCAGGACTTCGATGAAGGACCCGATCATCGAACCGTCGCCAGCCATGCTGACGCCCCAAAGAGAGGTCAACAGATCCAGCCCGCCAAAGATCACCAGAATCGCCGCGCCACGATCAAGCAACGCGCGGAACGGGGACCGATCGGCTTCGCGGTCGGCAGCTTCAGCATGAGCTTGGGCCAGTGTGCTTTCCGGGTCCTGCTCAGCGCCTTCGCTCTCTTCCGCCCGCTGAATGTCCTCAGCAATCTTGGCTTCCGCTTTGGCAGTATCAAGACGCGGCAACAACACGCGATCAATCAGGAGGATGAGCAGCCCATAAGCAACGGCGGCCACCAGCAAAACCTGGATCGGAGCCCCCACAAGTCCTGTTGCTGACGGTAAGTCCAAAAGGATCCGAAGAGCTGAGATACCCCAGGCAATCACAAAGTAGATTACGGCGATAAGGTGCCAAACGGCGGCCAGCACCCGGCGCCACATGGGGGCCTGATCGCCAGCGGCTCCCCGGATCAGACGCGCGATGACGCTCCGATAGGCCACTGCAATGGCACACAAGATAATCATCGACAGCCCGGACGCGGCGATGAGTGCCAGTTTGTGAATGTCTTGCGGCAGGCCGAGACGCTCCATCCAGAGGCAGAACGCAAATGATGCGACGGAAATCCCGCTGCCGACCAGCAAGAACCGGTAGAGGCCCTTCGCCTCCCGATTGCTCAAGGCGACTAGACGGTGGCTATCCGCATCTGGGGCCAACAGGTTCATCCAAATGATCCGCAACGCCATGTAGGCGGCACTCATGCTGAAGGCCACGAGTGCGGTTTCATTCGCAGCTTCCAAGCCCGTGCCAATCAGGAGATAAACCACCGTCGCCACAGCAAAATAGAGGACGACACCGGCGATCATCAAAATCGCCCGCAGATACAAATAGATGATCTTGTCGGAACGGGTGTAGACGTCGGGTTTGTACATCCCTGCGAACTGCCGCCGCCCCCAGCGCGCCAGCAAGGTCGAGGCTGCAAGACCGAAGAGAACCGCGATCACCACATCTGTTAGCGCGGTTGAGATCCAGCCCAGCCCTTGATCCTCACCTTGAGAGCGGAGCGTATCGACCATCGCCGCGCGAATAGTCGGAATTTTCTGAACGATTGTTTTCAAGGCATCGCGGGCACGGACGGCTTCATCGGCAAACTCGTCCATGGACTCCATCATGGCGCCACCACCCTCATCGGCGCTGACACCGCCCCCTTCAGAAGCAGGTTCGGTATGTTCGGCGGTTGTCTCTGCAGTTTTTTCCTTTGAACCGCCGCTGACCGCGGACAATAAGCTCGCAGGCCCCTGGGCATGGGCATACTCCGGTCCTGCACTTATGCTTACAACCAGCATGCTCAGAACAGCAACTGCGAGGATCGGAACGCGGCCGAAAAAAGCGCGCATAGCCAGAGGCAACTCATGTTGCAGTAGTTGATGGACGGATCTGCGCATACCCATTGGCCCCGCTCTTTGCAGAATCTGTTTCGACCTGTAAAGCACGGTTCCGCTAAGGAAAAAAGGCGTCTCTCGCGTTAGATGCGCACGAAAAAGCCCGGCGCGGTAGCCGGGCTCAATGTCTTGCGCAATCTGCCAGGTCAGATCACTTCAGAACGTTGTAGCTCCAATGGGCGATCTTGCGTTTGGCTTCTGCAACAGTCATGCGCTCATATAGGTTCATGGCGTGGCTGCGGTTCTCAGGTGTCAGGCGATGACGCCACGGGCCGATGCTCAACAGCGATCCGACCGTGATCGACGAAAAGCCGGAGGCTTTTGCCAGAATGACAAACGGCTCCGGGTCCGGCCGCACCATCCAGTGGCTGGCTTCTTCAACACCGCACCGAACCAACCAGGCGAAGGTGGCAACAGCTTCCGCGAACCTGTCTTCAGAAGCGAACCGGCGAAGTGCGGCTTCGTTCACCATGCCCTTCTTCGCAAGAAGAAGAATGCGGCTGCGGGCTGTTTCAAAATCGTACCGGCCCAACCAGTACTGGTTGGACATGCGCCGCGCTGCAATGTCTGCCGCTTCATCCAATTGGGCGGTTTCACCGGAACGGCCGGATGTCTGCAGTTTCTTGCGTACTTCATCGCTCGCGATGGAAATCAGGCTGGCGATCTGAGCTTCGGCAAGATCCGGGCGGTCGCTCAAACTCAATTGAAGCGTTGCATCGGCAGCAGAGTCGGAAATCAGAAGCTCGATGGCTGAGCCGGACAAGCTGGCGCCGTCGTTGCTTGCAATCTTGCGCTTGACCTTCAGATCACCGCGCCGCACCAAAATGTCGGTCACATCAGCTGAAAGCACTTCGCGTTGTGCAATGGCATAGCGATGGTCATTGCCCTGCTCTTCGGCAATCGAAACGAGGTCGGCATCGCGCAGGACGGTCGAGCGGACGAGGATCGGTTCGGATACCTCGATCACATCACTTGCAAGGCGCCGGATGGTCTCTTCCGGACCGCGGCGCAGGGTACTCATCTGCTCGGCGACAAAACGGCGGACTTCCGATTCCACCATATCCACCAGCCGCAGCAGTACGGAGTCGTAGATATCGACCTGTTCGTCAGAGCATCTGTCGGATGTCAACGCAAAGAGCGTTGCCACATGGCGGGCCAGTTCAGCCCGGCGGGCGCTTGCTGCTTCCCCGGTCAGCTCCGAGAAGTTCACCAGTTCTGTTTTCAACGCTTCACTCATTTTCATTACCAGATTGAATCTTACGCCGGTCTTCGGCTCTGGCCACAAAATGAATTGGAGACTTAAAGAAGACAGAAACAGGTATTTGGAGAATGTAATCGTGTTTTTATAAATTTTAGGAAGAATTCTAACTAGATTTGCCAGTTACTCTACATGCCATTGTTTTTTATAAAATTATCGGCTCTGACATCCCGTTTCGGCGCTCTATGAAGGTCAAAAAATCGAGTATTAATTTTTGTTAGCTGGGCTCATTTTTATCTTGGCCAAGCTTCGTTTTCACGCCGAATGCCCCAATTCTTAAACCGGAGTGTTAATGCGCTTTGCCCTGGTGGGCAGATTCGAAAGCGGCGCTGCATACAACAAATATTCCGGGCGCAAGCCGTTTCCGCAGTACCAATAGATATGCCTGAGTTGTCTTGCGCCGGACTGGCGCAGTGCGCTGCCACGTCTGCAAACGAAATACCGGCGCAGAAGCTGCGCCGGCTTGAATTTTTCAAAAAGAAGACCGCGCGTTACTCCGCGGCTTGGAGGAAGTCGCCGCTTTGATGATCGCCATCATTCCCGCCGTCTTTGCGGGTATTGAGTTGCTCAAGCAGCACACTGCGTTTGTCCGCGGCCTTTTCCAGGTTCGCTTCCTTGACCGGGCCAAATCCGCGGACCAAATCCGGCACCCGTGCCAGCTCCACGAGGAGACCGTAATTGCCATTCGGCAAACGGGTGATGATCTCCGCAATGTCCTTTTCGTACTGAGCGATCAGGGCCCGCTCTGCACGGCGCTCCGCGGTCCGTCCAAATGGGTCGTACCATTTGCCGCGCATGCCTTTGAACCCGGCAAGGAGTTTGAACGCGGTAAAGATCCACGGTCCGAATGCCATCTTCTCCGGGCGTCCGGTTTTCGGGTCTTTCCGGTGAGCCAGCATAGGCGGGGCCAGATAGACCTTTAGCTTCTTCGGATCTTCGAACCGCTGCGCGATCTTTTCCTTGAAGGCCGGATCGGAATAAAGGCGGCCGACTTCATATTCGTCCTTGTAAGCCATTACTTTATAGAGCAGATCAGCAACGGTTCTGGAGAGGCGCATTTGCCCCGGGCCATGAGCTTCGTCCGCTGCCTTCACTTTTTCAACGAGATCCCGGTAACGGGCCGCATAGGCTTCGTCCTGATACCTGACAAGCTCGTCGGCATTGAATGCAATCTTTTCATCCAATGTGAACGTGCGCGGTTTTTCGCTCGCTGGCAAAGCCTTCAACAACAGCTCAGCGTCGGCAGCCAGAACACGGCCGGCGCGGAACGCCTTGATGTTGCCGGCCACTGCCGCCCCGTTCAGCTGCAAGGCTGTTTCAATGGCATCGCCGGAAACCGGCAGGGCACCTGATTGATACGCCATGCCAACGAGCAGCATGTTGGCAAAGATCGCATCGCCCAGCAGCTTTTCAGCAATTCCGGCCGCATCCATCGCGAGATACGTTCCGGACGCTGCCTTCAAGGCGGCGTCCATCTTCTTCTCATCGAAGGATAGGGTCTGCTTCAGGACAAACTCTGCAGTCGGGGCAACCTTGGTGTTTGCCACTGTCACGGTCTGGCCACGGTGGGCGAGTGCCAGTTGTTCCGCATTGGTGGCAACGACCATATCACTTGCGATCAAGAGATCGAGGCTTGCGGCCGGCACCCTCGGACCTTCAATCGCGCGGTCAATGGATGCAAAGCGAACGTGGGAGGTTACCGGTCCGCCCTTCTGCGCCAGTCCCGTCATGTCCAGGGTCGAGGCCTGCTTGCCATCGATATGCGCCGCCATTGCTAGAACAGCACTGATTGTGGTGACGCCCATGCCGCCAATGCCGGCAACCAACGCGTTCTGCGTCCGGTCCAGCGCCGGCAGAACCGGTTCCGGCAGCTGTTCAACGAGCGCGTCGATATCCACGTCAGCCTTTTTCGGCTTTTTGAGCGCCGCACCGTCGATCTCGACAAAGGACGGACAGAAACCCTTGATGCAGGAAAAGTCCTTGTTGCAGCTGGACTGGTTGATCACACGTTTTTCGCCAAACGGCGTTGCCAGCGGCTCAACTGACAGGCAGTTGGACTGGACCGAGCAGTCACCGCAGCCTTCGCAGACGCGATCGTTGATAAACAGGCGCTGATCCGGATCCGGGAACAGTCCGCGCTTCCGGCGGCGCCGTTTCTCGGCTGCACAGGTTTGATCGTACACGATTACGGAAACGCCGTTGAAGGTCTGCAGATCCTTCTGCACATCCATCAATTCGTCGCGATGATAGACCTTTGTTCCGGCTGCAATTGGTGACCATGATCCGTAAGCATCCGGATTTTCGGAGACCACCGCAATGCGTTCCACACCTTCTGCTTCCAGCTGACGGGTAATCTGCGGAACACTCAACTGTCCATCATGCTTCTGACCACCGGTCATGGCCACGGCATCATTGTAAAGGATCTTGTAGGTGATCGGCACTTTGGCCGCGAGCGCCTGACGGATCGC
Organism: Roseibium alexandrii DFL-11; assembly: GCF_000158095.2. Classification (NCBI taxonomy): domain Bacteria; kingdom Pseudomonadati; phylum Pseudomonadota; class Alphaproteobacteria; order Hyphomicrobiales; family Stappiaceae; genus Roseibium; species Roseibium alexandrii. Next base: position 2,420,895 of record NZ_CM011002.1, read on the forward strand.
AAGGATACCGGAGTGGAAATATGTTCCATCGCCGACGTTTGCGAACACATGGCTGTCGCCCGAGAACGGCTGCTGACCAACCCAAAGGACGCCCTCTCCGCCCATCTGGATCTGGCCTTCCGTGGTCCGGCCTGCCATTTCGGTCATGGCATGACAGCCGATGCCCGGCATCGACCGGGAGCCTTCCGGCGTCTTGGTCGAGGTTGAATGCGGACAGCCGGAACAGAAGTAAGGCACGCGGGAGGCGCGTTCTGCATGGCCTTGGGCCCACATGGCCTGCTTGGTCATGCGCGCAGCAACAGCCTGCATTTCTTCGGTGACGGCATCTGCCGGCAGCCACTTCATCAAGCCTTCGATGAGCTCGGCAACGGAAATCTCGAGAACATCCGAGAGGAACGGCGAGCCATCCGGGCGGCGTTTGCCCCAAATTTCCGGACGGCTCATGTCCGGCCAGTGATAGGAAATCTCCTTGATCTGCGGCTCCATGAAGGCCCGCTTGTGTTCCACGACCAGCAGTTTCTCTGCTCCGCGGGCAAAGTCCCGCAGGCCAAGCGGTTCCATCGGCCAGGTCATTGCAACCTTGTATATACCGAGGCCCAGCGCTTTGGCCTTGTCTTCGGTCACGCCCATGAGATCGAGCGCCTGAAGCAGGTCGCGATACGCTTTGCCGGAGGAAACAATGCCGAGTTTCGGATTTTGCCGGGTACCGAAGGTCACACGATCCAGGCCATTCGTGCGGACATAAGCCTGGGCAGCCGGGATCCGCAGCTCGCGCACCAGGCGCTCTGTTTCCAGCCTGTTGCCGAGCAGCAAGTCGCGGTTCTGATGGTAATCCTTGCGCGGATCGCCTTCCAACGGGCGAACCATCCGCAGACGGTTTGGCGACACGTTGATTGTGGCGGACGCATCCATCGTGTCGGCCACGCAGATCAACGCCGTCCAAAGACTGGAAAAGCGGGACATCTCAAGCCCGTGCAGACCATAGTCGAGCACGTCCTGAATGTCCGCAGGGTTGAGAACCGGCATTTCAGCATGTTCAAAGAAGAATTCGCTTTGCGCAGGCAGAATGGAGGATTTGGCAAGGTGATCGTCCCCGGCCAAAGCCAGAACACCGCCGTTGCGGTCCGTGCCAGATGCGTTCCCCTGACGCAGCGCATCACCGGCCCGGTCAACACCTGGCGCCTTGCCGTACCAGATGCCAAAGACACCGTCATATTCTGTAGGCCGCCCGACGCCGCCTTCACCGCGCAGCTTCTGGCTGCCCCAGACCGCGGTCGCGCCAAGCTCTTCGTTCACGCCAGGCTTGAAAACAACTTCAAGGCCCTTCAGGTGCCGGTGGGCGCGCTCCAACTCAGTGTCATATCCAGCCAGCGGCGACCCGCGATACCCGGAAATGAATCCGCCTGTTTTGAGACCTGCCTGCCGGTCCAGGCGCGCGCGGTCCAGAGCCAGTCTGACCAACGCCTGAATGCCTGTCAGATACACACGACCGTCCGTCGCGGTGTATTTGTCTTCAAGGCTGATATCGGACACAAGCACATCCATTCGGTATTCTCCTCCTACGCCCCCTGGGCGGCCCTCTGCGGCGAACTTCCTTTTCCGATTAATATCGTCCTTTTCAGCAGCGATTTCTGTGCTATCGTCACCACAATTCGTCACCAGGCAGCATAAAATTTCCGAAAATGACCCAATGACCGAAAAGAATCTTCTGGACCCGTCCGACATCCGTGTATTGCGCGTTTTGCAAAGGGATGCCTCCCTTTCAATCGCAGAAGTCGCCAAAGAAGCAGGCATGAGCCAAACCCCTTGCTGGCGCCGCATCAAGCGGTTGAAGGAACAAGGCATCATCAAGCAAATTACCGCGATCATAGACCGCGAAGCTGTGGGCCTTGGCTTTGTCGCCTATTCCTTCGTCAAGCTTGCCGTTCCCAGCCGCGAAAACATGGAAACGTTCGACAAGCTCGTCCATCATTGGCCGGAAGTCGTTATTTGTGAACGTATCACAGGCGCGGTCGATTACCTCATCAAGGTGGTAACCGATGACATCAAGACCTATGACGACTTCCTGCGTTTGAAGCTTCTCGATAATACACTGGTATCTGACGTTCAGTCACGTATCGTTGTCAACACGGTAAAGGATACCGCTGCACTGCCTCTTCGCGAGAATTGAGACGCGCAGCACCTTACGGCCTCTTCAAAATTCACTGTTTGTTTGGCTATTGTATGGGACAGTAAAACTTCCCGTTTGCTTGACAGAGTGTGACTTGAAGAGGGTTCAGGCGTGCTGCGGAATATCGGTCTGTTTTGTATATGCTGTCTTCTGGCTGGGATGTGGCACACATCGGTTGCAGCTCGTCCTCTGATCATCGCCGCCAATCCTCAAGCGCCGTTCAAATATGAGGCGGACGGAAAAGTCCGCGGCATCGACATTGAAGTGATGGACGAGATCCTGCGCGAACTGGCGATTGACTATGAGGTGATGCTTATCGAATCCGACCAGCGCCTGCAGGTCGAGGCCAAAGCCGGACGGATCGATGTCCTCCTCCTTTATTCGCAAAACGAAGAACGCCGCACATTTCTCGAATATCCAAGCGAAAGCTACATCGATCTGGACTGGAATTTTTTTATCAGGGCGGAAGATCGCGGCAAGTTCACGTTTTCCACGTTCGATGATCTGCGCTCAATGACGATCGGTGCAACGCACGGAATTTCCTACATCCCGGAATTCTGGGACGCAGGCCTCCAGCTGCAACTTGTCTCAGAGAATTCTCTGCAGATCGACAAGCTGCTCGCAGGCAGGATCGATGCCGTTCCGATGAACACCATCTCGACATTGCATCACGCCCACATCAGCGGCTATCGAAACCAGATCGATTTCCTTCCAAAGCCAATGAAGTCGAAGGCCTATTACAACGTCTTCTCGAAAGCCTCGACGCATCCGGATATGAAAAAGCTAAAGGCCGAATACGACCGGATCATCCGCCGCATGAAAGACGATGGGTCGATCGACCAAATCAAGACGACCTATATCGGGCCTTCAAGTTAAATACGGAACGTCATTTCTTTTGTGTTTGAAACCGGGCTGGTGAGACGCCGTTTACGTCCGCAACAAGAGGTTTGTTGGCAATCATATCGGCCATGATCTGGCCGGAGACCGGTCCGAGCGTAAAACCATCATGACCATGGGCGAAATTGAGCCACAGCCCCTTCACGGACGGGGATGGTCCAAGGACCGGAAGAGAATCCGGCACACAGGGCCGGCTTCCCACCCATGGCTCCTCATGAAGCGCGCGTCCGAGGGAAAAGATCTCTTCTGCCCTGCGCCGGACCTGTTTGATGATCTGCGGGTTCGGCGGCGCGTCGCGCCCTGACAGCTCCACTCCCGTCGTCAGCCTGATGCCGAAGTCGGTGGGTGTCAGAGCAAACCCGTTGTCCATGTCGACGACGGGCCGAGACAAGGATGCCCCGGAGAGTGGCCTATAATGCATGTGATAGCCGCGCTTGACGGCCAGCGGGTATTGCTCGCCAAGTTTCTTTAGGACATCCATGGACCAGGCGCCCAGGCAGACGACGACATTGCGGGCAAACACGGGCCCACGTTCTCCCTCGAGGCTCCACCCACCCCTCTGGCGGATCAGCTTCTTGGCGTCCGCCCGAAAATAATGACCACCATTTTGGATGTATCCGCGCCAAAACGCATCGACGACAGCAGCCGGGTTGGAGACCGAGCAGCTTTCGGTCCAATGCACGGCTTTCATGCCTGAAAGCTTCAACCCAGGTTCCAGAACACCGGCTTCTGCGCCATCCATTTCTTTGTAATCGACGCCGTAGATCCGGGCGTAGTACCGGGACACATCATCTGCATCAAAACTGGCCGGCGTTCGGTACAGGTGCAGCCAGCCACCCTTCCGGTAAAACCGGCCGGCATTTGACTGCTCGGCAAGATCAAGATGCGCTTTGACCGCCTGTTGGCGCAGCGGCATGATGGCCCGGCAATACGCCTCTGCCGCCTCGCCATAGCTTGCCTGCACATACTGCCGGATCCACGGGAGCATCTTCGCCAGGGTGAGTGGTCTGTACGAAAACGGCCCACCAAGGTTGAAGGATGACCTAAGGAACGCCACCGGGTTTTTCGGCAGGCCTTGCGGCACGAAACCATTGTGCTGGACCACACCTGCGTTGCCGGCAGAAGCTTCGCCGCCCGGATGTTTCCGGTCGATCAGGGCGACATCGAGGCCAAGGCGCCGTAGATGCGCCGCGGTCGAAACCCCAACAATCCCGGCTCCCAGGACCATCACATCAAATGTCTGCATCTGTTTCGAAGTTGTCATGGCCCATGGTTCAACGGCAGGACGCCATCGTGATTGGCAAGTCCGGTTAAGTTCCCTTAAAAGATCCGCAAGTCCCTGCCCACACGCGAATTTTTCAGGAGTAAAGTTTAAATGATTCGGATGCTCGCGGTAGCTGTGGCATGGATTGGCCAGCATGGTACGGCCGCTTTGGCTGTGAGTATCTTCATCGGCATGGCGCTACCAGCCCTTTCGGAACATCTGCGCCCGTATCTCGGTGTTTCGGTATTCAGCCTGCTTGTGCTGGCTTTCTTGAGGGTCGATATCGAAGCCATCAAGCTGCGCTTAAAACGACCGACCCTTCTCCTTACCGCACTCGTTTGGATGATGCTCGGTGTGCCGCTGATTGCTTTTGCGGCCGTTCAGCTAATTGGCCCGGAAACACTTGGACCTGAGCTTGTTCTGGCCTTATTTATCTCCACGGCCGCCCCGCCGGTCATGGCGGCACCCGCCTTTATTTATCTCCTCGGCCTGAATGGAACGCTTAGTCTTGCGCTTTCCGTTGCGGCCCTGATCATCACGCCGCTTTCAGCACCTTTCATCGGCGAGTTGATGCTGGGAGATGCCTTGCCGCTGAGTATTGGGGGCCTGGCCGCGCAATTGTCATTTCTGCTGGTTGGGTCGTTTCTCACCGCGATGGTCGTCCGCAAGATTGCCGGACTGGAGCGTATTGCGAATGGTGCAAACATGATCAGCGGCTTGAATGTTATCCTCCTTTTGATCTTTGCGATTGCTGCGATGGATGGCGTCACAGCGAGTTTTGCAGACAAACCTACCTTTACCCTCGGCTTGACCGCGATCACTTTCTGCCTCGCTTTTGCACAGATCGGGGTGACACTGCTCCTATTTTCGCCCGCAAGCCGAGAAGATGCCTATGCCATTGCTCACACTTGCGGCACACGGAACATGGGGCTGATGGTTGCCGCCTTTGGCGGGACGCTGCCAGAGCTCACGTGGCTTTGGTTCGCAGTCGGACAATTCCCGATCTATATTTTGCCGATGGTCCTGAAACCGTTTGTCGGATGGTTTTGCGGACTAAAGCTGAAATCTGTGACGCCGCAGACCTGACAGACCTGAAGGCCAAAGGTATCCTTGTGAAGAGATCATAAGGAGACCGGTCATGCGCTTCTACCAACTGCTTGTTGCTTTTTTTGTTTTCATAACAGGCTCAATGTCGGCAGCCATTGCCGGAGATCAGGCCCGATTGGATATTCTCGGCTACTCTGAAGACGGTCGTTACTTTGCCTTTGAGCAGTCAGGAATTCAGGACGGCTCCGGTTTTCCGTATTCAGAGATATTCGTGATCGATGTCCACGAGGACAAATGGGTGAGCCCTTCTCCGTTTCGCCGCCGCGATGAAATCGACGACAGCAACGGCTTCAATCCGGTGGCTCTCCTGAAGGCCGCCCGGGCCGCCAACAGAGCTGCTGCAGCCCCTCTTCTGAAGTCCCTCGGTATTGACGGCCATGGACTAACAGTCGGCAGTAATCCGATCACGGAAATTTCCGCCAATCCTTTCAACATGAAGGTCAATCTGCGGCCAGTCGTCCCCCCCATCGATGAGTCGATGGAGATCCAGTTGATGGAGTTTCCCCTTCCCGACGACACATGTGCCAGCTATGGCGCGGCCACCAAGGGGTTCCAGCTCAACACGATTTATGGCGGAGAAGCGCGCGTCCGGCATCTGGACAAAAGCCTCCCGAAAAGCCGCGGTTGCCCGATCGGCTACCGGATAGACAAGGTCGTGAGCTTTTTTCCGGAAGACAAGCCACCGGTCATCACGGTGATTGTTCATATGGCGGCCCACGGCTTTGAAGGGCCTGACGGTCGGTTTCTCGCCATCTCCGGACGGCTGTAAACAGTTAAACCGATTAGGAACGGGCTCTTTGACTTGCCGGTCTGCCGGACACGTGTTAGCGCGGCGCCAACCGTCTATGACCGGCTTTGCAGCCACCCTCAGGAGATCCGTAAATGCCGCGCGAGATAATTATTGCACCGTCCGTCCTTGCCTCTGACTTTTCCAAGCTCGGACAGGAAGTCCGCGATGTTGTCGAGGCGGGAGCAGACTGGATCCACCTTGACGTGATGGACGGCCATTTCGTTCCGAACATCACCTTCGGGCCGGATGTCATTGCCAAGATGCGCCCGCACACAGACAAGGTGTTCGACACGCATTTGATGATAGAACCTTGCGATCCTTACCTGGAAGCCTTTGCCAAAGCCGGGTCGGACATTATCACCGTGCACGCAGAAGCAACGAAGCACCTGGACCGTTCGCTGCAGGCCATTCGCGCCCTCGGAAAGAAGGCAGGCGTGTCGCTCAACCCGGCAACGCCGGAAAGCGTTCTGGAATACGTACTCGACCGGCTCGACCTGATCCTTGTGATGACGGTGAACCCGGGCTTCGGCGGTCAGAAGTTCATTGGGGCAATGGTGGAAAAGACAGCCCGGATCAAACAAATGATCGGAGACCGGCCAATCGATCTGGAGATCGACGGCGGTGTCACACCGGACACAGCGCCGTTGGTTGCAGCGGCAGGTGCCAACGTGCTCGTTGCCGGATCCGCCGTTTTCAAGGGCGGCACAGTCGACGCCTACAAGACAAACATCAATGCAATCCGGACTGCGGCTGCAATCGCCTAACAGAAGTAAAAACTCTTTCGCCAAACACCTTCCGATCCGCCTGCCCCTTCGGCTAAGCTGAAGTTCAAAGTCTGGGGGGTGTCGTTTGGCACACATGCAACGCAACATTAGTCTGCTTGGCCTGACGTTTGTCGCGATCAGCGGAATTCTCGGGTCAGGCTGGCTGTTTGTTCCAATGATCGCCGCACAATCTGCCGGTCCTGCCTCGCTGATTGCCTGGTTGATCGGCGGCATTGCGATGCTGTTGATTGCGATCACATTTGCGGAGATCTCTACAATTCTGCCGGTCGCTGGCGGCATTGGTCGGGTGCCTCAGTTTTCTCATGGAACCGTCGTCTCCATGGCCATGGGATGGACAGCTTGGGTTGGCTACAACACGGCAGCCACCATCGAGGTCGAGGCCATCCTTCGGTATTCCAAGACCTTGGCCCCCTGGCTTTATTCCAACGACAACGAGCTTAGCACTGGAGGGCTCGCAGTCGCCCTGGTGCTCCTTGCCGTTTTCACCGTGATCAACGCATTTGGCGTCAAGCTCTTCGCCCGGATCAACACGGCATTGACCTGGCTGAAAATCCTGGTGCCGGTTCTCCTGGCGGTCGTGATCATCAGTCTCAGCTTCAAGCCGTCCAACTTCACGAACCATGGCGGCTTTGCACCGGAGGGTCTGAGGGGCATCCTCGCCGCCATCTCTTCCGGCGGCGTGATTTTCTCTCTCCTTGGCTTCCGGCATGTCATCGACCTGGCCGGTGAGGCGAAAAATCCCAAGGTCAATATCCCGCTGGCCCTGATCCTGAGCCTGTTGATCTGCCTATTTGTCTATGGCGGACTACAGATTGCATTCCTTGGCGCATTAGATGCAGCCCAGTTGCAAAACGGCTGGTCAGGACTGCATTTCGGCGGCGACCTCGGCCCACTCGCAGCACTAGCCACAGCAGTTGGCGCTCTTTGGGTCGTCAGCTTGTTGGACACAACAGCCAGGATTTCCAGTTTTGCCTCCGGCCTCGTTTCGGTGGGGTCCAACGCCCGGCTGGGGCTTGCAATGGCTCAAAACGGGCTATTCCCGAAATTCATGGAAACGTTGTCGGACAAGGGCGTGCCGCTGTTTTCGCTGCTGGTCAATTTTGTAGTCGCAGCGCTCTTTTTCTTTGCGCTCCCCTTCGATGAAGTGCTTGCGCTGAACACTTCGACCATTGTTCTATCCTTCATTGTCGGACCGATCGCTGTGGTCGCCTTAAGAAAGCTGCTCCCTGATGCGCCTCGTGCTTTCACATTGCCCGCCGCGCCAGTCCTTGGCTGTCTTGCTTTTGTCGTTGCAACGCTGATCATCTACTGGACCGGCTGGCATACCATGCTTCATTTGGGGCTCAGCCTTGCCGCTGGTTTTGTGCTTCTGATGATCCGCGGGCATCACATCGGTTACGCCAATCTCGATTGGCGGGAGGCGTCCTGGCTGGCGCCCTATCTTATCGGGATTGTTGTATTTTCCTACCTAGGCTCCTTTGGGGGCGGATCCGGAATTTTGCCGCTCGGCCCGGACATTCTTCTGATCGCAGTTTTCGCAACGGTGATCTATATCGGAGCCATTCACCTGAGGCTGCCGCAAGAAAAATTCGCTCGCTACATGGCGCAGGAAAAGATCGAAGAATTGGCTGAATACGGCACCCTGGAAGACGACATCTATGAAGGGCCGTTTCGAAAGACCTGACACGACTGAGTGCAGTCCGCGAGAGAGAGACCTAGGGTTTTGGTCTCCCGGACAAAGCGGCCGTGAGCCGTGAATCTTCAAGGTAAGGATCATGACCGAAACGGATCGCGCCCTGATACTGCAACCAGACCGACTGGTGCGTTGCAACGGCCATCAGGCCTGACCGGGCAGGAAAGGTAATCGTATCCCCCCGTGCGAGCCGGTTTTCAATTCCCTCGGCCGGAAACACCCTCGGCTCGATCACCTGTTCCAGCAACGCCAACCCATCGACAATACCAAACGCGTTGGCCGGAAGATAAGGGTTGCAGAACACGCCGTCTTCCGGGGCAGAATCCAGATGGAACAACGCCAGTTTCTGTTCTTGCCGGAGCCGGAATGCGTAGCTTCCAAGCGGGTTTTCGTCTGAAGCTGGCAGATAGAGATTGAACTCGTCCTTGAACCGGTTGATGGCGCGCGGCGTTGCCTGTCCCCAAGGAAGCGAACTGAGCGGAACATCCGCCCCTTTCCGTCTCAAATAGTACCCAACACCCTCAACCTCCGTCGGATCGTCCTTCAACCGCGGCAGCAGTTCATTACCAAGAAACTCCAGTGGAACCTGCCAGGTTGGATGAAAGGTAACAGCTTCAATGGCTGTCGCCGTATTCGCATGGTTTCGGTCCGGACAGTTGGCGAAAGCCTGACCTTCCATCACCACACGCCCCGACTCAGAGAATACAAACTGGTTCTCGCCTTTATTGATGAACAGCTTGACCCGGGAAAACTCCGGCGGGATCCAGCGAATGCGCTCCATGGCGTTGCTGACCTGTTCGATCCGGCGCTCAATGGGAATGTTCAGCGCCCGGATAAGCCGCGGTGTCACCTCGCTTGAAACCGGAAGAACGTATCTGTGTTTCGATTGGGCGACTGCAAATGCAAGCCGCTTGTCGAAAAGCTCTCCACCTGTGCCTTCGCCGACAAGACCGTCTTCGAACATCCGGCGCCGTAGATCAGGAACCTGATCACCCTGCGCGCCGGGCGACAGCTCCTCTTGAATATCCAGGTATGTAAACCCGCCGTCATCCTTGACCGCATACAGACGCTCAAGGTGGGTCTTCAGCAAGCGATAGGTATCGTCCTGCGGTTCCCAAATCGACACGAAATCCAAGAGTTGGGGCGCGGCCGCCAGCCGCTTCAAGGCATCTGTCCCGTTGATTGTGTGCACGGGCATATAGGCACCAGGATACAGAACCCTCGGCGTTACCCGGCCTGCCCTGAGATCATTGGCAAAGTCAAGAAAATGACCTGTGAACAGGAGCTCAATCCATGCGGCCTCCGAAGGGCTTAGACCTTCGTCGACTGACTTGAGCTCGGTTTCCAGATAGGCGCGCGGATAGTCTTCCGGACGAAGACCGTGGAGATGCACATTTCTCAGGAGATCCAAGAAGGCCGGGGCCCTGTCCGTTCCAAGCCATAAGAGAGACGCGTCTTCAGCCCCATAATAAGCGCTGATTTCCCGTCGGCGTTTTTCAACGATGAGAGAAAGGCGTTCGGGCGTGTTCAAAACCCGCTGGACATCCTCTACCCCACCGTTCGCCAACGTTGGGCCGGAAAGCACACTCATCCAAACAATGAAAACCGCTAAAAAACCGATCGGAAGCCCTGCGCGCCGTGTAACCACCAAAATCGACCTCCCTTTCCGTCTCCGCCTACACCTTCCTCACAGTATTTCTGGCGGATACACAAAGAATCAAGCACTCGCGCGTCGTTTTAGCTGTATCGGCGGCTCACAGCCGAGCCGGCGACAGGTTGATTGAGCCGCTCCATCAAGCCTTCGGGGTAGAGTTCGATCTGTTTGGCCTTCAATTCTGCAACCGACATCCACCTGGCAATACACTCGGTTTCATCATGCTCCAGAAACGGGATGGCATCTTGCCGGTAGAAGCGCCCATCTGAAAAATGCGCGTGGCACAAGAAAACGATCTCATGGCCGGTTTGGCCATAGTGTTCGTAGATGTTTTCAAGGACAAAATGGTCGCTGCCCAAAGATATCCGCGCACCGAGTTCTTCCAAAAACTCCCGCTGCAGTGTATCGCGCCAAGCTTCGCCGAATTCAACCGTTCCGCCCAAGGGGCGCATGCCCTTTATATTGCCATGATCGTCATAGATCTCGGTCAGGAGCAGAGCGTCATCTTGCCAGATGAGCGCCAGGGCTTTGACGGTGATGTAATTGGCGGGTCGCCAGATGGTCATGAAGGCCTCCGACACCAGAAATGGATGAGTTGCGCGATAATCAGTCATATTCCCCGGCCCGCCGCAAGCAAAAACGGCGGCTTTCCATTGAAGGGCCGGGCGCGCTCTGCTATCCCGCAGCCAACACTTCCCAAGACGAGGACTGAACCTGCGATGATCCCGCGCTATTCCCGCCAAGACATGGTCGATATCTGGTCTCCGGAGTCGAAATTCCGCATCTGGTTCGAGATCGAGGCGCATGCCTGCGATGCATTGGCGGAGCTCGGCGTGATCCCCGAAGACGCTGCCAAGACGATCTGGGAAAAAGGCGGAAGCGCCACCTTCGACATCGACCGCATCGACGAGATCGAGCGGGAGACAAAGCATGACGTCATCGCCTTCCTGACCCATCTTGCAGAGATCGTCGGACCGGATGCCCGCTTCGTGCACCAGGGCATGACCTCGTCGGATGTTCTGGACACCTGCTTCAACATCCAGCTGGTCAAGGCGACCGACCTTCTTTTGAAGGACATGGACGAGCTGCTGGCGGCCATCAAGCGCCGGGCATTTGAGCACAAAGACACGGTCACCATCGGCCGGTCCCACGGCATCCACGCCGAACCGGTCACTTTCGGCCTGAAAATGGCGCAGGCCTATGCCGAATTTGACCGCTGCAAGGCGCGTCTTTTGAATGCCCGCGAGGAAATCGCCACCGGTGCCATCTCCGGTGCTGTCGGCACCTTCGCCAACATCGACCCGCGCGTTGAAGAACATGTCGCCAAGGCGCTTGGCCTTAAGGCCGAGCCGGTGTCAACTCAGGTGATCCCGCGCGACCGCCACGCGATGTACTTCGCGACCCTCGGCGTCATCGCCTCCTCGATCGAGCGTCTTGCGACCGAAATCCGCCACCTGCAGCGCACGGAAGTACTGGAAGCAGAAGAATTCTTCTCCAAGGGCCAGAAAGGCTCGTCGGCGATGCCGCACAAGCGCAACCCGGTCCTGACCGAAAACCTGACCGGCCTTGCCCGCCTGGTGCGTATGTCCACCGTGCCGGCCATGGAGAACGTGGCGCTCTGGCACGAACGTGACATCTCGCATTCGTCCGTTGAGCGCATGATCGGCCCGGACACGACCGTCACCCTCGACTTTGCCCTCGCGCGCCTCACCGGCGTCATCGACAAGCTGGTGGTCTACCCGGAGCGCATGATGGGCAACATGGACCGTCTCGGCGGTCTCGTCCATTCCCAGCGGATCCTGCTCGCCCTGACGCAAGCAGGCTCCTCCCGAGAAGACGCCTACCGTCTGGTCCAGCGCAACGCGATGAAGGTCTGGGACAGCTATCAGGTGTCCGGCGACGCCAAGGTCGACTTCCTCACCGAGCTTCTCAACGACAAAGACGTCCGCAACTACCTGTCCGAAGAAGAAATTCGCAATCGCTTCGATCTTGGCTATCACACCAAGAACGTCGACGTAATTTTTGAGCGGGTATTCGGGGAAAGCTGACGCTGCACGAGCCTGTGCCGCCCCTGCGCACGCAGGGGCCCAGGACCTTCAAACGGCTGTCAGGGTTCCTGTCTATCTTCCCGGGTTACTGGATCCTTGCCTTCGCGGGGACGGCAGAATGCAAATGGGGCAATCATTCATGAAAATTGCGGTTGTTTCGGACATTCACGGCAATGTGCTGGCGCTGGAAGCGGTGCTGGCGGATCTTACCGGCGAAGCTCCTGATGTCGTCGTCAATCTCGGTGATTGCGTGTCAGGTCCTCTGTGGCCGGAGGAAACCGCTGCGATCCTGCGGGAAACCAGGTGGCCAACGGTGCGCGGCAATCATGATCGGATCGTCCTTGAAAGTCCTAAAGAGAAGATGGGCCCGACGGACTCTTTTGCAGCCGACAGGCTGTCCCGCCAAAGCCTTGACTGGCTGAAGACGACACAACCGACCATCCGGTTGAGTGATGACGTTTTCCTTTGCCATGGCACACCGGACAATGACGACCGGTATTTGACCGAAAAGGTGGAGGGCCCCAAAGGTCATCTGCCGGATGAAGAAACGCTGATTGCTGAGCTCATGGGCGAATCATCCTCGATCATCTGCTGTGGTCACACCCATATTCCGCGGGTCATTCATCTTCATGAGTCCGGACAGACAATCCTTAACCCCGGCAGCGTCGGCTTGCCGTCTTATGAAGATGATCACCCGAACCGCCACACAATGGAAGTTGGCAGCCCGCACGCGCGGTATGCGCTGATGACCAAAGGTACATCAGGATGGAGTTTTCAGGAAAAGATCCTGCCTTACGACTGGGAAGCTGCGGCACTAGAAGCGGAAAAGAACAAGCGCCCGGGCTGGGGACGCTCATTGCGCCGCGGCTTTTACGGGCCTTTATCGTAAGTTTTATTCGCTCGAACCGTCGTAGCCCTTCGGGTTCTTACAGGCCCAGTTCCAGGTGTCGGAGCACATGTCTTCCAGGCCGCGGTCCGCGGTCCACTTGAGCTTGTCCGCCGCTTTGTTTGTGTCGGCATACACCTCGGCGACGTCCCCGGGACGCCTCGGAGCGATTGTATAAGGGATCGCCTGGTTTGACGCCCGTTCAAAGGCTTTCACCATCTCCAGAACGCTGTAGCCGGTTCCGGTCCCCAGATTGACGGTGAAGCTGTTGTCCGTGTCTGTGAGCGACGCCAGCGCCTCATAGGCGCGCAGGTGCCCCTCCACCAGATCGACCACATGGATGTAATCGCGGACACCGGTGCCATCGCGCGTATCATAGTCGTTGCCAAAGACCGACAGTTTGTCGCGGCGGCCGCTGGCGACTTGCGAGACAAACGGCATCAGGTTGTTCGGAACCCCTTGCGGGTCTTCCCCGATCAGGCCGCTTTTGTGGGCGCCGACCGGATTGAAATAGCGCAAGATGCCAAATCGCCAGCTCGGGTGACTCGCAGAGACATCACCGAGGATTTCTTCGATCATCAGCTTTGTGCGGCCATAGGGGTTGGTGGCGCTCAGCGGATGATCTTCCGTCAAGGGCAGGAACTTCGGCTCGCCATAAACAGTGGCCGAAGAGGAGAATATGAGCTGGCGCACATTGCACGCCCCCATCGCAGCCAAGAGCTCGAGGGTTCCGGTGATGTTGTTGGCATAATAGCTGAGCGGAACCTCTGTGGACTCACCAACCGCTTTCAACCCGGCAAAGTGAATTACGCCTGTGCAGTTGTACGTCCTCAGTACTCGTTCAAGCGTGGCACGGTCTCGGATGTCGCCCTTTTCATGGGCAACTTCCTTGCCCGTAATCGCGGTAATCCGTTTGAGGCTTTCCGGGCTGGAGTTGGAAAAGTTGTCGAGCACGACGACATCGTGACCTGCTTCCAGAAAGGTCACGCAGCAGTGGGATCCGATGTAGCCTGCGCCACCGGTGATCAGGATCGTCATGTCACTGTTGCCTTTCCCGCGTGCCTAACGCCTATAATGCCAACGACATATTTGCTGATAAGACCTTCACGTTTCCTTACGCGCCCCAACGCCCATCATGGCAGGAGCGCCAGATCGCTCACCGCCATGAAATGCGGATTGCGCAGATCGTCTTTGGTCGCGCCCTCGGCAAGTCTGTAAACGAAGATCTCGCCCGTTTCTGCCAGAACCACATGGCCGCCAGCAGCCCGGACCACCGCATCGCCGGCTGCAATGTCCCACTGCATGGTCGGTGCCATGCGCGGATAGAGATCCGCCCGCCCCGCAGCAACCCAGCACAGCTTCAACGACGAGCCGACACAGACCTTCTCGGCGACTTTCAGCTTTGCGATCAGCGCTTCGGTTTCTTCCGACAAATGCGAGCGGCTTGCCAAAACACTCAATCCCGACTCTGGCGGCTTTCGAACAGAGATTTTTCCAACATCAACGATTTCGCTGTCTGAAACCTGCCCCTGAAAGGCACCCTGCGCTTCGCCACCCGGCAAGGTGCCGCCCCAGTAGATCTCCTTCAGCGCGGGCGCGTAGACAACGCCAAAAATCGGCGTTCCCTCATCGATCAGCGCGATATTGACCGTGAACTCACCGTTGCGCTTTACGAATTCCTTGGTGCCATCCAGAGGATCAACAAGGAAATACCGGGCGCCGCCCTCTGGTAACTTTCCGGCTTCGACGGATTCTTCGGCCACCACCGGCACATCCGGAAAAAGATCTGCAAGTCCTTTGAGGATCACGTCCTCTGCCGCCTGATCGGCGACGGTGACCGGGGACCCGTCCCCCTTGACTGACGCGCTGAAGTCTTCGGCATAGACCTTCAGGATCTCAGCCCCGGCAGCCACTGCCAAGTTCAAGAGTGATTCCACCTGGCCATCTGCGGTCCCGGTCATATGCTTGAGTTCGCTCATCGTTGCGCCGTGTTGATTGAAAGATGCCGCTCTTGTGGAACAGCTTCGTCTCCGGCGCAAGACCACAGATCCCCACGACACGTTCTACGAGATCCACACCTCGTTGCCCCCGCTAATGTCGTCCCGGACGCAGCAGAACGGAGAGCCGGGACGACAACAGTGACGTCGCTCGAAAGCGCAGCTGTCTCAGGGCGCCGTGGCGCCATGATGTGTGACTGCCGAGGTCACATTCGCGCCTGCTTATTTCAGCCATTTGATCCATGTCGTGGACCGCTTCCAAAGTGGGCTGGCAGACTGTCATAAATTGCAGTGCGGTTGGGATCAGCAATAGAGGGGCTTGAGGATCAATCGATGCACGAAATGTCGTTATGCGAAAACATACTCGGGATCTTGCTAGACGAAGCGGCCAGCCAGAACTTCTCTAAGGTTGACCGAGTTTGCCTGGAAGTCGGCCCCCTGTCGGGCGTTGAGCCGGAGGCCCTGCGGTTCGGCTTTGATGTGGTGACCCGCGGCAGCCTTGCGGACGGTGCCCAGCTGGACATCTTCGAGCCGGAAGCAACCGCCACTTGCGCTGCGTGCGGCGCGACAGCTGTCATTCAAGACCGTTTCGATCCCTGCCCGTCCTGCGGCTCGCACGTCTTGCAGGTCAAGACCGGGGAAGAACTGCGGATCAAGGAACTGGAGGTCTCGTAATGTGTACGGTTTGCGGCTGCGGGAGCGGTGAAACCCAGATGGAAGATGGCACGAAACACGCACATGGGCATCATGCTCACCATCACCATCACTATGGAACTGGCGATGCCGGAGCCTCGGTCGCCGGAATGAGCCAGTCCCGCCTGATCCAGCTGGAACAGGATATCCTGTCGAAGAACAACAGCTACGCGGATGCCAATCGCCGCTATCTTGCAGAGCACGGCATGTTCGCGCTGAACCTTGTCTCAAGCCCCGGCTCGGGCAAAACCTCGCTTCTGGTGGAGACCCTCAAGAGGCTCGGCAAGACCCGTGACTGCTATGTGATCGAGGGCGACCAGCAAACCACCAATGATGCCGACCGGATCCGCGAAACCGGCGTCCCTGCCCTTCAGATCAACACCGGCAAGGGCTGTCACCTGGATGGTCACATGATCGGTCATGCGCTGGAGCGGCTTGCCGCGCAAGACGGCGCTTATGTCTTTATTGAAAACGTCGGAAACCTTGTCTGCCCGGCGGCCTTCGATCTTGGCGAGGCCCACAAGGTCGCGATCCTGTCGGTGACCGAGGGCGAGGACAAGCCGCTGAAATATCCGGACATGTTTGCCGCAGCTGACGTCATGCTCTTGAACAAGACGGATCTCCTGCCCTACGTCGATTTCGATGTCGGAATTGCCACCGAAAACGCCCGGAAAATCAATCCGGAGATCAAGGTGCTCACGGTCTCCGCGCGGTCCGGAGACGGTCTTGAGGACTGGATCGACTGGATCGGCAACGCCCGCGCAAGGCTTTTCGCCGGATACGCCGCAACAGATGCCGCGGAATAGGAGCCTCCCATGTGTCTCGCAATCCCTGCCAAGATCACGGAACTTGACGGCGACGACATGGCCGTCGTTGCGCTTGAAGGCATCAAGAAACGGATTTCGACCGCGCTGGTCGAGGATCTCGCCGTTGGCGACTACGTTCTGGTTCATGTCGGCTATGCGCTTCACAAGGTCAGCCCGGACGAAGCGGCCCGCACGCTTCAGCTGATGGCCGAGGCCGGTGTGCTTCAGGACGAACTCGACGAGATGACAGGAGCGGACCAGTGAAATATGTATCCGAATTCCGCGACAAGGATCTCGCGAAATCCGTTTCCGCTGCCATCCGGCGCGAGGCTGATCCGGGCCGGACCTACAATTTCATGGAGTTTTGCGGCGGTCACACCCATGCTATCTTCCGTTATGGCGTTCAGGACCTGATGCCGGACAACGTGGCTTATGTGCATGGACCTGGCTGCCCGGTTTGTGTGCTGCCCGTGCGCCGGCTGGATGACGCGGTGGAGATTGCCGAGCGGCGCAATGTAATCCTGTGCACCTATGGCGACATGATGCGCGTGCCGGGCACGAAACAGCGCAGCCTGATCCGCGCCAAGGCCGACGGGGCAGACATTCGCATGGTCTATTCCACTCTGGATGCCCTGAAGATTGCCCGCGACAATCCGGACCGTGAAGTCGTCTTCTTTGCCATCGGCTTTGAAACCACGACCCCGCCGACCGCCGTTGCAATCAAACAGGCCAAAAAGGAAGACCTTGGTAATTTCTCTGTCTTCTGCAATCACGTTCTGACGCCCCCCGCAATTGCCCATATCCTGCAGTCACCAGATGTTCAGGATCTTGTCACCGTGGAGATTGACGGGTTCCTCGGCCCCTCCCATGTCAGCTCGGTGATTGGATCAAAGCCCTATGAGCCTGCCGCGCAGATTTTCGGCAAACCGGTGGTGATCGCGGGCTTTGAACCCCTGGACGTTATGCAATCGACCCTGATGCTGATCCGCCAGATCAATGAGGGCCGCTTCGAGGTTGAAAACGAATACACGCGCGTCGTGACCCGTGAGGGCAATCTCAAGGCTCAGGCACTGGTCGAAGAGGTATTTGACATCCGCGACGCGTTCGAATGGCGCGGGCTCGGCACAGTTGCCAAGAGCGCCTTGAAGATCCGGGAGGCCTTTACCGCATTCGATGCCGAACAGCGGTTCGAGATAACACCCAAACAGTCGCGCGAAGTGAAGTCCTGTGAGTGTCCCGCCATCTTGCGCGGCGTGAAAAAACCGACCGACTGCAAGCTCTTCGGCACGGTCTGCACGCCTGACACGCCGATGGGATCCTGCATGGTGTCGTCGGAAGGTGCCTGCGCGGCCTATTGGACCTATGGACGCTTCCGCACCAAGGCGGCCCGGCCGCAAAAAGAGGCCGCGGCATGAATATTCAGGATCCGACATTGTCCGCGCGCACGGGCAGCATCGACATGGCCCATGGCGGCGGCGGCCGCGCAACGGCAGAGCTGATCGCGGATCTCTTTCAACACCATCTGACCAATCCGATCCTAGATCAGGGAAATGACGCGGCGCTGCTGCCACCGGTAGCCGGGCGGCTTGTCATGTCGACGGACGGTCATGTCATCTCGCCGATCTTCTTCCCCGGTGGCGACATCGGGTCTCTCGCCGTTCACGGCACCTTGAATGACGTCGCCATGGCGGGTGCCGAACCGCTTTATCTCACCGTCGGTTTCATTCTCGAAGAAGGCTTTCCGCTCGCCGATCTGGAAAAGATCGTCATTTCGATGGCGCGGGCCGCAGAGGCGGCAGGCGTTCCGATCGTTACCGGAGATACCAAGGTCGTCGAAAAGGGCAAGGGCGACGGTGTCTTCATCACAACGACCGGCCTGGGGGTTGTGCCGGACGGCGTTCATGTCTCGGTCGAGCGCGCGGAGCCCGGCCAGGCGATCCTTCTGTCCGGCTCCTTAGGTGATCACGGTGTTGCCATCCTTTCCAAACGGGAGAACCTTGAATTCGAAACGGAAATCCGCTCCGACAGCGCCGCGCTGCACACACTTGTCGCCGGTATGATTTCAGCAGCACCCGGGATCGCTGTTCTGCGCGATCCGACGCGCGGCGGTCTGGCGGCAACCTTGAACGAGATCGCCCGCACCGCCAAGGTCGGCATCCATCTGGAAGAAAACGCAATTCCGATAAAGGCGGATGTGAAAGCCGCGTGCGAGCTGCTCGGGCTTGATCCGCTTTATGTCGCCAATGAGGGCAAGATGGTGTGTTTGTGCGAGCCCGGCGATGCTGATGCGGTGCTGGCGGCCATGCGGGCCCATCCGCTTGGCCGGGATGCGGCCTTGATCGGGACAGTCACCGAGGACGATGCCCATCTGGTGGAGATGGAAACGGAAATCGGCGGCGTGCGTGTGGTCGATTGGCTTGCGGGCGAACAGCTGCCCCGGATCTGCTGACAGGCCGGCTGATGACCGTGACCGCAACACATGTCCGGATCAAAGGCCTTGTGCAGGGCGTTGGCTTCCGACCCTTCGTCTGGCATCTGGCACGGGAAGAAGGCCTTACCGGTCATGTTCTCAATGATGCGGACGGTGTGCTCGCGGAAATCTTCGGTGCAGCTGACCGGCAACAACGGTTTTTGGAGCGGCTCCGATGCGAAGCGCCGCCGCTTTCTGAAATTGTGAGCGTCGAAACAGCAGTTCTTGCTGGGCCCTTTAGTCCGCCGCCGCAAGACTTTCAAATTGTCGAGAGCGTTGAAGGTCCTGCCACCACCGGCATTGTCCCGGATGCGGCAACCTGCCCTGCCTGCGTTGCCGACATCTTTGATCCGGCCAACCGGCGCCACGGCTATGCCTTTACCAATTGCACCCATTGCGGGCCGCGTCTCTCCATCGTGACATCCATTCCCTATGACCGGGCCAGCACCTCGATGGCCGCGTTCAAAATGTGCCCGGAGTGCCAGAGCGAATATGACGATCCGGCGGACCGGCGGTTCCATGCGCAGCCCAATGCCTGTCCGGCCTGCGGCCCGCAGCTCTGGGCCGAAGCCGAAGGAACGCGGATTGAAACGGCCGACCCGATCCGCTGGGCAGCATCCCGGCTGGCGGCAGGTGAGATCATTGCCCTGAAGGGCCTTGGCGGTTTTCATCTGGCCGTCGATGCCACGAATGATGCGGCCGTTGCCCGGCTTCGGGAGAAGAAAAAACGGCCGCACAAGCCGCTTGCGGTGATGGTGCGCGATTTGGAGCAGGCGCGGACGATCTGCCATGTCAGCGATAGGGAAGCGGCGCTGATGGAAGACCGCGCGGCCCCCATTGTCCTACTGAGGTTGCGGGCAAAGTCCGCAGAGAAGCCAGCCCTTTCCGGACACCTTGCGCCGGGCCTTGATCAATGCGGCCTCATGCTGCCGGCAACGCCGCTGCATCATCTTCTGATTGCAGCGGTTCCGGGCCCGCTTGTCATGACTTCCGGCAATCGCTCGGAAGATCCGCAAGTCATCACCAACGAGGATGCGCGACGCAATCTTGGGCAGATTGCCGACGGATTCCTCATGCATGACCGGGAGATCGTCAACCGGCTGGATGACAGTGTGATGCGCGCAGATCGAGGCGGGCCGGTGATCCTGCGCCGGGCAAGAGGCCATGCCCCTGCGCCACTGGCGCTGAACAACGGTTTTCAAACATGCCCTTCGGTGCTTGCCATGGGCGGTGAACTCAAATCAACGTTCTGCCAGCTGAGGCAAGCAAGCGCCGTCGTGTCCCAGCACATGGGCGATCTGGAGAGCAGACCGGTTCTGGAGGACTATGAAAAGACCCTCACCCTCTACCGGCAGCTTTACGATTTTGAACCGGACCGCATCGCAGTCGATCTCCATCCCGATTTTGTCTCGACACAAGCCGGACGGCGGCTGGCGGCGGACCTGCACATTCCGCTGATCGAGGTCCAGCATCATCATGCGCATCTTGCCGCTTGCATGGCTGAACACGGCCTGCCGCCGGACAGCGATCCGGTGCTTGGCGTTGTTCTGGACGGTTCGGGTCTCGGCAGTGACGGTACGATCTGGGGCGGAGAATTTCTTTTTGGCGGTTACAAGGGCTTTGAGCGGGCCGGCCATTTTCTCCCCATTGCTCTGCCCGGCGGGGCAGCTGCGGCTCGCGAGCCCTGGCGCAATCTGGTGGCACATCTGCGGGCGGCGTTTGGTACAGACTGGTCTCCTTCGAGCGCCAGTTCCTCCCTCAGTCCTATTTTTACCGGCAAGACCGTGAGCGTGATCGAGCACTTGATCGACAGCGGCCTCAACACGCCAATGGCCTCCTCTGCAGGACGGCTGTTTGATGCCGTTGCCGCGGCCCTTGGGATTTGCGCCACGCGCCAATCCTATGAAGGCCAGACAGGCGTGTTGCTGGAAGCTCTCGCCCGACCCTATCTTTCGCAAGCGACCGCCTACCCGGTCGACATTTCGAGCGGAACGCCGGGGATGTTGTCCTGGGAGGTGATGTGGGAGGCTTTGTTGGGCGACCTCAAACGTGGAACGGCACCGGGTCTGATTTCCGCCCGGTTTCATTTGGGGCTGATCAAGGCAATCAGCGAGATGGCAACTCACATCGCAGGGGATCGGAATATCAGGACAATCGCGCTCTCGGGCGGCGTCCTGCAAAACGCGATCCTTGCCGGCGGGCTGTACGAACAGCTGAGCGCGCAAGGGTTCGACGTTCTGGTTCCCGGAAAACTGCCCGCCAACGATGGCGGATTGTCGCTTGGTCAAGCAGCGATCGCAGCGGTGACATGATCTCAGGCCGCGCTCCGCTCAATCACACAGCAGGGTTAAACCGGCGCGACAGTTCCGCTATGTGGGAAGGGCTGACCTCACAACATCCTCCAACAATCGTGGCACCCAGATCAATCCAGTCTGCCCCGTGACCCGCATAGACTTCAGGTGTCATATCGGTGCGCGCGGTAAGTTTGGAAACGCTGCTGCCCTTCTTGAGAAATTCAGGTTTGATGGCCGTAAAACCGTTGGCATAAGCACCGGTCTTCAGGCCCGACGGTCCGAGAACGGCCATGCCCCTGGTCACAGCCTCCGGCACCGAACAATTGATCAAAACCGCCTCTGGTCCGAGGTCATTGACAACTTCCACCACCTCTTGCAGCGGCTCACCGGATCGAAGGGCACCCCCATCCCCATCATCCACCGTTAGAGCGATCCAGACCGGTTTGTCATGCCTGAGCGCTGCGGTCAGGGACGCGCGCGCCTGCGCGACCGAGGCGATCGTTTCGATGACAAACAGGTCGACGTGATCTTTTTGAACTCGGCAAATTTCATCATAGAGGTCGATGGATTGGTCTTCTGACGGAGCTCCGTCATGGCTGTACGACCAGCCAAGCGGACCAAGGCAACCTGCCACAAGACCGCTGCCATGCGCGTCCCGGGATTGACAGGCAAGGTCACAGGCAAGGTGGTGCAGCCGCTCGAACTGATCATCCAAGCCGTTGGGCCGCAACCGGTCCCTGTGGAGCGTATAACTGTTGACCGTCGCGACATGCGCGCCGGCTGCAAAAAAGTCGTCATGAATGGCGCGGACGAGATCCGGCCGCTCCATCATCAGCTCACAAGACCAAAGTCCGCTCGGCACCCGCCCGCTGCGGTGAACCAGTTCCTGCCCCATGCCACCATCGAGAATCGTGATGTTGCTCATTCTCGTCCGTTTCCAAATGCCTTGCCTAAAAGCCAGCATTTTTCGGTTTTTGTTTTAAAGGCGCACATACACACGCGGCCAACACCTCCGCGCGGATCCAAGTCTGATCTTATCCGCAGGCGTTGTCCTACGCAGTCGAATATAGATTGGATCGGATGAAAAAAGGCTTTTACCTGTTGGTAGCAAAAAGCCCAGGGCATCTTGTTGACAGGGTTATGCCAACTGGCGATCAAACATTTCGCATGCACCAACAGTTAGCACTCTGCAGCGCAAGAGCTGGTCGTTGTAGCAACCCGGAGCGTAAGTTCATTTTTGAAGGAAAAAAGTGGTGCCCAGAGCCGGAATCGAACCAGCGACACGCGGATTTTCAATCCGCTGCTCTACCAACTGAGCTATCTGGGCGTGCTTTGATGTGGCGGGAGGCATGCCCCGTCCGCCGAAAGCCCGGTCCTTATAGAAGCTCGTTTGTTCCTTGTCCAGCACCCCGGCAAAGTTTTTTCACAACTTGGGAAAATACCTGCCGGAAAACTGCGCATCACTTTCCAAACCCAACGGAAAACCAAAATTTTCAGTCACTTACGGATCATTACAGGCCTGAGGATACGGCGGCCCGCTTTTGCAAAATGCTGCATGAACGCGGACCAAATGCCGTTGTGAGGAGTCCTGTGCCCTCAGGTGAAACAGCCGCTTCTGACTGCAGCCGTCAGTTCATCTCGCCAGCAACGATGCCGCTTGCCGACCAGCTTCCATCTACCGCATTGAAGTTGCCGATAACGCCCTCGTAGTTGGATGACGGGCCGCTGACGATAGAGGTGTTGATGGAGCCCGATCCAACACTGCCGGCCAGATTTCCGGAAAACTGGTTTCCGATATCAACGGCGCGTTCGGTGAGATCTGCTCCAAACGTACGGCCATCGAAATTGGCAATATTGGCAGATCCGGTGCGGCGACCGAAATCGACCGTCATCCGGAAGTCGCCGGCTGCAAGATACTGCGCCCCATTGTTCACAACGCTGCCGGCAGCATGTCCGACGTAGCTTGCACTGCCACTGGTTGGCAGATCGGCGGCATTGGTCACGTCGCCAGCAACCCAGGTCCCGAGATGAAACGCATCTTTCCGGCCATTGGCACCGTCCAGAACACCACCCGTGTCATCATAGGAAAGTTTTGTGCCCCAATAGCCCCATTCCAGAAAGGCACAGGTGCACTCGGTGGTTCCCGCCATGATCGCATCATCTGCGGTCCCGATCAGAGTGTTCGGCACGAAATAGGTGTTGGCATCCTGGGACGGATCCTGCTGCAAGGTGTGTCCCGCATCACTGGCAAGGGCCGACGCGACACTGCTGGCTGCCTGTACCACACCTTCAAGTCCCTCATTCCGAGGCTCGGCCAGACCTGTGTAAGGTCCTGTGCCCCCTCCGCCACCGGTTGGGTATAGGTAAGGATCAGGATTCGGATCTGGTCCTGGACCGGGAACGACAGGCTCCACCGTATCGACCGTTAGGTAGGTCTCTGAATGATCCGACGCATCGCGGGCAGCATAAAGGTCGTTGCCAATAAAGGTGGAGCGATCCGTGCCGGAACCATCGCTGTTGGAACCAAACCGCACCGAGTAAGCCGCAACATCCGGATCCAGGTCCTGACTGTCACGGACGGTCAAACTGCCGCCGAGCGAATACTCAGCGCCATTGAACGTTACGGAAAGGTCAGCAGCGCTCTCGCTGGCAAATACAACCGGACCAACGCCTTGTCCCGGGAAGTTGACGCTGCTCTCCAAAACGCCCGCGGCATAGCCGGACAGTGTCCGGTCACTGCGGGTCAAGATGCTGGCATCGACGGAGCCACTGAGCCGCGCAACATGAAGGCTCGACGAGACCGTCGCCGGTGCTGGAAAGATGTCAGGCTGACTGACATAGCTGTCGTCATAGGCATCATCGAGAGCGCCGCCCGACAGGGAATTACCGAAAACAAAGCTTTGAGCATTGCTGCCAAAGAAATGTCCATCATCAGGCCCGGCGATTGTTCCGACCGGACCGCTGTAAAGCCCCGCGCTCTGGCTGCTTGCAATCCGGTGGCCTCCGCGCCGGTCTGTTTCCATCGAGAGGATGCCACTGGCCTCATCCGCTGCAACCTCTCCAACCGCCAGAGATATAAACGATTTCTGGTTCTCACCCGTCCCGTCAATGTGGAACGACCCGGCCAGATAATGAGCGCTCTCCAGGGTTGCAGGATCGCTTTCGATCATCAGAAGCCCGGTCGAACTGACATCCTGGAGGAAGCTCTCACCAAGCTCCGCGGCCGCCAATGGATTGACGAACAGCGCTTCGGTGATGAGAGGCGTGAAGGTTCGGCCGTTCCCCGCCGTGCCAAGCGAAAAGGCCAGGGTCGGGTCGGTCGCCAGATCATAGATCCGAATGGACGGTGTTCCGCTTGCATCTCCGAAACTTGAAAAATCAGTACCCACTCCACGAACGCCGACCACCATATTTTCAATGTCGAATTTGGTGGTTCCACCGGGCGTGACATTTGGCAGATGCGCGAAGGCCGCAAAGTCTTCGTGATAGTGTTGCACGCCCCACGCGTACGACGTGACGTTTCCTTCAGTTTCTGGGTCGACTGTCGGCGCTACCGGAATGAAGTCAGCCTCACCGAGCTGTGCAACAACATCCTGATCTGTATAGGTCTGGGCATAGTAGTATTGCCCGTCGCCCTCGAAGGCGAACTGATAGATCTTGTTGCCCTCGACCTCCGCTTTGTAAAGGGCTGTCGCAGTGCCGGAGGTGATTTCTCCTACCGTGAAAGTGACCGGCATATCGGTGCCGCTGCTGCCACCAATCAGTCCTTGCGCTCCTGGCGCCAAGACGGTGCGAGTTGTGTCCCAGGATGGTGTGAATTCAACGCCGGCAGTCAGGATCCGCACAACGTCCGTCGTTTCGACAGTCTCCCCACCGGTGTCTCCCGTTCCGCCGGTCGTGTCTCCGCCGTCCCCACCACCTTCGCCCCCGTTAGGGTCATTCCCACCGATAATTTCATCGGCAAGCTGATTGATTGTGCGTTGCTGGGTGTCCTTTTGGACTTGCAACAGGTCGGGTTCGGTCTGTCCGGGTGATCTCGGCTGCACACTTCTTGGTTTGGGCACGGGCGCAGTACGTATGTGACCAAGACGTGAATTGATATTCGGAACACCGGAGCGTGCGATCTGCCGTGCAGTTGGCGGCGTGCGTGTCCCGCCGGACTGACCAGATCCTGCAGTCAGGCCGCTTTGCGCCGAAGCCAGATCGGAAGGCGTTGTCCGCCGCACACCACCAGCCTGACCGCCGGTTCCAACCTGCAGGGAATAGCCTGCAGAATAAATGCGCCGGTTCGTTCCATCTGCGCCTGTGAAGGTCAGCTCGTCTCCAAACAATAGGGAAAAAACCGGATTTCCACCGTTCAAGTTGAGATTGGCCATGCCGCCACGAATGCCAATGGTGCCAACCGGTGTCTTGACCGAAACCCCGCCTTTTTGCTTGCTGACCTTTCCGCCGACAAATCGGACTACGCCCTTGCCGAAGGACGCGACTAGCTTTCCTGTTCCTGCATTCGGATCGTAAACAAATTCGTCAATCACGAGATCGGAGTTTGCTCCGACCGTGAAGGTGGACCCGTCATTCAACAGCACTTGAACGAGGCCTGAGCCGGACGTTTCGATCCGTTCGTTGTAGACCACGTTGTCGCCAAGCAGCTTCACTTGACGGACGGCACCGGGCGGCGTTCCAAATGCATTCGTGTTGACGGCAGCGGCCGTCCCGACAGTCGTTGCTTGCACTGGCCCATTTAGCGCCAAGGTAACGATCGCGGTCGCACACGCTACTGCCCAGCGCTTTGGAGCGGCAGGAGTGAATTTAGATGATGGCATCATGCAATTTCCTCCCGGTCAGAACGCTTTTCGCAGCGAAAACATTGCGGAAACGTTTGAGTAACTGCTGAGGTCATAGTTGGAGTTTTGCCTCCGGACCTCGCCGACGAGCCCCGCCGACACGTTGTATTTGAGCGGAACATTCAGTGCCGCGCGCAGCCATCCCTCATGGTCCCGTTGTTTGACGGCGGCATTCACCAGCGGGTCCGGTTCATCATAGGCGCGGTAGATGTATCCCGCCTCCAGATCAATCGACCATAGATGCGGCAGTTGTTTGACCGGGGATGCGAACTGGTAGGTCGCCCCCACCCCGCCTCCGGCCTCCCAGCTTTGCTGTGACTTGATGCGGGTTTCCTCAAAATCCGCGAGCGCCAGGACCCGCATTTGCAAGCCCTTGGTCAATTGACGCGAGACCTTGGACGCAAACTGCACGAAATATCCGTTCCGGTCGGACACCGTCGGGTACTCGGAGGTGTCGTTGAACCAGCGCTGGCGCCACTCCAGTTTCGCATTTATTTCCGTTTGAATGTCGGGCCGGGCGACCAGCCGGGTTCCAACGCCCAGCGCGCCATTGTAGTTCGCGTGGTTCAGACGGATACCAGAAGCAACTCCGTAAATACCGAGTTGCACATCATCAAAGTTGAAGCGCGCCATGTTGAAGGAGGGACCAAGGGTAATTTCTGCAAGACCAGTGTCGAGCCGAACCTGATCAGCAAAACGCGCGGCATAAAACACCACGTCAGTTTCGATGAGATCCCCTTGGGTTCCAAGATCATAGGACCCGTAGGCGCGGCCAGCGACAAACGCATTGATATCAGCCTGGCCCGTCGCGGTGTCGTCCAGGATAAAGTCCCTGCCGTTCAAGGTGACGCGGCGCCCGCCGGGGGCGGCATTGGCATTGGACTGGTAGCGGGCACCAATTATGACATCCGCGCGAAACTGTGTTGGCTGCTGTTTCGACGCAATTGCGGAAAGATATGTTTCGACACGCTGCTGGACCTCTTCAGGCACATCAGGCGTTTCCAGCGTCGACTGAAAATAGTAGCGCGCCGTTTCAAACGATCCCAGACGGTAATAAAGAACACCCAGTTCCAGCTTCACGCGTGGCAGGTTCGGCGCAAAGATCAGCATGCGTTCAAAAGTTGAGATCGCAGCTTCATAGTCACCGACCATCACGGAGACCGTGGCATATTCGAAGGCGATATCGAGGTCGGCCGGCCGCTCAAGCATTTTTGCCAGAAGCGCGGTTTGCCGTGCCAGCAACGCATCTGCTGACACTTCCGGCTGGCCGCCAATGTCCGCTTCCTGAGCCTCAGCAACAGCAGAGGAAAACAGAAGACCGGCCATTATCACCAGACAAAATATCGTATCAGACGTCAAACGCATCCCTGGGAACCACGTTCAGGTTTTCCAACACCGATTTCAAATTCTTAACAGTGCGTTACCACACGTATATGAGTCCGGACCACAAGTCCAATTAACCTATTGAACGCAACGGCACCTCACTCCCCAAATTCAACAACAAAAACGCCGGCCCTGAGATTCCCCAGAGCCGGCGCGAAAAGTGCCTTAAAACGCCCGACCTTACTTCAATGTGATGCGGTCATCCGTGTAGGCCTTGTAGCTTTTCTTCTCTCCGAGATAGGCAGCTACAACATCCGCGAGATCGGGACCGAAATCGTATGCATTCATGCCGTTGGACTCGAAAATTGCATACCCATCACCGCCGCCACGCATGTAGTTGTTCGACACGATGCCATAGACCTTTTCCGGATCAATTGGCGCAAAGGCATCATTTTCAAGCACCATGACGTCTGAGATGCGCTGACCGGCCGGTTGCGATTTATCGATCGTGTATTTAAGGCCTGCAACTTGAGCGAACCGGCCTGCACCTTCTTCAATCTGACTGGATCCATTTTCAAGAGCCGACACCACATCCGCCCCTTTGAGCTGGAATGTGGCCAGCGTGTTCTGGAACGGCAGAACCGTCAAGACCTCGCCCATGGTGACTTCACCGGCGTCAATTGATGCGCGCAAACCGCCGCCATTCTGGATTGCGATCTGAACTCCCTGATCCTTTACGCGGTCCAGCATGGCTTCGGTCACAAGAACGCCCATTTCGCAGACCTCAGCCCGGCAGACGCTGCGCTCACCGCCGATCGCCGCGGTTGCTTCAGCCACGACTTCATTGCGGATTTCATCCAGCGGCTGCGCCAGCTCTTCGATGCGCGCAATAAACTCTGCATCGGGTTCCACAGACGCATCAAGGAGGATCGGTTCCCCTTCAGCCTTGATCACGTTGCCCTCATCGTCCCAGGTCACAACAAAGTCGCCCAGGAATTTGCTGTAGGCATAGGCCTGAACGATTGGTACATCCTGACCGTCCTGGTTTTTGACCATCACCGGATAGGGACCAGAGGCTCTGTCCTGAGTGTTGGACAGCAATGTGTGCGAGTGCCCTCCGACAATGACGTCGATGCCTGGGACAGCTGCGGCGATTTTCGCGTCCATCGACAGGCCCTCATGGGTCAGCGCGATGATCTTGTTCACCCCGGCTGCTTCCAACTCTGCGACCTGGGCTTTCAGCGATTCAATTGAGTTCTGAAATTTAACGCCGGCACCTGGCGATGAGGTTTCTACCGTATCTTCGGCGAGGCTCGAGACGAAACCGATTTTCTCACCACCGCGTTCCAGCACCAGAGTGCCTGGAATGCGGTCCTTGAGCAGTGGTTCGTTTTCAAGGTCAAGATTACCGGAAATGACCGGGAACTCGACCTTGTCCAGGAAAGCAGCCAGTGCCGACGGGCCATCATCAAATTCATGGTTGCCGACCGCCATGACATCATAGCCGATACCGTTCATGAAATCGGCCGCTGCTGCCCCTTTGTAGGTCGTATAAAAGAGCGAGCCTTGGAACTGATCGCCAGCGTCGACAACGACGAAGTTCTTGCCTTCGTCGGACAACGCGTCGCGGCGCTCATCCACCATGGACTTGATTCGGGCGACACCCCCAAAGCACTTTCCCTCAGATTCGGATTCAGCATCGCAGGTGGAATCGTACTTGTTGATCGATTCAATGCGCGAATGAACATCGTTGGTGTGAAGGATGGTCAGAGAATAATCGGCGAATGCCGCAGTCGACAACGCGGTCGTAAGCGACAGCACTGCGGCGCTCAGAAGTTGGTTTTTCATTTGATACTCGCCCTTGGATAGATTGTTCTTGAGGTCAGGCTTCTTGCCGGACCTTCACCTGCCGTGCCTTCCCAGGATGATCATTCGTACCTGCCCACTCAGCAATGAGCAGACGCCGGAGCCCTTTCCCGAGAGCCGGATCGCTGGTGCCTGGAAATTTTGGTGCAGTTTTATGACAGGAGCAATAGAGGACGTAATGGAATGTGAAAAATATTTTGCCGGATAAATATTTTTGCAGGTTAAGCGTCTAAAAAATCAGACCGCAGCGTTGTCCAGCCTCAGCCGCGATCCGGGTAGTCTTCGTCGTCCAGATCGTCGGTTTCCACGACCGGGATGGAATACCCTTCGGAGAACCACCGGTTCAGATCAATCTTGGCGCAGCGATCGGAGCAGAAAGGGTAATTTTCCGGGGTGGAAAGCTTTGAGCAGATCGGACACGGACGCATCCGGCGCTGCGGTTTTTTGCCGTTTTCTTCGGTCAATGTGGTCCCCTCCTGAAGCGCATTTACCGCTAACGAAACGCACCCGGCACTACGCTCCCGCAGTCGTCCAGTTTGCATGGACTGGGTAGCCTGCCGATTGCAAAAGATTCACGGTTTCCGCCAGCGGCAATCCAACAACAGCTGGGTAGGACCCAACAAGCTTGACGACGAAGCTGCCTGCAAGTCCCTGGATCGCGTAACCGCCTGCTTTACCTCGCCATTCCCCCGAGGAAATGTAGTCATCCACATCCTGGCGGGACAACCGTTTGAACCGGACACGCGTTTCGACGAGCTTCGTCCGTATTTTCCCGTTCGGCTCCGCCACGGCCACGCCGGTGAAAACACGGTGGCCCCGTCCAGACAGCAGAGACAGGCACATCACGGCCTGATCGGTGAGTTCGGCCTTGGGCAATATCCGCCGTCCGACACTGACCACCGTATCTGCGGCCAGCACAACGCCGCCGTTCATGGCATCGGTGTTCTTGGCGACCTCAAGTACGGCCTCGACTTTGGCCCGAGCAAGCCGCAAGGCCAACGCCCGCGGCGTTTCGAACTTCTTCGGGGTCTCGTCGATATCGGCGGGCAGCAGATGATCCGGTTCCAGTCCGACTTGCTGCAGCAGCGCAAGACGGCGCGGCGAAGCGGACGCCAGGATCAACTGAGGGGCATTCGTCATGGATGCACGTGCTTTCCTGCCGGCGCAAGGCGACCTGCCGCTTACTTGAAGCGGTAGGTAATCCGACCCTTGGTCAAGTCATAGGGGGTCATTTCGACAAGAACCTTGTCGCCCGCGAGAACGCGGATACGGTTCTTGCGCATACGTCCAGCCGTATGAGCGATGATCTCGTGATCGTTTTCAAGTTTTACGCGGAACGTCGCATTCGGCAACAGTTCTGTCACGACGCCCGGGAACTCCAGAGCTTCTTCTTTGGCCATTTGATATCCTGATTATGGCGGGCCTTGCCCGCAGGTGCCGCGGAACCTAGCCGATTAGGCTCAGAATGTGAACCATTCTTTCGCATCGGTCCCAAGGCGATGTTTGATGCCGCTTTATCATCCGCTGGGCGGGGGTGTCCAGTTCAACCGTTTCTTGATCCGCATCATCAGCATGTCCCGCACAGCGCGGTATTCATTGAGGATCTGCTCCCGGGACCCGGTTGCCAAGGTTGGATCCATTGTGGGCCAATACTCGACATCTACTGCATCGGTACGGGTCAGATCGAGGGCCCAGTGGTGCGCCTCCGGAGCGAGCGTCACAATCAGATCAAAGCCGCTCTCTTCGAGCTCGAGATAGCTCTTGGGGCGGTGTGCACTCATGTCGACGCCGATCTCCGCCATCACCGCATCCACAAAGGGATCAAGCTTACCGGCCCGCACCCCGGCCGACTTCACATAGATCTGTCCCGGGAAAAGCTTTTGCGTCAACGCTTCGGCCATGGGGGAGCGCACGGAGTTCATTCCGCACGCAAACAGTACCGCCGTCGGACGCAGGTCCGGCCCGGCCACAGACCTTAGCCCTTCCAGTGCAAGGCATAGACGAGGGTGAACAACCTCCGGGCCGTTGCCATGTCCACCTCGATTTTACCGTGAAGGCGCTCCATCAGGATTGTGGAGCCTTCGTTGTGCACACCGCGGCGGCCCATATCGATGGCTTCGATCTGGCTCGGAGTCGCGTGGCGGATCGCTTCATAATAGCTGTCGCAAATGAGATCATAATCCTTGACGATCTTGCGCAAGGGCGTGAGCGATAGAACGTGGGTGACCACCGGCTGCTCATCTTCAGTCAGGATCTGGAAAACGAGTTTCTTTTCGATGACGGAGAGGTTCAAAACGAATTTCGCTACCGGATGCCCGACCGGCTGAAAGCAGTTTTCCTCGATCAGATCGTAGATTGCGACGGCCCGGTCGTGTTCCACTTCCGGCGTGGAGCGGGCGATCGAGGATTCGTCCAGCACCACATCCACCAAACGGCCTCCCGCTGATTGCGCAGAACTTTCCGATTGTGCATCGCTCATGCTGTCAAAGCCTTTCTCAGAACACCCTGCCTACATGTTCAGTCTGATGGAAACAGACCGCGCATGCGCCGACAAGCCCTCCGCTTCACCTAGAGCGATAGCGGCAGGACCAAGTGCACGCAAGTTTTCTGCGTTGCACTTCAGGATTGACGTGCGTTTGACGAACTCCAACACTGACAGACCAGAGGAAAACCGGGCTGATCTTGCTGTTGGCAAGACGTGATTGGACCCGCCCACATAATCACCAATCGCTTCCGGCGTATGATGACCCATGAAAACGGCACCTGCATTGCGCACCTTATCCAACAGCTGCTCCGGGTCTTCAACGGCAAGTTCCAGATGTTCGGGCGCCAGCCGATTCGCAAGCGGCATCGCGTTATCAAGGCTGTCGACCAGGATAATCGCGCCAAAATCCTGCCAGCTGGCACGGGCTACCTCTTCGCGTGGCAGCGTCTTCAGCTGACGCTCAACCGCGCCGGCAACATGATCGGCAAGCTCTGCGTCGTCCGTGATCAAAATGGATTGGGCGACCGGGTCATGCTCAGCCTGGGCCAGCAAGTCGGCAGCAATCCAGTCCGGATTGCTATACTTGTCGGCAATCACCAAAACTTCGGACGGGCCGGCAATCATGTCGATACCAACCGTGCCGAACACACGGCGCTTGGCGGCGGCAACAAAGGCATTGCCAGGCCCGACAATCTTGGCAACCGGCTTGATCGTCTGAGTACCAAATGCCAGGGCTGCTACCGCCTGCGCGCCGCCAATGCGGTAGATCTCGGAAACGCCCGCGATCTTTGCGGCTGCCAGAACAAGCGGGTTCAACACATCATCCGGGCTCGGCACAACCATGACGATGCGCTCGACCCCGGCGACCTTGGCCGGGACGACATTCATCAAGACAGAGCTTGGATAACTTGCCAATCCGCCTGGAACATACACCCCGACCGCCTCGACCGCCGTCCAGCGGGAGCCGAGCTCGACCCCGATCGGATCGGTGTAGCGGTCATCTGCCGGGAGCTGGCGTTTGTGGTGCGAATAAATCCGGTCATGGGCCAATTGCAACGCGTCGAGCGTTTCCGCCGGCACCTCTGTCAACGCCGCCTCGATCTGCTCGGCAGAGACCTTAAGATCCCCCATTTCAACTGCGTTCAAGCGGTCGAATTTGGCAGTGTATTCCAGGACGGCCTGATCGCCGCGCTTACGAACATCTTCAAGAATATCCCGAACGATCTGATCGACGTCCTCTGACGCTTCCCGTTTGCCGGCAAGGAGTTCGGCAAAACGGGCTTCAAAATCAGCGCTGGTATTCGTGAGGCGTAAAACCACGCAACTCTCCATCTTGATTGGCGCTCCCAGCGCCAGCAAATTCTGCGTATTTAGGTAAGGTCATGCTGCGGCAGGTTCGGCGTCGACCAGGCAGCTCCAAGATCAGACAATTGGGCCTCAATGCACTCCACGTCCAGCTGGATGCTCGATCCGCCGGAAAATGCGAGCTCAATCTGACCGTTAGGCGCTTCATCCCCCGCCTTGAACGTGACGGCCAGCAATTCCAGCACCACGTCCTTAGCGTCCTGCTGGATCTTGTGTGCTTTCATGCCGGTCACGCGCGAGACGGCAAAGGCGGACCGGCGGCGCTCATGTTCCTTGGTCCGCTTGTCGGCCTTCTTGTCCCACACAAAGCGGTTCATGATGAACACCGCCCTTTTTTCTTTGGGCAGGTAACGAATATCTGCGATCGTGATCACAGCGTCCTGAACATGGGCGGAAAGGACCTGCAGGTCTTCCTCATCCAAAGCGGCAAGTTTCAATTGATCCATGGTGCTCAAACAAGTGTCCGGTTGTCGTGGTGTCGCAGGTGAGATGTAGGCTTTCCCGCTCCAACTCCAAGCCTGATGACCTATCCGGGATTAAGAAATTTGGCAACAAAGGAACGGCTGTATCATCAAGCCGGCTTGCCGAATTACAGTCCACCCTCAGCGAGAGAGCATCACTGAAACCATTTCAGTTGAAAGTCGCCTCTTCTCATTCCTCACCAATCCTGCAAAATACTCTGGATTTAGATAAGAACGGACGGACCATGCGCCCCACCGCAAAACTCTTCGCCCTTGCCCTGTTGTTGAATACGGCACCAGCTCCTGTAGTTTTTGCCCTTGATCTGACAAAGGCGCTTGGCGAGACGATTTATGTGCCGGCCTATTCCAGGATCTTTTCCTTTCCGGACCGGTCAGAGCTTCTGGCCGCCACCCTCACCGTTCACAATGTCGATCCGCAAAATCCGCTCACCGTGACCAAAGTCGATTATCACGGTGAAGACGGCAAGCTCCTGAAGAGCATCCTGGATGCACCGCTGCGCCTGGAGCCCTTGGGCTCTGCCAGTTTCCTTGTACCCAGCAACGACACCACCGGCGGCGTCGGCGCGAATTTCCTCGTGGAATGGTCGGCAGACCAAGGCGCCTTAAGCCCGTTGACCGAAGCGGTCATGGTGACAGGACCCGGAACCCCGGGCCCATCTTTTACCTCCCGCGGGCGCGTTATCAGCCGCACGGCGGCTGAGTAGTAGTAAAATGAATTAACCCGAAATCCGTTGGATCTGGGCACCGCAGCGGGTGAGCTTGTCTTCCAGGCGCTCAAAGCCCCGGTCGAGGTGATAGACCCGGCTGACGGTGGTCTCGCCTTCCGCTGCCAGTCCGGCAATCACAAGCGATACGGACGCGCGAAGGTCCGTTGCCATCACCGGCGCGCCGCGCAGAGTGGACACGCCCTCGACCGTGGCCGTGCGGCCATCAATCGCGATCTGTGCGCCAAGACGGGCCAGCTCCTGAACGTGCATGAAGCGGTTTTCGAAAATGGTTTCGGTGATCCGGCTCTTGCCGCCTGCCTTGGTCATCAGCGCCATGAACTGGGCCTGAAGATCGGTCGGGAAGCCCGGGAACGGCTCTGTCGTGACATCGGCGGGCTGAATACCATTGCCGTTGCGATAGATCCTGAGGCCTTCGTCCGTCGCAGTGATTTCCGCCCCTGTTTGGCGCAGCGTGTCCAGCGCACTTTCCAGAAGCTCGGTGCGCGCACCTTGCAAAAACACATCGCCGCCCGTCATGGCAACCGCCATGGCGTAGGTGCCGGTCTCGATCCGGTCCGGAACGACGGCATGGTGCGCGCCATGAAGACGCGGCACGCCTTGAATGCGGATGGTTGACGTGCCCTCGCCTTCGATCTTGGCGCCCATGGCCTTCAGGCAGCGGGCAAGATCGACCACTTCCGGCTCACGCGCTGCATTGACGATTTCTGTCTCGCCCTTGGCCAAGGTCGCCGCCATCATGATGGTGTGAGTGGCACCGACGGAAACACGTGGAAATTCGACCCGGCCGCCGGTCAAACCGCCCGGCGCCTTCACAACGACATATCCGCCCTCGATCTCAATATCCGCACCGAGAGCCTCAAGGCCCTGGATAAAGAAGTCCACCGGCCGTGTGCCGATCGCACAGCCACCGGGCAACGAAACGCGGGCTTCGTGCATCCGGGCAACCAACGGGCCGACAACCCAGAAGCTGGCGCGCATTTTGGACACAAGCTCATAGGGCGCCGTCGTGTCCACGATCTCACGGGCTGTCAGGTTAAGTGTCTGGCCAGCCAGATCGTCCTGACCGCTGCGCTTGCCATTGACCGAATAATCAACGCCGTGATTGGAGAGGATCTGCATCAGCTGGGCGACGTCGCGCAAGCGCGGCACATTCGACAGCGTCAGGGTTTCGTCGGTCAACAGGGACGCGATCATCAAAGGCAGTGCAGCGTTCTTTGCGCCGGAAATCGGAATGATGCCGTTCAGCTCCGCGCCGCCGGTGACTTTAATGCTGTCCATGTCTTTCCCCGAACCCAAGCCGCAAATCCGCGGCGTTCCCAAGAATTCTTATCTAAGAGGTGCGATCTACACGCAACTTATGGCCCTTGCAAGGCAGGTCATTGGCGCAGTCTTGCCGATGGCGCAAGCTGTTGCCACGTAACGGCAGGTCTAATCTGCCTTGGATTTGCGCGCAGCGGATTTCCGCCGCCGCAGATTTGCGCGCAGCGCTTCGGCAAGCCGGTCCTCGCGGCTTTGAGGTGCGCTCTTTGCACCGATTGTTTTCGCGGTTGAGGCTTTCACAGATCCTGCATCCGCAACATCCTGGCTTGGCTTGTCTTTTTCACTCATGGCTTGGCTTGTGTATTAAAGGAGGACCGCAACCTATCAAGGATCAGTACGCGGGGTCAAAAGCATAAAGGTCAGGTGACCATGAAGCGCTGTGTCCGCAGAGGGCCCTATCCAGCACCAGCACCGTGTCACAAATAGCCGTTCCCTCAAATATCCACAGGCTGGCAAACCGCGAAAATCAAATAGATCGGCGGTATCAAAGATGAAAACCAAACAGCCACCGGGGCGCCGTTTCGAGTGGACTGAAAAAAAACAAAAACGGCGCTTGCGTCCCCGGACCTGTTATGGCAAAAGCCCCCTCATTCCCGGCGGCATCGCTGCTCGGGACCAGCACTTACGTCCCAAAACACTTGTTTTGCCGACGCCGGGTCGACCGATTACCGGTCCCAACCAGATGCTGCCGTAGCTCAGGGGTAGAGCACTCCCTTGGTAAGGGAGAGGTCGAGAGTTCAAATCTCTCCGGCAGCACCATCCAACTCATTGAACTTCCAATAAAAGCTTGATTTTCAGCCGATTATGGACACTTTGTGCCGACACATTGACCGACACAAGCGCCCCTGATGGCTGGCAAGATCAGATACCTCCACGAAGACAAGAACGGATACTTCGCTCGCAAGCGCGTGCCGACAGACATCAGAAGTCGGATCGGCAAGGAGTTCTTCATGAAAGCGCTGGGCGACGGGAAACGAGAAGCCGAACGTAAACTGCCCAGCGCCATTGCCGAGTTTGAGAAAGAGATAGAGCGAGCCAGGGCGAACCTTCCAAGTGGATTCGCCTCGGAAAACGGGGACGCGGGCGATGACACGGCAGCGTGTCCGCTCTCTCCCAATCAGATGGCGGCCAAGCACTACGCTGATCAAGTGCAATTCGACCAGGATCTCAGAAACACCACGCATCTTTATGCGCGTCATGGCTTCATCGATGAATTTTACGTTGAAACCCTGCGAGAGATCCGCAGCGGCGCAGCAACAAACGATGAGATTCAAAATGCCATCGGTTGGATTTTCAGGAAATTCAAAAGCCTGGGACATCTCGACAGTGACCCCGGCTCAACCGAGTGGCGCTATACAGCAAGCAGACTTGCAGCTGCAGAGTATGAAGCCCTTAATCTCGCGGCTCTGCGCGATGATGACGGAGACGCCCCTGCACCACCTGAATGGATCACAAACGCTCTCAGTGAGCTTGAGAACACGTCTGAGGGCGGACAGAAACAAGAGGTAACATCTCTTCAAGCCCTGTTTGAAAAATGCAGGACGCGAAAGACTGGCCAGGAAGGCCTTAGCGACTCGACTTCAAAGTCCTACGCTAGCGGAATACGAAGCATGATTGAGTTCATGGGTGCTGACGATGCGACGCTCATTACCAACCGCAAGATTAATGATTGGCTGGAGCACCTCCAGTTCGAAAAGGGCCTAGACCCGCAAACCCTAAATTCCAGGTACCTTCCCGCCGTAAGATCCACGCTGAAATGGGCCGTCAACCAGGGCTATATCGATCACATTGATATCACTGCCTCTGTCCAGGTGCCTCGCAAACCCAAAAACCGGCAAAAGGGCTATACTCAAGAAGAGGCAACTGAGCTACTCCAGCGTGCATTAAACTATGAGCGCCAGGCTGACAGCCGCGAGTACCCGGAGACAGCAGCATCTAAACGTTGGTGCCCTTGGCTTGCTTATTTCTCTGGCGCGCGAATTGGTGAGATCGCACAGCTCCGCAAGGAAGACGTTCGAATTTCGCCAGAGGGAATAAGATACATCCACATCACCCCTGAAGCTGGAACAACAAAGACAGGTCACTATAGAGACGTGCCTCTGCACAAGCAGCTCATAGATATAGGCTTCCTGGAATTCGTTGAAAAATCTAGCGAAGGGCCGCTTTTCTTCCGCGATGAAAACGGAACCCGGGATCCTGTCAAGGCGGCAGACCAAGTAGCTGGTCAGATTTCAGAGTGGCTCCGCGAACATGGGTTGGTACCAAACGGAGTATCCCCAAATCACGGTTTCCGTCATGGTTTCAAGACACTCGCCCGGCGCTATGACATCGCTACCGATTATATGCACGCTATTCAGGGCCATGCGACAAGAACGGCAGGAGAAGCCTATGGCGATACAGACCTGATCGCTATGCAGCGTGAACTCGGGAAGATCCCCAATATTTCCATCGCTTAGTGTTGCTCATCAACGCATTGCCAAGTTGACGCGGTTGCCAGTTGCAACAAGAAGAATTAATAATCCAGAGATTGAATTAGAGTATTTCCAGCGCTTTAAGGATTTCGGGTAGGCATGGGCATGATCAGTCGCGGTTCTGAATGGCACCGATGGGAGCCACATATTCATGCTCCTGGGACTGTCCTCAACAATCAATTCGGTAAAGCCGACCCTTGGAGTGCCTACATCACGACGTTGGAAGGTTTGACGCCGACAATCGAGGCTATCGCCGTCACTGACTATTACGTTACTGACACTTACGAGGAATTCCTTGAACATAAGGCCGCTGGCCGTTTGCCTAACGTGGCGCTGCTCTTCCCTAACATCGAGCTGCGCCTGGATGTCGCAGCAAAGTCAGGCTTTGTGAACATCCATCTCCTGGTTAGCCCGGAAGACCCTGATCACTTGAACGAGGCGAGGCGTATCCTCAAGCGCTTACAATTTCATGCGTTCAACGACCGGTTCGATTGCACGCGCGAGGAACTGATCAAGCTTGGTAAGCGCGCGGATTCCACTATAACCGATGACAATGCGGCTCTTCGCCATGGCGCGACTCAATTCAAGGTCAATTTCAATCAATTGAGGAAGGTCATCAGCGAAAGCGAATGGGCGACAAACAACATACTAATCGCCGTCGCTGGCGGTTCCGGCGATGGCACGTCGGGAATTCGACAGGCTGCCGACCTGACAGTCCGCCAAGAGATCGAAAAGTTTGCTCACATCATCTTTTCAAGTAGCCCAGCGCAGCGCGAGTTCTGGATTGGTCAGCGTAGCATGTCGACTGAAGACCTGCGCGCTCGATATGACGGGTGCAAACCCTGCCTCCACGGTAGCGACTCTCACGATCAGAAATCCGTGGGCCAGCCCGTTGACAATCGCTTCTCGTGGATAAAAGGCGCGCTAGAGTTCGATGCCCTTCGTCAAGCCTGTATTGATCCAGAAAGCCGCGCTTATGTCGGAGAGCACCCGCCCCGCTCGGCCATACCGTCTCAGGTCATCTCGCATGTCAAAATCGAAGATGCTGATTGGGCCGCCACGCCCGACATCCCTCTGAACCCCGGTCTTGTCGCCATAGTTGGAGCACGAGGATCCGGGAAAACGGCCCTTGCCGACGTCATAGCAGCGGGTTGCGATGCGATCACACCTGCAGGCTGGGATGCTGACGAAAACATCAGTCCGTCCTTCCTGGCGCGAGCGCGTCAATTAATCGGGCGCGCAACGACGACACTTACTTGGGGCGGAGCTGAGACGGTCACGCGCTCGCTTGATGGCAGCGACGCCAACGGTCACATGTCTTACGAACGCGCTCGTTATCTTTCCCAACAATTCGTAGAGGAACTTTGCTCGGCCAAGGGCGTCTCCGATGGCCTGGTAGACGAAATCGAGCGAGTGATTTTTGAATCTCATTCGAAAGATGAAGGTGAATGGGCGCTCAATTTCGAGGAGTTGCGTGATCAGAAAACGTCGCGGTTTCAACAGGCGCGCGAGCGTGAAGCTGCGGCGATCTCTGACATCTCGGATCGCATCGCCACTGAGTTTGAGAAAGAGAGCCTCATCGCCACGCTTACTGCCCAAGTACAACAGAGAAAAAAGGTGATCGTGGACTACACAGCCGATCGCGCAAAGCTAGTGGTCAAAGGCACCGAAGCTCAAGTCGCCCGTCACACTCAGCTCTCTGAGACAGCGCAAGTGCTTCGCAACCAAATTCAGAATTTCGGGAACCAGCGCCGTACATTCGTCGCCCTCCAGGACGAAGTTAAGAGCATGCGGGCGACAGGAGCCCCAGAGATGCTCCGTCAGGCTCAAGCGAGATACGCCAACAGCGGAATGAAAGCCGAGCAGTGGGACGAGTTCCTATTGATCTATAAAGGCGACGTCGACAATAGCCTGAGGGCCTATATCACATGGGTGGACGGCGAAATTGCGAAGGTTAACGGCACGCCGCCGCCTATCGGTGATCCGAACGTCCCACTAATCGCAGACACGGTCGATGTCTCAACTCTACCGCTCGCCCCGATCTCCGCTGAGATGACGCGCCTGGAGGCAATGTTCAGCGCTGACAAACTCGTGCGCGATCAGTATGCAGCTCTGACTAAACGCATCGCGCAAGAAAATTCCGCGCTTCAAACCCTCGAAACCAGACTTACCGACTCAATCGGTGCTGCCGCTCGCCGTAAGGATCTCCAGACCGAGCGCGATGACACCTACGGCCGGGTTTTCGAGGCAATCATCAATGAGCAGGATGCGCTTGCCGATCTCTACGCACCGCTGATGGCGCGAATTGCCACATCGCCGGGCACACTGAAGAAGCTCAGCTTCTCGGTTCGTAGGATAGCCGACGTACAGGGATGGGGCACCTTCGCAGAGGAAGAACTTCTCGACCGCCGCAAAGCCGGACCTTTTTACGGTCGCGGCTCGCTGATCGCGGCAGCGACGGAGGCACTAATGCCCGCCTGGGAGACCGGATCGGCAACAGACGTCCAGTCAGCCATGACGGCGTTCATGGCCAAGTATCTGCGAGACCTACTATCGCACGCACCATTTGCACCGGCACAGCAGGCCGAATACCGGGAGTGGTCAAAGCGGTTTGCCCACTGGCTTTTCAGCACAGATCACATCACCGTCCGATACGAAATCGCCTATGACGGCGTGGATATCCGGAAGCTTTCTCCTGGAACGCGTGGCATCGTCTTGCTCTTGCTATATCTTGCGCTCGATGATGCTGATGACAGACCGCTCATCATCGACCAACCTGAGGAAAACCTTGATCCGAAGTCGGTCTTCGACGAGCTGGTAGCGCTCTTTATCGCAGCGAAGGCAAAGCGTCAGGTGATTATGGTCACCCATAACGCCAACCTTGTCATCAACACAGATGCTGATCAAATCATCGTTGCCGAAGCTGGGCCCCATCCGTCCGGAGGCCTTCCGCCCATAAGCTACGTTGCGGGCGGGCTGGAGAATGCTGCAATTCGTAAGGCTGTCTGTAAAATCCTTGAAGGTGGTGAAGATGCCTTCCGCGAGCGTGCACGTCGCCTTCGCGTGCGACTTGAACGGTAAGACAAAGTTCTCGCTGGCAGCTGCGATCTTGAGACAAGCCATCTTTGAAAGATCATCTCGACATTGAATTTGCCAAATTTAGCTGTTACATATCAAGCAACGAACCTTGCTAGAAATGTAACAACCGATGCAGAACACAAAATACGTATCTTATCTGCGCGTCTCCACGCAAAAACAGGGGATGTCAGGTCTAGGCCTAGAGGCGCAAAGAGCTGCCGTGAACGCCTTCCTTCAAGGTAAGCAAGCGCGCGTTATTGAAGAGTTCGTTGAGGTAGAAAGCGGCAGCAATTCGGAACGCGATGAGCTCGACGCAGCACTGAAGGCCTGCCGTCTTCACAAAGCCGTTTTGGTGATCGCAAAACTCGACCGACTTTCGAGGGACGCAGCATTTCTGCTTAATCTTCAAAAGGCCAACGTCAAATTTGTCGCCGCCGATATGCCTGAAGCCAATGAGATGATTGTCGGGATTATGGCTGTCGTCGCACAGGCTGAGCGCAAAATGATCTCAGACAGGACAAAAGCGGCACTTGCAGCTGCAAAGGAGAGAGGCGTCAAGCTGGGGGGCTTTCGCGGACACAAGGCCGATAACGCCGCCCGTGAAAAGGCACGGTCAGTCAAACGGGCAAAAGCGAAGGCATTTGCGATCGATGTGCACCCGGCCATCATTGAAGCAGAACAAGCGGGCTATCGATCGCTCCGCCAGATTGCCGAAGCATTGAACGCCAAAGAAATCCCGACCCCGCGCGGTGGAAAATGGAGCAGCGTTCAGGTCAAGCGCGTCAAAGATGCGCTGAACAACATAGTTGCCGACAAAACATGATACATGTACCGCTGGCCTTTGCGGCATTGTTTGCATCGCTTCAAGTATTTTGAAACCCGATAATTTGGCTCAAGAAGCGGCTTTTTTGCTCAGGTCGTCAATTTTCATAAGTTGTATTTTCGACTACTTTTTTCCTGCAATTATACAGAATTACGAAGTCTTAGGTTCTGGCAATTTTCTTGACCCGGATGCTTTATGTAAGGACGAACTATTTTTATTCAATGCTTCATTAATAACTTTTTTCAATGTAAAATATTACAAACAACAAATTGGATCAAAAATGAAGAAGTATACAAGCCTGTCAATCAGAAAAGA
The DNA here is from genome assembly GCF_000158095.2 of Roseibium alexandrii DFL-11. Lineage (NCBI taxonomy): Bacteria > Pseudomonadati > Pseudomonadota > Alphaproteobacteria > Hyphomicrobiales > Stappiaceae > Roseibium > Roseibium alexandrii. The sequence goes on from NZ_CM011002.1 coordinate 2,463,549, forward strand.
GACACGAGATTTGCTTCGCACAATTGCGAAGTCTCAACGTCGCTCTATCGCCGAGACGGTGAGCATCCTTGTCGAAAAAGAAATGATCAAGCAAAAAGGGTAAAAAACTTTGTTCACGAACTTCAATATCGTCGGCATGACCCCTGCTGATATCACAGAGCTCAACCGGCACTTCGTCAAAGAAGAAACAATCTGCGTAGGGGCCGCTGAGCTCACATTTGGATCGAACGAAGGACGCCCGATGGTCATCCTGATGTCACAAGGCGAGCACGCGGTTCTTCAGGTCGACGAACCATGCGACCTCAGCACCTTCGCAGAAACTTACGGCAATCCATGGGAAGATGAGTAATCGCCTAGCCCAAAGTCGCTATAGCAAACCTGGAGGGGAAGAAATCCCCTCCAGACCTCATTTGGTCTCGATCCAGCCCCGCAAACTCATGCCGAGATAATGCAGCCTGCCAGCCAACACAAACAACAGAGCGACAAGAAAGTAAATTCCAAGAGGCGGAAGTCTTACTTCACCGAAGCGCATTTTTTCGCAGATCTCTGCCACCTTTCTAAGCATGGTCAAGGCCCTGCTGAGCTGCTGTCTTTAGTAGGTGTGGGTTTAGACAAAGCATCTCCGGTCAATTTCAAAAGAGGAAGAACCAGGCGATTTCCACTTCCTCCCCTCTCAACATATTACGTGACGCCAAATAAGGAGAAGAAGAAGCCACCACTATGGCGTGACACCAGCCAACTCACCAAAGCGTTCTTCTCTCATCTGGCGATTATGGAAACCGGACAAGCAGTAGGCGTAACCGTTAACCTGAGCTCGGAGATTGAGCGCCTTGCCAGGGCGAACAAAAAAGGCGCTCTGGACTATATTAGGCGACGGATCGACCGGTATTTTAAAGCCATTGATGGACTATGCGAGAACTGGTGGTTCTGCATCGAAGAAACAGATTGTGGCAGGCTTCATCTGCATGGCGAATTATCCGCCTCGGAAGACGAAAATGATCGGCGCCGTATTCGGAGGGCTCTTCGTCGTGCAGCCGGGGAGTGGAGCACCAATCGGCAGCGTCAAGTTCATTTCACCGAGATCAATAATTACGGCTGGCACACCTATGTGACCAAGCGGCTTAATTTGACCGAGAAACGCGCCAGAAAATCGAATTTACGCGAACACGGCAAGCTCTACATGCGCGCTTCTTTCGAGGGTCCGGGTTTCACGATGGCCCGCATGACAAGGAAGAGGACGGTCGAGCTGTTCGAAATGGCGCGCCAGGCCGTCATCGCTGAACGTCAGAAAATAGCCCGCAAAAAGAAGGAACCTTGTGATCAAGCAACCTCGGCAGACATCCAAAGTGGACCGAATGCCGAGGCAGCTTTCAAAGCTGCGGGTTCAACGCCTAAATGTTGCGAAGAGCTTCCAACTTGTGAAACTTCTGCCATCGCAATTGCGTGTTTCTACAGGCAGCGCTATTCGGCAAATTACCGACCAACTTGCCGTCCTTCACGATCACCTCGATGGCCTGGCGCCCCGTGTAACCGCCCATCTGATTCTTGGTGTTCGCCTTGACACAAAGCCAATGAAGCCCGCTTCGTTTGTTGAGCTGCATGTAAGAGATCTCAGCATCTCTGACCGAATAAGGGTCATAAAGAAAATCTCGGGCAGCATCGACGATTGCAGATTTGACAGATGCCGGAGCCGGTTTCGCCTCATCAAATGACGCGGTCAGTTCCGCAGACGTCTGGCAACCAGCGACAAACACAGTCGCGGCAAAAATCGCAATAAATCTCAATTCTATTCCTCCAAATATCGAAGAAATAATTGATATTTGTGCTTATTTTTCCAGTCAAGATGACTTGTCAATCAAAGAACAAACGGGTGTGCACCGTCAGCCATTCGAACACCCGGCTGACATGATCGGTTAGATCATTATTTCAACCAGTTCGTCACCAATCAGGTGTTCGATGACGAAGGGTAGGTCATCCGGCCTCATCATTGGGCGCTCCTGTTAGCAGGGGTATTTGTCCTTCAGAGCGAAGAAGACGGCTTCTGCTCCGGACAGGCCGCCAATGCGCGGTTGATCGTTCATCCAGATCAAGGCGCTCTTGATCAATTGTTTGATCGGTGTGCGCTCGGGAACGCATAAACGAAGCCCGGACTCGGTTTTAATCAGATTCCGACTATCGACGACTGCCGAAACGTATGACATGCATATCGCACGATTTTGACCCTCGTTCGGGTTAAGGCAGACTTCGAAAAGCTCGGCTCCGGAGTAAACAGCGGCCCCGTCTTCGGCAAAGGCTTTACCAGGCAATACCAAAGCGCCGGCAATCACCATGGCGCTCATCAAACTCTTAAACATCGATCCTCCGGTTCAGGTTGTTCCTGACTTCCTTATAGCGGCATCCACGAGGCGAATGGAAGCTGCGGGTATCCGATTGATGGGAGCTGACCTTGCGGAAGTAAGCTATATGAATCAATATCTTTAGATGATTTCGTGTCAGGCGAACGATAGCGCTCGCGACACCGCCCAGCCGCTCGCTATAAGGCTCGGGCTTCGCACTTCTCCCGTTTGCCACATCGGTCTATACAAGCCGTTTTAAGCGCGCCTGAGCGCGTCTGCGGGCCGCTATGCGGAACACCTAACCTCAGGCTTAAACACCGTCCAGCGACCCTTAAAATTGACTTTTGAAGCACTTCCCTAAGACCAGTTAATCCACAACACATTTACCGACACAATTCACCTACACACGCACTCCGCGACACGTAGTGAAACGTCTATTTTCTGCGGATTATGGGCCCTCCCCGGAGTTTTCAAATCTCTCCGGCAGCACCATTTTCTAGCGATCAGAATACCAACGCGCATCGTGATCGGAGCTGCTCCAGGAACGACCAACTGCGCACGCTTGCCTCTGCGAAAAAGTCTCCGCGCAGTTCCAGAAACAGCTTTATCTGGACCTCATGGGCTTCATGCCGTCAATGATGTAGGATCCTGGCAGGGGCGGCGTTAATCAACGCTCTCAAATAGATGATCATTCGGGAGTGCCGCGAGATGAGTTTGTTGGAACCTAAAGTTTCCGCCCTCTCCGCGACAGATCTTTCCGGGCTTTGGGCCTTCGGCCTGATCAGCGCCCGTACGGGCGAGCCGCTAATCTTCGAAGGTGGCGAACACCAACTTGATACCAGCCTCACCTCTTACGGATATAATCAGGTCACCGACAGCAGCGGCAAGGTGAAGTCCGCTACCGCAGCCCCCTTCTCGGGTGGTGAACGACTTGTGCTGTCGGATAGCCCAATCGCAGATCCTAATACCGTTGAATACGCTCGCACCCTAGCGATCATGGCACCGATCCGTGACGCGATCCTCTATCAATACGATCAGACATCCCGTGCGGAATGGGAGTTCCTGACTGCCGTCTTGACGCTGAATGGTCTCAAGACCTTGGGCGCCACAACTTCCAGCACATCGCTGCTGGCCAGTGGCGAGGTGTTTGATTATGTCGCAACAGACCCCACCGACGGCAATCCGGTGCTGCAATATCTTGAAGAGGCTGAACTTGAACTGAAGTGCCTCGGCTTCACAGCGTTTAACTTCACCAATCCCGAAGGCACCAATCACTGCGAAGAGACGGGACTGGTTGAGGGGTCAGGGATCAGAACATCCGCTGTTCTGCATGCCGGTGTTGATGAGGTGTTTTACCTTCAGGAAAACGATGATGTGGCCGCCGCCATGCTGGACGGATCAGCGCACTACAACACCTTTGGCTGGCGGGAGGGCCGCGACCCCAATGGCTGGTTCGATACGGACTGGTATTTGGCACAAAACACGGATGTCGCCGCGGCGGACATCAACCCGCTCACGCACTACCTTGATCACGGGTGGCGCGAGGGAAGAAGCCCCTCTGAATACTTCGACGGGGATCGTTATTTGACTGCAAACACGGATGTGGCCAATGCCGGGATCGATCCTCTCAGTCATATGCTGATGTTCGGCCTCGCGGAAGGCCGGGACTGGGGATTGCTTTAATCGGCTGCTCCAACACTGGCACTTGAATGTGGCACTAGAACCATCAACGCCTCATACCGGACTTACCATCACCAGAAGAATGACAGCCTCCTCGGCTCGGCTGAGCGCAGAGCGCCGCCAGAGGAACGGCAGCGAAACCGCTGAGAACGGGTCGAATCCGGCCATCGACCATGCCCTTCGGCCATTCCGACTGCGTTGCTAGCAGCAACACCGCACCCAAACCGCCTAAATTTCACCTCAGAAGAGACGGACACTGCCTGGCATGAGCTTGACTGTGCTTGGAGAAGCAGGCGGTAGGCACCCATTGATCCCGCACCATCTGTTTTGAAGAAGTCGAATTCACTCATTGCCATATCAATGAACGTTCGAGGCTAGGATGACCTACGAAGTTGATGACGACCTATATCCGGCAACGACCGGCATCTACATCGAAGCGACCTGGTACGGGTACGGAACGTATACCGGGAGCGGTGTTCTCGTTGGACGCAACGACATCCTGACAGCAGCCCATGTCGTCTATGACCCCATTTGGGGTATTGCCGACGATATTGTGCTTTACCCGTCCTACGATCCCGACGACTTTTTCAACGACACTGTCGAATGGTCGACGGTTCACTACTTTCCGGATTTCGATCCAGACGCCGATGGACGCTTGTATTGGGGTGATTTCAACTCCGGGACGCTTGGGGAAACCGAGCTTGATATTGCCCTGTTCACTCTTAGTGAAGCGGCCGGAGACGTCTATGGCTGGATGGGAATGGACTACGGGTTCAACGGCGGGAATGTAGGTGTGCTGGGCTACCCGGGCATCTATGGCCGGCAGCCAATGTATGACACCGGCTCCGTCAGCAACGCGCCTTTCAACGACTATGCGTTTCTCTATAACGGAGACCTTGAGGTCAACAGCGGCAACTCGGGCGGCCCAATATTCTATGACTACGGTGATGGGCCCTATGTGGTCGGAATCGTCTCCACAGGCATCGCAGCTGTTGATATCGCCGGCCACGAGTATTGGTTGCGCGACTATATGCGCGACAACGATGTGGCCCTGTCCGGTGGCACGTTTGATCCCACGTCAAGTGGCGGCACCGTAACAATCGACTTGGTCGAAGATGGAGTTTACCGGTTCTACAACAGCTCGACAGGGACACATTTTTACACCTCGGCTTATGCTGAGGCGACCTCGATCAACACAAGCTCATCCCAATACAGCTATGAAGGCGTCGCTTATAAGAGTGTCGACAGCACCGGTTCCAATGCGGCCGAGTTCTACCGGTTTTACAACTCAGACACGGGCACGCATTTCTTCACAGCAAGCGCCGCGGAACGCGACTCTGTGATCTCAACTCTGCCTCAGTTCAACTATGAAGGCGTTGCCTATCACCTCCACAGTACAGCGGACGCCGACGACATTGCACTCTATCGTTTTTTCAACACGGAAAAGGGAACGCATTTCTATACAGCTGTTCAGGCGGAACGGGACAACGTGATCAACACGCTCTCGCAATACACCTACGAAGGAATTGTCGGATACGTTGACATTGCCTAGCGCTCAATGTGGCTTCAGACCACGAGACTAAGGCTGCCCTGTATGAAAGAGATACTGACCCTCACACCGGGCTTTCCATCACCAGAAGAATGACAGCCTCTTTGGAGAGGACCTCATAGCTGTGGGCGACGTCGCCGGGGAACCGGAAATAGTCGCCTGCTGACAGTGTTTCCAGCTCCTCTGCCGGGCCGACGCGAATCTCGCCTTTTGCTACAAACACATGCTCGATCGTGCCGGCTGGATGCGGCTCGGCTGAACGCAACGCACCGCCGGAAAGGCTGGTCCGATAAAGATCTCGGCGGCGGCCAGGCGGGCAATTTGCCAGCAGAACAGCGGTAAACCCGGCCGCTTCAGAGGCAACCGGCTCCCCCTCCCCGGCCCGGATGAGTGTTTTATCCGTCGTCCCCGTCTCAAACAGGAAGCTGAACGGGACATTGAGTGCGCTCGCGATTGCCCAGAGCGTTTCAACGCTTGGATTGCCCTGCCCCGCCTCCAGCTGGGACAGGGTCGACTTTGCGAGCCCGGCCGTCTTTGCAAGCGCCGACAGGCTCATGCCCGCTTTCAATCTTTCCCGTTGAATGGCTTTTGCAATCAGGGTGATCGGTGTCATGTCGCATGGTCTCTTGTGATGTGTTCGTTTTAACACTCATTTGTTCGATTTGACAAACAGCAGCCAATCGTTCATTTATTCAAACTACGTTCTTTATATCGAACAACAATCATCGAATAAGCACCTCTCAGGCGACACTCATGAGCATCACACGCAATGACGGCGGAACGCCCGACTTCGCAGGCGAACAAACCAGTACCTTCCGATCCGATGTTTCGGACGGTATCCGCGATGCCCTGCCCATCGTGTTTGCCGTTGCGCCATTTGCAGCCGTATTTGGCGCCATTGCGCTGGAGAACGGACTGTCCTTTGGCGAGCTCCTGCTGACATCGATGTCCATTTACGCCGGGGCTAGTCAGTTCGTGATGCTGGATTTGCTCGGCCAGGGCGTGCCGGCTTGGTCCATCGTTCTAACGGTCTTTGCGGTGAACTTCCGGCATGTGCTTTATTCGGCCGCCGTCGGCCGGCATTTGAGCAAGTTTACGACCTTGCAGAAGGCGCTGGCTTTTTTCGTTCTGGTTGATCCGCAATATGCGGCTGCCGAACGTCGCGCGGGGCGGGATGGCCTCCGGCCCGCCTATTACTTTTCGTTCGCAGCTGCCATCTACGTCGTCTGGATCACGTCCAACTGCCTCGGCGCTGCCTTCGGTTCGTTGATTGAAGATCCGGCCGCCTTCGGTCTCGATGTGATCCTTCCGGTCTATTTCGCAGGCCTCGTAGCCGGATTTCACACCCGCCGCGGGTTCGGAGTGATCCTTGTGATCAGTGCAGCCGCCTCAACCCTCGCCTTCCACACAATCGGCAGTCCCTGGCACATTACGATTGGCGGCCTTTGCGGCCTTGCTGCGGCCGCGCTACTGAGCCGTCCAAACGGAGAGGTGTCCCATGGATAACACCGTTCTGATCATCTGCCTGTGTGCCCTGGCCACCTACCTGACAAGAACAGGCGGGCATCTGATCCTGTCGCGGTTTGGCGCCCTGCATCACCGGGCGGAAGCTGCGCTTGATGCGGTTCCGGTAGCCGTCCTCACTGCGCTGGTTGCCCCCGCCGCAACGACGGAAGGCCCTGCAGAGGCCATCGCCATAATCCTGGCAGGCGTTCTGACCTTGCGTTTTTCCCTGATTATCAGCGTGTCTGCCGGGATTCTCAGTGTCGTGGCCCTTCGCAGCCTTGGGCTTTAAGGCACTGAAAACCGGCCGGAGGGCAGATCCCTCCGGCCGCTGACTGTCTATCCGGTTACCTTGCAGCCAATCAGATGTCGATGGACCGGGCGATCAGCTCCTTCATGATCTCGTTGCTGCCGCCATAAATCATCTGCACCCGGGAATCGGCATAGATGCGGGCAATCGGATACTCCATCATGTAGCCGTACCCGCCGTGCAGCTGCAGGCATTCATTGGCGATCTCGTTTTGAACCTGCGTGCCCCAATACTTCGCCATGGATGCCGTCGCCGCATCCAGCGTCCCTTCATCCATCCGGGCAATGCAGTCGTTCAAAAAACTGCGCAGCACTTCCGCCTTGGTCTTGCACTCGGCCAGCTTGAAACGCGTGTTCTGGAAGTCCATCACCCGCTGGCCAAAGGCCTTGCGGTCCTGAACATAACGCACCGTCTCATCGATCGCGAAGTCGATCACGCCGAGCGCCAGACATGCAATGATCAGCCGCTCCCAGGGCAGCTGTTTCATAAGCTGATAAAAACCCTGGCCTTCTTCACCGCCAAGCAGGTTTTCCGGTGGGACGCGCACATCTTCAAAAAACAGTTCGGATGTGTCGTTGGCCTTGCAGCCGAGTTTTTTGAGGTTCCGCCCCCGCGTGAAGCCGTCCGCGCCTTCGGTTTCAAGAACCAAAAGGGAGACACCCTTGGTGCCCATGGTCTTGTCGGTCTTGGCAACAACGATGATAAGATCCGCAGTCTGACCGTTGGTAATGAAAATCTTCGACCCGTTGAGCACGTACTCGTTGCCGACCAACTCGGCCGTTGTCTTTACGCTCTTGAGGTCCGAACCAGTGCCGGGTTCGGTCATGGCGATGGCGCCGACATATTCACCGGAGGCCAGCTTCGGCAGCCAGCGCTCTTTCTGGCTGTCCGTGCCATATGCTGCAACATAGTGATTGACGATCGACTGGATGGAAAAACCCCAGCTGCTCTCGCCCTTGCGGCCTTGGAGATAAGCTGTCACCGCGTCAAAGCTGATTGGGGCACCTGCACCGCCGAATTCTTCGGGAAGCGCCGCACCCAGAATTCCGGCCTCGCCGGTCTTGGTCCAAAACGCGCGGTCAACGACACCCTGGTCGTTCCACTTTTCAATATTCGGCACCATTTCATCATCCAGCAAACGCGACGCTGAATCGTAAAACATACGGTGCTCTTCCTGAGGCCAGGATGCGGTGGCGGCAAAAACAGACACGATAACCTCCCAAGGGTCCAATTCTGACGTTTATGGAAAGGTGACGCACTTGTTACTTTTTGTCAATTTCTATCTGAATGTGCGATGCCCCGGCACTGGAACCTGAAGACGTCCTGATTGCCGGTATGTCCGCGGTGTCACGCCCGTCCACTCCTTGAAGGCACGAATGAAGGCACTGGTCTCGCTGAAACCGAGACGCAGCGCAATGGCTTCGATGCTCTCGCCTGTTTCCGCCAGCATCGAACGGGCATGATCCCGCTTGACCTGCAGACGGATGTCGGGAAGTGAGACACCTTCTTTTTTCAGCCGTCGGCGCAAGGTGTAAACCGGCATCTCAAGGAGGCTGGCAAGCTCATCCATCGATGGCAACGGCCTTTTATCAATGATTGCAGCTTCGATCAGCCCCGCCACTTGCTGTGACACACCCTGAAGCAAAGCCACGGGCATGAAGGCATCCATAGGCGTGCGCCGGGCCCAGGCAACGGCGGCCTCCGCACTCCGGTGTAAAGGCCAGGACTGAACATCGATCGGCATAGAAAAGCCGCTATTTTCAAAGGAAAACGAAGGACGTGCGCCGGGGAAGAGTTCGCCACAGCCTGACGCCCAGGCTGGCCGTGGATAGTCGAACCAGACCGACGACAGCGGCACCCATTTACCGGCGAGCCACCCCGTCAGCCGGTGCATCAAAACCAATATAGCCTCAATACCAAACTCTGATTTCGGAAAGGCCGGGGTCGTGCGATCGAGCTGAAACCGGCACTCTGATCCTGTAGTGGAAAATGTCACAGTGAACGTGTTGTCCAGCATGTTCATGAAATCCGCCAGCCGCGAGAACGCGTCACCGACCGTCCGTCCGCGGGAAGCATGTTCTGCCATCAGTGCCAGCGTACCAATCCGCTGAGGCCGCTCCAGCTGCCCGGCGAACTCGTCGTTCATCCGAAGGGAGATTGCGCGGCTGAGGCGAATGAAATCCTGCGCTGTCGGCGCATCCGACAAACACTCAAGCTTAGCCGCGGTGAGTGCGTCCGACTGACTGTACCCAGCCTCAGCATACCCTTGCAGAAGATTGCTCACCAGACCTGAATATGCAGTTGTCATAACCGTATTTTTGTAAGTTTATGTCAATAATTATCATCTTCTGTGCCAGAAGTTGGCACAAATGTCCATCCCGCCGTTCCAATTGACAGGTTAAGCGCGGTTCTCGGATCGGGAACTTAGAGCGCGAACATGACCTCTGCAGCCCGGACGGCAGCGGAAGCGCGGTTCTCGACCCCAAGCTTTACAAAAATCTGCTCAAGGTGCTTGTTCACCGTGCGCGGGCTCAGGTTCAGGATTTCGCCAATATCCTTGTTGGACTTGCCCTTGGCAATCCAGATCAGGACTTCTGCTTCGCGCTGGGTCAGCTGAAACTCGACCTGCAGCGCCCGCACTTGCCCTTCCTCGTCTTCCGCCGTTACGCGAAAGAGATTCTCATCTGGCCCAACGCGGCCAAGAGGATAGAGCTGGACGGCCAATTCTTCAGACAGCCCCAACATGAAACTGCCACGCTTTGGCGTATCTGCACCACTCTCAAGCCATTCGCCGAGCGCTCGGCCCAGCTGAAAAAGCGTTGCATCTGCAGCGCCCGTCCGCGCCAAAAGGGTGTGGATCTGTGGCGTGGTCCAAAGGATCGCACCTTCCGAGGATACAGCGACGAGATGGCGTCCAGCAGCATCCAGCGCAACATGCGCACTTTGAACGGATCGGGCATTGCGCAAATGCACCTTGATCCGGGCCTTCAGCTCATCAACATCAATGGGCTTGGTGAGAAAATCGACCCCGCCGCAATCCAGTGCCTTTACGATGTGCTCGGTCTCCGAAAGCCCCGTCATGAAGATCACAGGAACATGCTGAAGGCCCTGGTTCTCCTTGAGCTTGCGGCAGGTCTCAAACCCGTCCAGCCCCGGCATCACCGCATCCATGAGGATGGTGTCCGGGGTTACCCGCTCGCAAATGGACAAGGCCGCCTCGCCATTGGTCGCAACCAGGACCGCAACGCCTGTCTTTTTCAGAGCTTCCGTCACAAAGCCGAGGGAGTCCGGACTGTCATCAACCACAAGAACGGTGTCGCGGCGGTTATCCATCCTGCCTCTCCAATCCGTTCAACACACCCTTGTACCCTTCAAAATCGAACCGGCTCAGATGGTCCTGCAGCGCTCGAACCAGGGGCTCGTTGACCGGATCTTCGGTCAGTTCCGTCAACTTCGCCTCAATCCCCTCAACATAGCCAATTTCAGCGAGATTGATCAGATCGGCAACATGACGCCCTCCTGGCGACGTCAATCCAGAGCTTTGGGAGAGTACCAAATCTGACTCCACCTGAGCATGTTCGCTCCATTCGACATCCGTATGCTGTTGAATGAGATCGAGCAGCTGGTGAATATCAAACGGCTTGGCGAGCGACGCAGTGTGATTGGCTGGGCCTTCCGGTTTCAGCGCCTGATCACCTATATTGGCCGACAGCATGATAATCGGAGCCATTTCCCCTTTCATCCGCAGGTCCTTGATCAGCTCCCAGCCGTTTGTCCCGGGCATTAGAATATCTACAAGATAGAGGTCCGGCTTGAGGGGCAAGACAACCTCAACACACTGGTTTGCACTTGCCGCCTCTAGAACGACAAAGCCAAGTGGATCGAGGATATCGCGCACCAGGGCCCGATGATCAGGATTGTCGTCGATCACCGCGACAGTCTTGCGAGGACCCACGTAGCCGCTGATCCGTTTTTCGCGGCGTACCGCAGTCACAGGCTTATCGACTGCAGCCAGCATCAGCCGAACTTCAAACCTGGAGCCTTGCCCCTCTGCGCTGGAGAGGGCAACGGCGCCGCCCAGCGTTTCGGTCAGCAGCTTCGTAATCGTGAGACCCAGTCCCAAACCAGGGATCCTGTCTGTCTCCTGAGCTGCACTGCGCGCGAAGGGTTCGAAGATTTTTGTCTGTTCATTGAGGGGGATGCCGGGTCCGCTGTCTTCGACCACAAAACTCGCAACCTGCGACCTGTAGGTCACGGCGAAAGACACGTGCCCAGCGTCCGTAAATTTGATGGCGTTCGACAACAGGTTGACCAGGATCTGACGCAAGCGCTTTTCGTCTGTCCGCACGATCACCGGCAGGTTTTCAGCCCGTTCGAAATGAAAGTCCAGTCCCTTTGCTTTCGCCTGCATTCGGAACATGTCAACGATTTGATCCAGGAACTCGTGGCAATTGATCTCGTTGGAATAGACCTGCAGTCGGCCTGCTTCAATCCGTGAGATATCCAGCAATCCGTCAATCAAGCCGGAAAGGTGTTCGGCGCTCCGGCGAATGGTCGTCACGGCCGGTTTGCGGGCTGTCGGCAACGCCTCATCCCGTTCCAAAACCTGAGCATAACCACGGACTGCATTGAGAGGTGTCCGCAGTTCGTGGCTGAGACCCACCACATAGCGGCTTTTTGCAAGATTGGCCGCTTCCGCGTCTTCCTTGGCCTTTTGAAGCGCGGCATCGGTGACACTGTGAGCGTCAATTTCCTTCTGCAACAGAGCGTTCTGGCGGGCGGATTCCTCTTCAGCCACATGGCGGGTGTCATGCGCAAGCACCAGGAACCAGGACGCGATACCAGCCGCGATTGCGAAGACGAAAAAGATGAGGGCGACGATTTCGCCCAGGACCCCAGTTGGATCTCCAAGGCGGCTGACAGCCTGAGCATAGATAATCCAGAGCACAGCTCCAATCGCAGCGATACCGAAGACGGCCGTCAGGGCATACCGACCGAGCCGTGTCTGGAACATCTCCATCACCGGTACAGGCAAAACGGCGCCAGCCACCGACCCGAGCTGATAATTCAGACGCGCCTTGGGTTTGCAGGAATCATGGCATCTGGCATCCAGCGAGCAACACAGGGAGCATATTGGTGCCTGATAGGCGGGACAGTACGCCATGTCTTCCGGCTCAAACGGATTCTCGCAAATGGAACAGGCAATGTGTTCCCGCGCCTGCCAGCTCCTCCGGGGCTTGCGCGCAAGGTAGTATTGGCCCTTCGTCGCCCAGGCGATGAGCGGTGCTGCAACAAACGCGATGGCCATGGCAAGGAAAGTCGAGAGCGCCGCTGCCACCTCACCAAAATACCCAAACTGAGCGGCGAGCGCCAAACCCGCGGCAAGCACCATCGCGCCGGTGCCGACCGGGTTGATGTCGTAAAGATGCGCCCGTTTGAACTCGATCCCTGGCGGAGAGAGACCAAGCGGCTTGTTGATGAAAAGATCGGCAGAAATAGCCGAAAGCCAGGCCATGGCAACGATTGAAAAGACGCCAAGCGTTTCCTCCAGCATGCGGTAGATGCCCAGCTCCATCAAAAGAAGCGCGATAACGACATTGAACACCAGCCAGACAACCCGGCCCGGATGCGAATGAGTCAGACGGGAGAAGAAGTTCGACCATGCGAGCGAGCCCGCATATGCGTTCATAACGTTGATCTTCAACTGTGCCACGACCACAAACGCAGCCATCAGCAACAGCACTACCGTCTCGTTCGGGATCATGTATCCGAAGGCAACGGTGTACATTCTTGACGGGTCGTCCGCATGTTCTACCGGAACACCATGCGACAGGACAAGGACCGCCAGGAACGAGCCAGCAATCATCTTCGGCGCTCCGAGAATAACCCAACCGGGCCCGGCGAGGAATACTGCAAGCCTGTGGCGTTTCTGGCCGTGGTAGGATGCCGGCAGAAACCTCAGGAAATCAACTTGCTCGCCAATCTGGGCCATCAAGGCCAGGATCACGGCGGAGGCTGCGCCAAAGCTGATCAGGCTGACATTGTCCCAGCCGGTCTGCCCCACTTTTGGCGCGCCTGTCTCTGGATCAATGCCGGAAAAACTCAACCAGGTGCCCACCGCCTGCCAATCCGTGAAGAAGATAAAGAAGAACGGCAGGATGTTCAGGATGATCCAGAACGGCTGGGTCGCCAGCTGAAACCGGCTGATCCAGGTGATCCCGTGGGTCACCAGAGGAATGACCGCAACCGCGCTGATGATATAGCCGAGCCAAAGCGGTATCCCGAACGCGAACTCCAAGGCCCCGGACATGATCGAGGCTTCGATAGCGAAGAGAATAAAGGTGAAACTGGCATAGATCAGCGATGTGATAGTTGATCCGATATAGCCAAATCCTGCTCCGCGCGTCAAAAGATCAATATCAACCCCATAACGCACCGCGTACCGGCTGATCGGCAGGCCGACAATCAAGAGAACAAGACTACCGACAAAGATCGCCAGAAACGCGTTTGCCGTGCCGTGCGACAGCGTGATCGCCCCGCCGATCGCTTCCAGCGCCAGAAAGGAGATGGCCCCGATGGCGGTCTGGGAAATGGCGCGGGAGGAGAATTTGCGCGCGCTCTTGGCCGTGAACCGGAGCGCATAATCCTCAAGGGTCTGGTTGTTGACCCATTTGTTGTACTGGCGCCGGATCGGCACGATGCGTTGGCGCGCCGTCACTGAGCTGCCTCAATAATAGGCAGCCGCCCCTTCTGCAGGCAGATCCGAGCCTCCATTCCCTACTTACGCTCCACGTTTTTCGTTTTGGTGAAGCACAGCAAGTTTTGCGCCAGCCCTTTGAGACGATGTTGCGGCCGCCGATCTGCCGAAAGGAAAATGAAGGTCATTTATCGGTTTGCTTGCCCCTTCTGAGCAGCCCACCCGATGACGCATCGAAATTACCCCATAATTTCATAATCTTAGACGACAGAGACCAGCAACTTACGTCAATTGACGTATACCGCACCGCAACAAACCACCGCACGATCTTTGTCCGACAGCGGCACTCCTTCCAGCCGCCTCGCACCGGCATGGGGGCTGGTGACGTCACTCAAGAGGGGAAATTCAATGACCAAGACATTCAAGCAACTGATGCTGGGCGGCCTGATGGCGTCCACTATGATCGGCGGTGCTGCAGCTGAGGAAACCATCAAGGTTGGTATCCTCCACTCACTCTCCGGCACGATGGCAATTTCTGAAACCACGCTTAAAGATGCCATGCTGATGCTCATTGAAGAGCAGAACAAAAAAGGCGGCATTCTCGGCAAAAAACTGGAAGCCGTCGTTGTCGATCCGGCCTCCGACTGGCCACTGTTTGCAGAGAAGGCACGTGAGCTGATCGAAGTGAACGGCGTTGATGCCGTCTTCGGCTGCTGGACATCCGTTTCCCGTAAATCCGTTCTGCCGGTCTTCGAAGAGCTGAATTCTCTGCTGTTCTACCCGGTCCAATACGAAGGTGAAGAATCTCAGCGCAACGTTTTCTACACGGGCGCTGCTCCGAACCAGCAGGCGATCCCGGCCGTTGATTACCTGATGAACGAAGAAGGCGTCGAGCGCTGGGTTCTGGCAGGGACCGATTACGTCTATCCGCGCACAACAAACAAGATTCTGGAAGCTTACCTGAAGTCCAAGGGTGTTGCTGAAGAAGACATCATGATCAACTACACGCCGTTCGGTCATTCCGATTGGCAGACGATCGTCTCCGACATTAAAGCCTTCGGGTCAGCTGGCAAGAAGACCGCCGTGGTCTCCACCATCAACGGTGACGCCAACGTTCCGTTCTACAAGGAACTCGGCAACGCCGGTATCAAAGCTGAAGACATCCCAGTTGTTGCGTTCTCCGTGGGTGAAGAAGAACTCGCCGGCCTCGATACCGCTCCGCTCGTCGGTCACTTGGCAGCCTGGAACTACTTCCAGTCCGCCGACACTGACGCAAACGCAGAGTTCATCGAAACCTGGCAAGCCTTCGTCGGTGACGAAGAGCGTGTCACCAACGACCCGATGGAAGCCCATTACATTGGCTTCAACATGTGGGTTGAGGCTGTCACCAAGGCCGGCACCACAGATCCGGACGCTGTCATTGACGCAATCGTCGGCGTCTCCGTACCAAACCTGACCGGCGGCTACTCCGCCATGATGCCAAACCACCACATCACCAAGCCGGTGCTGATTGGTGAGATCCAGGATGACGGCCAGTTTGAAACCGTTTGGGAAACCTCCGGTCTCGTTGTTGGCGATGCCTGGTCGGATTACCTGGATGGCTCCAAGGACCTGATCGCGGATTGGCGCGCTCCGCTGTCCTGCGGCAACTTCAACACCGCAACTGGCAAATGCGGTGGATCCGGCTCCTAAGGTAAGGGCTGGAATATGCGGGACGGGCGATGATGGGGGCCCGTCCCGTTTTCTTCTCCGTTGCCAAGAACAGGTGCCCCCTGTTGCCCCTCTCCCCAAAAGGAACCTCATCCTTCGAGACGCCGCGAATGCGGAACCTCAGGATGATTGGCGGATTTATTCCAACCGCGGTGGACCAATGTCCTTTTTGAAATCAATCCTCGTGCTTCTGTGCCTTGCAGTGTTGTCAAACACATCAGCCTCCGCACAAGACGGTAACGACGCGCTCCGGCCGCTGGTTAATGAATTGGCCAACGGCAAATTCGACGAGACCCAGCGCCAGGTTGAAGCGCTCAAGGCAACCGGCGATCCGACAGTTGCGCCTACCCTTGAAGCGCTGAGCGCGGGCGATCTTTATGTCCGCAAATCCGACGGAATGGTCTTCATCGCTCAACGGGAAGGGAAATCCTACAATCTAACTGACCCACTTACGGGAGAAGAGGCTGGCACTGCCGGCCGCCGTGAGGTCAAAAAGATCAAAGTCAACAACCGGTTGCGCCGCGTGATCCGTTCGGCACTCGGATCTCTGACACTACAGGCGCCAGACCCCGAAGTTCGCTTAACGGCCGCAGAGGCGATCTTCAAAGCTCAGGATCCAGAAAAACTCGAAGCTCTGGATGAGGCGCTCGCAGCCGAAACAGACGATCAGGTTCGGACAGTCATGGAGCAGGCGCGAGCGGCGGCCGTCCTGAATTCCGACCTGGATGAGAGCGATAAGCTGGAGGCTGTTCAAACGCTATCCGACATGGGCAACCGGGATGCACTCTCCCTTCTGATTGCTGCTCAATCCGCCTCTACGGGCGCGGTTCAAGAAGCTGCCGCAAGCGCAGTTGCCAAAATCGAGAAGTCCATCGCCACCTGGGATGCCGCTCAGAACATCTGGTATGGCCTGTCGCTCGGCTCCGTTTTGCTGCTTGCCGCGATTGGCCTTGCGATCACCTTCGGGGTGATGGGTGTCATCAACATGGCCCACGGCGAAATGGTGATGATCGGTGCCTATGTGACCTTTGTGGTGCAGGAACTGATCCGCACTTCCGCGCCGGGCCTTTTCGACTATTCCCTGTTCATTGCTCTTCCGCTTGCTTTTGCGACCTCTGGCCTCATCGGCATTGGGATCGAACGCGGCGTGATCCGTTGGCTCTATGGCCGCCCCTTGGAAACCCTTCTCGCCACCTGGGGCATCTCGCTTATTCTGCAGCAGGCCGTTCGGTCAATTTTCGGACCGACAAACCGCGAAGTCGGCAATCCGGACTGGATGTCCGGCGCCTTTGAGATCGGTCAGATGACGGTCACCTACAATCGGATGTGGATCATCCTGTTTGCCCTGCTGGTCTTCGCCGGGCTGATCCTGGTTCTTAAGAAAACACCTTTCGGACTTTACACCCGTGCCGTTACCCAGAACCGGCGCATGGCGGCGTCCATGGGGATTCGCACCCCCTGGGTCGACGCCCTGACCTTTGGTCTCGGCTCAGGGATTGCCGGAATTGCTGGCGTTGCTCTCTCCCAGATCGACAACGTTTCCCCGAACCTCGGGCAAGGCTACATCATCGACAGCTTCATGGTTGTGGTCTTCGGCGGTGTTGGCAACCTTTGGGGCACGCTGGTTGGCGCCATGACCCTTGGCGTGGTCAACAAATTCCTTGAACCCTACGCCGGTGCAGTTCTCGCCAAGATCCTGGTGCTCGTCTTCATCATTCTATTCATTCAAAAGCGTCCACGGGGTCTGTTTGCCCTCAAGGGCCGGGCAGTCGAAGCATGATGACGTCCTTTCTCTTCCGGGCAATGGACGCCCGTGCGGGTATCTTCCTGGCGCTGCTTGCCGCCGTGATCCTGCTGGTCCCAGCCGGGAACCTGCTCGTTCCGGAGAGCTCTCCGTTCCATGTTCCAACCTATGCAGTTGCGCTGATGGGCAAGTACCTGACCTACGCACTGCTGGCCCTGTCGGTCGATCTTGTGTGGGGCTTCTGCGGGATCCTGTCGCTCGGCCATGCCGCCTTCTTTGCGCTCGGCGGTTATGCCATGGGCATGTACCTGATGCGCCAAATCGGCAGCCGGGGCGTTTATGGCGACCCGATCCTTCCCGATTTCATGGTTTTCCTGAACTGGGATGTCTTGCCCTGGTTCTGGTACGGTTTTGACATGTTCTGGTTTGCAGCACTGATGGTGGTGCTGGTGCCTGGCGCTCTGGCCTTCGTGTTCGGCTGGTTCGCCTTCCGCTCCCGTGTCACCGGCGTTTACCTCTCCATCATCACGCAGGCTCTCACCTACGCTCTGTTGCTGGCCTTCTTCCGTAATGACATGGGGTTCGGCGGCAACAACGGGCTGACTGATTTCAAGGACATCCTTGGCTTCGACATTCAGGCGGACACAACCCGGGCGGCACTCTTCGCAGCCTCAGGAATCGCGCTCGGCCTTTGTTACATCATCTGCCGGGCGATCACGCGGTCCAAACTAGGCAAGGTATTGGTCGCCGTGCGCGATGCGGAAAGCCGGACACGGTTCCTCGGCTACAGGGTTGAACACTACAAGCTCTTTGTCTGGACCATATCAGCGATGATGGCCGGGATTGCAGGTGCGCTTTATGTGCCTCAAGTCGGCATCATCAACCCGGGCGAATTCGCGCCAGCCAACTCCATTGAAGTGGTGATCTGGGTCGCAGTTGGCGGGCGTGGTACACTGGTCGGCGCTATCCTGGGGGCTGTTCTGGTAAACTTCGCCAAGACCTGGTTTACGGCTGTGCTTCCGGACATCTGGTTGTTCGCCCTCGGCGGCCTGTTCGTGGTGGTTACCCTGTTCCTGCCCAAAGGCATTGTTGGGACAGTCTCACAAGGGTGGACGGCGCTGAAGCAGCGCAAAGTGTCTGCAAACGCGGAAAGCGGGTCTGGCACGCCGCCGACGGCACCGCCACAAAGTCCCGCCGCGCCAGCCAATATGGCCGGGCCCGCAAAGGCCAAACCACTCTCATCAGAACCTCAGCCTGCGGAGTAACTCATGGCCAGATCAACAAGCCAGCTTTATCTGGACGGTGTCTCAGTCTCCTTTGACGGCTTCAAGGCGATCAACGATCTGTCGCTTACCATCGATCCGGGAGAAATGCGGGCCATCATCGGCCCGAACGGTGCAGGCAAAACAACGATGATGGATATAATCACAGGCAAGACACGGCCGGACGCGGGCGAAGTCTTCTTTAATGGCGTTATCGATTTGACCGGCGAGGATGAAGCCTCCATCGCCGAACTCGGCATTGGCCGTAAGTTTCAAAAGCCGACCGTGTTTGAAAGTCATACAGTCTGGGACAATCTCGAATTGTCGCTCAAAGCACCCCGGGGACCGTTCGCGACCCTGTTTCACGTTATTACAGGCGCTGAAAAAAAGCGGATTGAAGAGCTGCTTGAGCTGATCCGCCTAGGTGAAAAACGCGATGAGCTGGCCGCAAATCTCTCCCACGGCCAGAAACAATGGCTGGAGATTGGCATGCTGCTGGCCCAGGATCCAAAGCTCTTGCTCGTCGATGAGCCAGCCGCCGGAATGACCGATGCAGAAACGGCGGAAACAGCCGAACTCTTGAAAGAGATCGCCAAGGATCATTCCGTCGTCGTCGTCGAGCACGACATGGACTTTGTGCGCTCCCTCGGGGTGAAGGTCACGGTTCTGCACGAAGGCTCCGTTCTGGCCGAGGGCTCTCTTGATCACGTCTCCGCCGACGAGCGGGTTGTTGAAGTCTATCTTGGGCGGTGAGGAGATTTGCATGCCCTTCCTACTGTCATGCCCGGACTTGATCCGGGCATCCAAGCCGCCCGCTTTCCGTTCGGACAACGGTGCCGGACGAGACCGAACGGAATGGATTACCGGGTCAAGCCCGGTAATGACGTGCGAGGATACTGAAGTTCTTGCAGTCCAGCCCTTTGTAACAAGTCAGGTTTAGGCGATGCTCAAAGTCGAAAACATCAATCTCCACTATGGTGCTGCTCAGGCGCTAAAGGGCGTTTCCTTGAATGCAGAAACGGGCAAGGTCACCTGCCTTATGGGCCGTAACGGGGTCGGCAAGACATCGACATTGCGCGCAGTTGCCGGCCAACAGCCGATCAGTTCTGGGCAAATTATCTGGAACGGCGAGGACATTTCCAACCTGCCGCCGCATGCACGGGCCAAGAAGGGCATCGCCATTGTTCCACAAGGGCGCGAGGTGTTTCCGCTTTTGTCGGTCAAGGAAAACCTGGAAACCGGTTATGCGCCGATCCCACGCAAAGACCGCTTTATTCCAGATACGATCTTCGAGCTCTTTCCAGTGTTAAAGGACATGCTGCATCGCCGCGGCGGAGATCTGTCCGGCGGGCAACAGCAGCAACTTGCAATCGCCAGAGCCTTGGTGACCCGCCCCAAACTGCTGGTTCTGGATGAACCAACCGAAGGAATTCAGCCCTCGATCATCAAGGACATTGGCCGGGCCATTTCCTGGCTTCGGGATCAGGGGACAATGGCGATCGTTCTCGTTGAGCAGTATTTCGAGTTCGCCCGGGATCTTGCAGATGATTACGCGGTTATGGACCGCGGCGAAGTGGTTCTTTCCGGACGTAGCGACGACATGTCTGAGGCGGACGTCAGGCGTTATCTGACGGTCTGAAGGTCCAAACTTGCCAGGAAAACCAAGGCAAGAAACATTGCCGTCATAATAGTGTGCCGAAAACTGCGGCATAAGGGCCGCAGCTTGGCGCAATTGGTTCCCGTGCAGCCCTTCGTGGATTGACACCTGTCAGAAAGCCAGTACCAACGCGCTGAGTTTTCTTCTTCGGCTAATGGTATTCCGTGCCTCGGCCGCGCCTTTGACGGGATAAAAGGTCCCGTCTGGAAAAACTGGGATAGACGATGCGCGTTGCGATGATTGGGACCGGGTATGTCGGTCTGGTATCTGGAACCTGTTTTGCCGACTTCGGCCACATTGTAACCTGCATTGACAAGGACGCCTCCAAGATCGATGCCCTGAACAAGGGCGAGATCCCGATCTATGAGCCTGGCCTGCAAGAGCTTGTCGCCAAGAACGTTGCCGAAGAGCGGCTGTTTTTTTCGACCGATGCAGAAGAAGCTGTCAAAGGGGCTGACGCTGTCTTCATCGCGGTTGGAACTCCTACCCGCCGGGGCGACGGACACGCGGACCTGACATACGTCTATGCAGCGGCAGAAGAGATTGCCACGCTCATTGACGGGTTCACTGTAGTGGTGACGAAGTCGACCGTTCCGGTCGGCACTGGGGACGAAGTGGAAGCGATTATCCGCAAGACCCGCCCGGATGCGGACTTTGCAGTCGTCTCAAACCCGGAATTCCTGCGTGAAGGTGCGGCAATCGAAGACTTCAAACGTCCGGACCGTGTTGTTGTCGGTACAGACAGCGGCAAGGCGGTGGATGTCATGCGGGAGCTCTACCGGCCGCTCTACCTCAATGAGACTCCGATCCTGGTCACCAAACGCCGTACATCCGAGCTCATCAAATATGCTGCCAATGCTTTCCTTGCGGTGAAGATCACCTTCATCAACGAAATTGCGGACCTTTGCGAGAAGGTCGGCGGTAATGTTCAGGAAGTCTCCCGCGGCATTGGTCTGGACAACCGCATTGGCTCCAAGTTCTTGCATGCGGGGCCCGGCTACGGCGGCTCTTGCTTCCCGAAAGACACGCTTGCGCTATCCAAGATCGCGGCCGACGCGGAATCCGGGTTGAAAATCGTCGATTCGGTGATCGAGGTGAACGCTGCTCGGAAGAAGAAGATGGCCGACAAGGTCATTGATTTCATGGGCGGTGATGTTGACGGCAAAACAATCGCCCTTCTCGGCCTTGCCTTCAAACCGAACACCGATGACATGCGCGAAGCGCCCAGCATCGACATCGTTCAAAAGCTACAAGCGGCAGGTGCCAAGATCCGCGCCTTTGATCCGGCGAGCATGGAAGAGGCCGCCAAGCTTATGCAGGATGTAATGTTCTGTGACGGTCCTTATCACGCGATCGAAGGTGCTGATGCGATTGTGATCGTAACCGAGTGGGACCAATTCCGGGCGCTCGACCTGGAGCGGGTGAAATCGCTGGTAAAAACCCCGAAGGTTGCAGACCTTCGGAACATCTACACACCTGTATACATGGCAGAAGCCGGCTTCGACTATACGAGCGTTGGTCGCTCCTACTGACAATAGGTTGCATTACGGTTGTCAGACTGTGGATTTGAGGTATTTTTCGCCGCTTTGGCAGGCTCGCCTTTTTCGCCTTCGGCACGCTCGCGTAAGGCAGAATCCTGACGCCATTTTCTCCGGTAGCGCAAATAAGTATTTTATCTCATACACTTCGTGATCTAGATCACAGCGTTAACACTTTACTAATATTTAATTGGAACCTGAAAATGTTCTGATTTATGGTCCGCAAAGTTAGGTAGGACGAAGCGGACAGCAGGTTTTTTAAACGCATGGCAGATGAGACGCTGACAGACGACAGGAAAGAAGCGCGAAAGCTTTATCGCTTCGGCTTTGGGACGCCGTCTTCCAGCTTGTTCAGAGGCACCAGCTCAGGCCGTATGCAGAAAATTCGCGGCGGGGCCGCAAACCGTATTATAACTGCCCGCCAACTGCGGAAAGCTGCCTCGCCTTACGCAGAGGTGAAGCGTCCAGTCTACGCAGCAAGGCCGCTGCAGCGCGCATTGAAACGGGTCTTCGATATCGCGGGAGCGGTCGCCGGCCTGGTGTTTTTGTTTCCTCTCCTGGCAGGCATTGCCCTGACAATCAAACTGACCAGCCGCGGTCCTGTGTTTTTCCGTCAGACCCGCCTTGGGATCAACGGACAGCCGTTTTCAATTCTCAAGTACCGGACGATGTTTGTCGATCAATGCGACCACACAGGTTTACAGCACACCATTGTGGGCGATCAGCGCGTCACCTGGGTTGGGCGTTTCCTGCGCCAGAGCAGTTTTGATGAACTGCCTCAGCTTTGGAATGTGTTGCGCGGGCAAATGTCACTGGTGGGCCCACGGCCTTATGTCCCCGGCATGCAGGCAGGCGGTGTTCCCTACGAGTGCCTCGACTATCGCTACTATGACCGGCTTCAGGTGCTGCCGGGAATTACAGGCCTTGCGCAAGTCAACGGGTATCGCGGAGATGCATCAGATGCGGACATGGCCCGGATGCGGCTCGAGTATGATCTTGCATACATTGAGAATGTGAATCTGTGGCTTGATGTCAAAATCGTGGTACGCACGATCGCCCGCGAGTTCGTGAAGGGAAGCGGCGCTTAGCCGACCCAAATTTCCCGCTACTTACTTGAGCTTCTAGCCAGCGCGCACCAAGGCTGCGGCATGGGTGAGCGCCAGCTCATAGCCCTGGACACCACAGCCAGCGATTACAGCATTTGCGCGGCTTGAAACGTACGAGTGTTGACGAAATTCTTCACGCTTGTGAATGTTGGAGATATGCACCTCGATAACCGGAAAGTCGCAAGCGTTCAGGGCATCTAAAATGGCGACAGACGTGTGCGAGTAAGCCGCAGGATTAATGACGATTGCAGCGGCTTTTTCCCGCGCTTCCTGAATCCAGTCAATCAGTTCATGTTCCGCATTGCTTTGCCGGCACTCGGCGGTCAAGCCCAAGCGCGCCGCGGTGGACCGGCACAACTCTTCAACATCGCCC
The DNA here is from genome assembly GCF_000158095.2 of Roseibium alexandrii DFL-11. Taxonomy (NCBI): domain Bacteria; kingdom Pseudomonadati; phylum Pseudomonadota; class Alphaproteobacteria; order Hyphomicrobiales; family Stappiaceae; genus Roseibium; species Roseibium alexandrii. The sequence continues at coordinate 2,487,014 of NZ_CM011002.1, forward strand.
AGGGTTTGCGCTCCATAAATCTCCGGCTGCCGCTTGCCCAGAAGATTGAGGTTCGGGCCATTCAGAACATAAACGACGGGCGTCATTGCGGGATCCTTTGTTGTCACCGGTAGACCTAAGGTGCGTTTTGTTTAGCAACAAGTGCGCGTTGGTGTGAACAAAATATGGATAGTTTTTCATTTGCAGCTTATTTGCCGGACAGCTGTTGCCCTCCAGACATTTAACTATTATTAACCCTACATCATAACAGAGGTCATGATTCGAGATTGACTTGGGATGTCATGATAAAAATTCGTGAAAGAATAGATACATTAGAAGCTCTCAATGAAGCTGTAGAGGGGTATCAACATCTTCCCATAGATGTTCTTTCACAATTCCTGCTCGACAATTATACCGTTGATCTAGATCTACTTGCGCAATTTTCGGATTCGGCTGCTCCACTTAGACAAACAGATAAACCGGGCAAACAGAATACTGCAAAATCGAAACAGTCAGCCGCCTAGTAACGTCTGAGCAGACTTAACCGATAGCTGTGACAGCGCCGTCGTCGCCGTTTCCTTGATCGCCACCAGGCTGCTCCCCAGGACCACCCTGCCATATTTTCTGACGATTGCGGATCTCGCGAGGGGCCGGACCAAAATAGGTCGCGGTCTTGATGAAGTCACGTGGCTGCACAATCACACTCGACACCCGCTGATATAGCGCCTTTGCGGAAATCGGTTTGGAGAGGAGCTCGTGAACACCAAGCCGGCGAGCTTCGACAATACGGCTGCGTTCCGTATGAGCGGTCACCATGATGATCGGAATGTAGGCAAAAGGGTTGTTCGGGCTGCGGATCATCCGAACCATGTCCGCGCCATCAAGGATCGGCATGACCCAATCAAGGATCAAGATATCCGGGTTGGCACGGTCCATCGCCTCCAACCCGGATGCGCCATCTTCGGCTTCGACAATCCGCCGCGCTCCGAACCCCTGCAGCATCGTGCGCAGAATGGTCCGCATATACGCGCTGTCTTCTACCAGCAAAAACGTCAACGAGGCCAGATCCAGGCTCACCCAATCCTCCTAAGTTCATGTCTTCTCTGACATGAATTTCTGAACAATGCGTTAGTCGCGTTCCGGTATTGAACATGCTCTCAAGTTGAAAAGCTAAGCCATCTTATTGGAGAACTGGTTAATTCGTAATCCCTGCCCTTACGTTTTAGTAATGTTGCGAAGAATTAAGACTTTTGCGGCCATCCGATTAACAGGACTTTCAAACTGCAGCGCCATTCTCCAGATGACTTGTCTCAACTGCATGGGCCGTTTGCCCGCTGGAAATAGACAAAACAGGCTTATAAGTGATTGTTCGATATATGACCGAAGATGAACACAATGCTCCGGACAGCGCGCCTGTTTCCAAAGAGCATCATTTACAATCAAACGTGAGCGGCGCCTATCGCCCGAACATACTACTGCTTTCCGGAATAGGGCTGCTGATTGTTGCGACCGGAATGGTCTTATCGAACATCCTTACCTGACATAGCCGGTACGGGAGCAAGCCCCCGCGCACAGGTCACTGGGTGTTTTTGCGTTCAGGGAGATCATCGTCATCCAGAATGCGCCATTTGGCCCCTTCCAGATCATCATATTGCCCAGTTTTTAAAGACCAGAGAAAAGCTACCAGGCCCACGCCTCCCAGTACGAGGGCAATCGGGATCAGAAAAATCAAGACATCCATTTCACTCTCCCTTAGGGCTCGCTGCCGAACCGAAGGCGGTCGTAGCGTCAGCATCAGTTGTAACCCGATTGCCCCATTTCAAACGCAGTGCATTGGCTGTGACCGCCAATGACGAGGCGGACATGGCGACGGCAGCCATCAAAGGCGTGACAAACCCTGCGACTGCGATCGGCACCGCGATGATATTATAGACCGTCGAAATCCAGAGGTTTTGTTCAATGGCGCGCCGCGCCCTTATGGAGAGCCAAAGCGCATCAAAGACCGGCTGCAGTTTCTTGCCGAGAAAGACCGCATCAGCTGCCGCCTGGCTGAGATAAACTGCGGACACCGGGGACAAGGATACATGTGCTCCGGCGAGCGCTGGGGCATCATTCAATCCGTCGCCAACCATCAGCACTTTCCGGCCATCGGACTGCAGGGCCTCCAGACAGGCGATTTTCGCAGAAGGCGTCATCGCTGCTTGCCAATTCTCAATTCCAAGTGCCTCGGCGCACTCCGCGACCGAGGGCTGAGTATCACCTGATACGATTTCAAGGGCATACCCTTGAGCTTTCAATCGATCGACAACCTCCCGCGCATCGGAGCGGAGTTTCTGGCGAACCGCCAACAAGCGCACGGGCTCTTGGCCATATTGAACAGCGAGCAGCGACGCCCCCGGTACTGCCAACAGGCGTTCTTCAATTGCTTCTGTCGTTGCACCGCAGAATAACGGACTTCCGAGCCGCAACCGCTGCCCATCGACATGGGTTTCAAGGCCAGCACCAGACACCTCCTGCACATCAGCAAGCGGGACTAGGGCGCCGGTTGCCTTCACCAGGGCCATGGACAAGGGATGGCGGCTTGCCAATGCCAACTGGCCAGCCAAACCCAGCACGGGATCTTGCCGGTCAATCTCTCCAACCAACTCCGGTTCGGCCAGGGTCAGCGTACCGGTTTTATCGAAGAGGATCGTGTCGATGTCGGCCATCCGCTCAATCGCGTCAGCGGAGTTCAGCAGGACACCGGACTTGAACAATTGTCCCGAGGCAACGACCTGGACAGCAGGAACTGCCAATCCAAGCGCGCATGGACAGGTAATGATCAGGACCGAGATCGCGATCACAAGTGCCGGCTGCCACTCCATGCCGGCCAGGAGCCAACCTAAGAACGTGAGGCCAGCTGCGCCATGAACCAGGGGCGCGTAAAGCTGTGCAGCACGATCGGCAATCCGGACGTATTTCGATTTAGCTTGGGAAGCTGTTTCTAACAGCCGGTTGACTTCATCGAGAAGCGTCGCGCCTGAAGCCGCTTCTACTCGGATCTGCAGCGCTCCAGCCCCATTGAGAGTGCCGGCATAAACCCGTTGGCCCGGTTTGACGGGGACAAGGACGCTCTCTCCTGTCACGAGGCTTTGGTCGATTTCGGAAATGCCGCTTGAGACAACGCCGTCCACGGGCACCCGCTCACCGCCGGCAACCAGCACCAGGTCTCCGGCTGCAATCTTGGACAGGGGGACTTCGCGAACCGACCCATCCGGGTTGATCCGGGCTGCCACTTCAGCTTTCAAAGCTGCGATGTTTTCGGCAAACGAGCGCGTACGCCCGCGCATGTTGTGGTCGAGATACCGCCCGACAAGCAGGAAGAAGAGAAGCATCACGGCCGATTCAAAATAGGCATGGTGATGATGCTGGATGGTTTGTACGACCGACAGTGCAACGGCCAAACCAACGCCGATAACAATCGGCACGTCCATATTCAGACGCCCGGCGGACAAGGCACGGAACGCGCTCTTGACAAACGGCTGGCCGGAATACGCAACGGTCGGCAAGGCGATCAGAGCAGAGAGCCAGTGAAAGAAGTCCCGGGTTTCCGGCGTGATATCGCTGGCGTTTCCGGACCAGACGGAAACCGACAACAACATGATATTCATGCCGGCGAACCCGGATACCGCCAAACAGCGCAGCAATTGCTTGCCGGTCTTGTCCTGCCGTTCTTTCTGACTTGCCGGATCAAACGGGTGAGCTGCATACCCCAACCGCTCCAATTCAGCGACGATTTCATCAGCCCCGGTCTGGTCTTCGACCCAGTCGACCGCCAGCCGCTGTGATGTCAGATTGACCCTAGCCTTGCGGATACCCGGAAGCCGCTTCAGCCCGCGTTCGATTTCCCCCATGCAAGCCGCACAGGTGATACCGTCGACAGCCAGATCCATATGAACCGCGCCATCATCTGCGGGAACTACAAAAGCCTGCCAATCGCGCTGATGGACCGTCACAGCTACCGCCTCATTCCTTGATGAATATGCGATTTTCGGACTTGAACTTCCGTTCGCCGTTTTCGATCACTTCAAGAAGCAACGTCCAGTTTCCTGCCGGCAACGCTTCCACTTCGGAAACATAGCGGCCGCCGCCGTCTGCCGTCAGGATCAGTGACAGATCGGCATTTACCTGCGCCGGATGCTTCAGCGTCGCTTCAACATTCATCCCGTAAAGAGGCGCATCCCCGGCATCCTTTGCAAGGACCAATAGCTTACCACTGCCATCGGCCTGTCGCGTCAATTCGCTGGAGATGTTCCAGTTGAGCTGCTCTTGCGCTTTTGCAGCCGCAATTTCCTGATTGTACGCCTGCCCGGCCTCATAGGAACTTTCTACAGCGACACCTGGAAAGGTCCCGACCGCATAATAAAGAAAGATCCCGTTTGTGAGAAAAATCACTCCAAAGAATCCGGCCAGCCAAAGAAGTACCGTCTTGCCAGTGATTGCCTTTGGATCTTTTCCGTTTGTCTCAGCCATCGCCATATCCGTCTCCTCGGCGCGGTCTCTTGCTGGAGGCCCCTCTTCAGCAAAAGGTTGTTTGTCTGATTACCACCGCGCCCCTATCAGGATCTGGCCACAAGGGCGCGGTGTAGTGGTCGCTTCGTCGCGTCCAGTGCTCCGATCTAGTCCGGGTCAGGCGCTTTGAATGTGTCCTTAGCGGTTATAACCTCACCCATCACACTCTCGGTAATCCGGAAGGTCACCGGCGTTGAATGCGGCATTTTTTCCCAAGGCGGTGAAGTCACGAGAACGCGGATTTCACGTGTTGTGTCCGGTCCGACCTGGACGATTGGACGGCCGGCAAAGGTCTCAGTCACACCAACAGCTTCGACCTGTGTGTTCGACGGCATTCCCTCTACGTGCAGCATGAAGTGCCGGTCATGGCGCCGCTTGTTGGACAAGCGCACAGTGTAGCCGTTGCGGACCGAGCCGTCAGACTGCTCTACATAAACCGGGTTCCGATCATGCAGAACGCTGATGTCGGCAAAATCGCGGGTCAAAAGCGCTGCCAGCATGATGATGCCGACTAGAGCAATAACAGCCGCATAGATGACTGTCCGGACCCGAACAATTTCATAGACGGGCTCCTTGCCTTCGATCCGGCGCTCAATGTTTTCGTCCGTATCGTAAGCAATGAGACCGGTCGGCTTGCCGACCTTCGTCATGATGTTGTCGCAAGCATCAATGCACAGACCGCATTGAATGCAATCAAGTTGGGGACCTTTGCGGATATCAACCCCGGTCGGGCAAACTTGGAAGCACTGGTAACAGTCGATGCAATCACCTGCCGGAAGCCCCTGCGCTTCGAGTCCCTTGTTTTGCTTGAGTGATCCGCGCGGCTCGCCGCGATCCCAGCGATAGGTCACGTTTAGCGCTTTTTCATCGGTCAGCGCCGCCTGAATACGCGGCCAGGGGCACATATAAATGCACACCTGTTCCCGCATGAAACCGGCGAGCAGATATGTGGTCGCGGTCAAAATACCGATCCACATGTAGGCAACCATCGGAGCCTGGAAGGTCAAAAGCTGCCAAACCAGCGTCGGCGCGTCGTTGAAGTAAAGCACCCAAGCGCCGCCCGTCCACCAGGCGATCATCAGCCAGAAGAAGTGTTTTGTTGCCCGTTTGCCAACCTTCGAGGCAGACCAAGGCTCCCTGTCCAGCGCGATACGCTCCCGCCGGTCCCCCTCAATCTTGCGCTCAACCCAGAGAAACAGGTCAGTCCAAACCGTTTGCGGACACAGGTATCCGCACCAGATACGGCCAGCGACTGCGTTCATGAGAAACAAGGTCACAGCCGCAATGATCAACAAGCCGGTCAGGTAATAGACTTCCTGCGGCCAGATTTCGATGAAGAAGAAATAGCCGCGGGCGTTGTCCATATCCACGAGCACAGCCTGGTTCGGCGCATTCGGGCCGCGGTCGTATCGTATGAAGGGCAGGAAATAGTAGATGCCCAGGGTAATGAATAGCAGCGCCCATTTGATCCGCCGGAACAGACCATGGGTTGCCATGGGATAAATTTTCTTGGCAGACGCAAACCACTCGTCGTCGTGGCCGCCCTCGTGCGTTTCGGTGTCGGTAGACATACCGTCCGTCCTCTTTGCCCGATCCTGCCCCAATAGGATCTTCAACCAAATGCCTAGAGCATCATGCGTTCAAGTGAACGCACAAAGATACTCTTTCACTTCAATAGCGATCAGCTTTGGCGGAACAACCGGGCCCGGTTGACCCGCCGCTGATCTAGTGGAGTTCCACCATGCGCATAAGATAATCCGGCGCAAAGATATCCTCTTTGCGCCGGATCAAATCAAAGCCAAGTCTGGCGCTTTTGTCGCACCATTTTGAACAGTTTACTGACCGCCGCCGAAGGCATGGACATAAACTGTCAGCGACTTGATCGTTGCCGGATCTAGGCGGTCTTCCCAGGCAGGCATGACGCCATTCCGCGGGTTGGTGATCTGAGCCTTGATGGCGTCCAGCGACTTGCCATAAAGGTAGTTCGCTGACACCAGGCTCGGCGCACCAACATCCTGGATACCCTCCAGATTGTCACCGTGACACGCTGCGCAGTTGTCCACGTAGAGTGTCTCACCGGCTGCAAGATCGACACCCTCATCGGTTTCCAAGCCTGTGCGGGAGGCGACGTAGTTGGCAACCTGGCTGATTTCCTCTTTGCTCAAGAGTTCATCGCGGCCATAAGCTGGCATCTCGCCAAAGCGGGCATTGTCGTTGTCGACACGAATGCCGTGAAGCAGCGTGGTGTGGATGTCGTCCAGTGTACCGCCCCAGATCCAGGTGTCGTCCTGAAGGTTCGGGTAGCCTTCAAATCCGGTTCCACCAGCTCCGTGGCACGGTGCACAGTTGTCGCCGAATGCCGCACGGCCATTGGCCATCGCAAATTGCAGGAGCTGTTGGTCGTTGGAGATGTCCGCCAACGGGGTCGCAACGATCTGGTCAGCGAACTGGGAGCGTCCGGCAACGCCTTCTTCAACGGCAGCAAGGGCTTCGGCCCGCTGGCTGGATCCCAGAACACCCGTGGTGTAACTGGAAATCAGCGGCCACGATGGGTAAAGCACCCAGTAAATCACGGCCCAAACGATGGTGATGTAGAAGAGGTACAGCCACCATTTCGGCAATGGGTTGTTGAGCTCCTTCAGACCATCCCACTCATGGCCCGTGGTTTCGACCCCGGATACCTGGTCGACTTCCTTTTGATGTGTATCAGACATGGATCAGTCCTCCCGAAACGGGATCTGGGCGGCATCATCGAACTTTTTGCGGTTCTTCGGCCACAAGGCGTAGGCCAGAACGATGCCAAACAGGATCATGAAGTAGATAAGGCCACCGGTTTGCGCGAAGGCCGCGAGGGCGGAGTATGTCTCGTTCATCGCACTTACCTCAGGTTGGCTTTGTTGTCGTAGATCGAGAAGTCGACCATGGTTCCGAGCACCTGAAGATAGGCGACGAGCGCATCCATCTCGGTGACCTTGCGCGGGTTGCCGTCAAAGTCGCGGACCGCCGAATTCGGCCAACGCTCTTCGAAGTCATAAGCCCCGTCGGTGTCCGGAGACGCCTGACCGATGGCATCGGCGACAGCGAACTCGTGCTGTGCATCCGTGTAAGGAACACCAACCACCATATTGGCGCCGACGTGGCCTTGGATGTCACGGGTGAACAGCTCGGTCTCGGCAAGGAACGGATAGCCTGGCATAATCGAGGCCGGAACCAGCGAGCGCGGATCGATCAAGTGCTCGACGTGCCAGTCATCGGAGTACTTGCCGCCAACGCGGGCCAGATCTGGACCAGTCCGTTTTGATCCCCACTGGAACGGGTGGTCGTACATCGACTCCGCTGCCAGTGAGAAGTGGCCGTAGCGCTCCAACTCGTCGCGCATCGGACGGATCATCTGGGAGTGGCACGTATAGCACCCCTCCCGAATGTAGATCTCGCGGCCTGCGAGCTCCAGCGGCGTGTAAGGCCGCATTCCTTCGGTCTTTTCGATCGTACTCTTCAGATAAAAGAGCGGAGCGATCTCGACCAGGCCACCGACAGAGATGGCCACGAGAATACCGATCACAAGGATGATCGAGTTCTTCTCGAAGATTTCGTGTTTTTTCCATGCAGACATTTTTGTCCCTCCCCTTATTCGGCCGCAGCCAGGGAGCCTGCCGGTAGAGCTTCGGCTTCTTCAGCCTCGCCGTGACGGACAGTCATCCAGAGATTGTAGGCCATGATCAGGGCGCCGACCACGAAGAGCGCACCGCCGAGAGCACGGATGATGTAGAAGGGATGCATCGCTTCCACGGTTTCCACGAAGGAGTACTGTAGGAAGCCGAGGCTATCGTATGCGCGCCACATCAGGCCTTGCATGATGCCGGACACCCACATCGCGGTGATATAGAGAACGATCCCCAGCGTCGACAGCCAGAAGTGCCAGTTCACCAATTTCAGGGAATACAGGCTCTTCTTGTTCCACAGCCACGGAACGAGGCAGTAGATCGCGCCGAAGGAGATGTAGCCAACCCAGCCAAGTGCACCGGAGTGAACGTGACCAATGGTCCAGTCCGTGTAGTGCGACAGGGAATTGACCGACCGCAGGGACATCAGAGGACCTTCGAAGGTGGACATGCCGTAGAAGGCAACGGAAACCACCATCATGCGCAGAACCGGATCGGTCCGCAGCTTGTCCCACGCACCCGACAAGGTCATCAGGCCATTGATCATGCCACCCCAGGACGGCATCCACAGGATGATTGAGAAGGTCGCGCCAAGTGTTGACGCCCATTGCGGCAGAGCCGTGTAGTGCAAGTGGTGCGGGCCAGCCCAGATGTAGATGAAGATCAGAGCCCAGAAGTGAACGATCGACAGGCGGTAGGAATAGACCGGCCGTTCAGCCCGCTTCGGGATGAAGTAGTACATGATGGCGAGGAAGCCCGCGGTCAGGAAGAAGCCCACCGCGTTGTGGCCATACCACCACTGAACCATCGCATCTTGTACACCAGCCCAGACGATCACGGACTGGGTCGAATAGATTGACACAGGAATGGTCAAGTTGTTGGTGATGTGCAGCACCGCGATGGTCACGATGAACGCAAGATAGAACCAGTTCGCGACGTAGATATGTGGCTCTCTCCGCTTCCACAGGGTTCCCAGGAAGAGGAGCAGGTAGAACACCCAAACGATGGTCAACCAAAGGTCAGCGTACCATTCCGGTTCGGCATATTCCTTGCCCTGAGTGGCACCCAGCAAGTAACCGGTTCCGGCAATGACGATGAAGGCGTTGTAGCCCAGGATCACGAACCAGGGCAGGATCTTGCCTGGCATCCGCGCGCGGCAGGTCCGCTGCACGACATACATCGATGTTGCCAGAAGAACGTTGCCGCCAAATGCAAAAATCACCGCGGAGGTGTGCAAGGGGCGCAGGCGGCCGAAGTTGGTCCAGGGCAGATCAAAGTTCAGCGCAGGCCAGGCCAGCTGAAGCGCGATCACAAGACCGACAGTGAAGCCGGCAATGCCCCAGAACATGGCCGCGATTGCGCCAAACTTGATGGGGCCAATATTGTAGTTGGGTTTACCATCGAGTTCCTGCGGGATTGCTTGCCCGCCGTCATCGAAGTAATTCTTGAAGATATAGAACACGCCAAGAGCGGCGAACAATGCGCCGACGCTAGCGTGAAATGCCATGACCTGATCAAAGGTCTTGCCCGCCACGATAAGGCAGGCAAATGCAAGTAGCACAAGGAAGATGGCGAAGCCGCCTTCCTCGAGCGAGACCAATCCGGTCTTTTGTTGTGCCATATTTAGCGCCCCAGTCTTTAAAATCGTTACAAGGTGCCAACGATGGCAAGACAGTGCGCACGGTTCCGGAATGGATGCGTTGATTCATGTCAAGAATCAGAAACCCACCCCCGGTGAAGCTTGGGACAGATTATCGCAGGTACGAAAAAGGTGGCTTTCAGGAGACGCCGGACTTCTTTTTCAAGACATGACGGTCTTGAGAAATCAGGTCATTGGTTTGTCGGGCGTTGCAATCGTGGAGGTGTGTCCGGTGGCGTCTGATGATTGGGGTGCCCTGCCGATGGTGATCAATGTGATTGCGGGTAACAGAAGAACCATTCCGGTGAAGCGAACAATCTGGTGGGCCGCAACGAACGCCGGATCCAGATCGAGCACGAACGCCATCAGGGTCATAACCTCAAGCCCGCCCGGCGCAAATGCCAGAAGCGCCTGACCAAAGGGGATGTCGATCATCCAGGAGACAAATCCTGCCCCTGCAACGGAAACAGAAAACGCTGCTGCAAATGCCGAAACGGAAGCGCTCAAGACGCTTACAAATTCGCGGAAGGTCATTTCATTGAACCGGCAGCCAATTAACGCACCCATCGCGACCATACAGATAAGGACGATGCTTTCCGGCAGCACAAGATGAACGGCACCAGACGCATTCAGACCAGCACTTGTGAAAAAGGCACCTGTCATCCATCCACCTGGAAACCGCACTTTCACGGCCAGAAGACTGCCCAGAATGCAGAGTGGCACCCCGATCGCGTAGTCCCATAGATCGGATGTATAACGGCTGACCGTAATGCTGGCATCGGTATCCGTTGTGGAAACAACGGCAAAAGGCAAAAGCGCTATCAGGAAGAAGAGCCGGACCGATTGCGTGGAGGCAATTCTCGGCAGATCGGCCCGCCGTTCGGACGCAAGCGCGATAACATAAGCCAGGGTGCCCGGGATTGCGCCAAAAAAAGCCGTCTCCTTCTGCCAATGGGCCGCGTATCTCAAAACGCAGTACCCAGCAATGGTCACCCCAACAACAACGAGCAATAACATCGCCATGGACAGCGGCCACTCGGATACCCGTTCGACAACTTCCGGCTGGACGCCTGCCCCCATGGAAATGCCAAGAAGAACAAACAGGCCGTCGCGGAATTTGTTCGGCATCACAGTCGGGACGCCCGCCAGGGTCGCAGCGGCAACGAGAATCATGGCACCGGACAACCATGCCGCCGGCAAACCGGCAAGATGAAATACAGCCCCGCCCGCCACGGCAATCGCCAGTGTCGCCGGAAACTTCCAGAGTGTCTCAAACCGGAGTTCGTTCATATTCTACGTCACCTGGTTGTCCTGGGGTGACACCTTATAACCTCAACATTCAGCACAATCATGATTGATCACATTGATCAATGTAATCATTTTTTGAATACATCCTGATCATCAAAGACGATTTATCCGCAATCATAACGCTGCATTCGTCAGCCCAAAGCGTGCCTTCAACTCGATAACAAGTCAAAATCACCAAAATGGTTTGAGCTGCTTGAGCGATATCAAGGCGGCACCAGGACCGGCGGCCAATAGTTGGCTCATGATGACGAAAACACTCTCCTACGCTATGCGCAATGTACCGCGCTACACCAGCTATCCGACCGCTCCTCACTTCAATGATGGGGTGTCGGCAAATGTTTATGTTGATTGGTTGCAATCAATAGGTCTGCAGGACACGTTATCTCTCTATCTGCACGTCCCCTATTGCCGGGAGATCTGCCACTATTGTGGGTGCCATACCAAGGCAACGCGCAAGGATGCGCCGCTGAAGGCTTATGCCGACACAATGTGCAGGGAACTTGAGCTTACCGCGGCTCACCTGCAAAAAGCTGGCCCCGTCAAACACATTCATTGGGGTGGCGGCACGCCAAGCCTGCTGCCACGGCAGAGCCTTGTGGAACTCACCGGATTAATGCGGGTTCTGTTCGATTTCGACCCGGATCTGGAGCACGCGATCGAACTTGACCCCCGCCTCGTGACACAGGAACTGGCGGACACGCTGGTTCAGGTCGGGATCAACCGGGCAAGCCTCGGTGTTCAGGACTTCGATCCGGACGTTCAAAAGGCAATTGGCCGCGTTCAGCCTTATGAAGTCGTAGAGCAGACGACAGGGTATTTGCGCAAGGCCGGGCTTGATGCGCTGAATTTCGATCTGATGTATGGACTTCCAGGTCAATCGGAAGAATCCATTCTGGACACCGTTGAAAAGACCTTGTTTTTGAACCCGGGCCGGATTGCGCTGTTCGGCTACGCGCATGTTCCCTGGATGCGAAAGCATCAGCGGTTGATTGACGAAACCTCCCTGCCCTCTGCCGCAGAACGGTTGGCCATGGCGGACCTTGCGCGCAGCGAGTTGCTCAAGGCGGGCTATGTGGCGATCGGCCTTGATCACTTTGCACGGCCCGACGATAGCATGGCCGTTGCGCTCGATGACGGGTCGCTCAAACGCAACTTCCAGGGTTACACGACCGACCAGGGTGAACAGCTGATAGGCTTTGGCGTTTCCTCGATTGGCAAGCTCAGCAAGGGATTCGTGCAAAACCTGCCGGATGTCGGCAACTGGCAACGCAGCATTGACGCGGGCAAATTGCCTGTTTCCAAAGGTTTGCCGCTATCCGCCGATGACAGGCTGCGCGGCCGCATCATTGAAGAGTTGATGACCAACTACGCCTGCGACCTCGATGAGGTGTGTTCAGCTTATCATACCGGCATTCATCAACTGCAATCCTCCATGGACGCTCTTGATGAACTTGCCGCTGACGGTCTTGTGGAAATCAACCGCAAGCAAAACAATGGCACCGTGGTTCGGGTGACAGATGAAGGCCGCCCGTATGTGCGCCTCGCCGCCGCAGCGTTTGACGCCTACCTGGCCGACAGCCAAGCGGCGGGCAAAGCCCGGCATTCTGCGGCTGTATAAGGTAGATCAACCACACAAGAACCAAGCGGATCGCCGAAAGAAACCGGCGATCCGCTTTTGTATCTAGACGATGTCACAAGGTGCGGGGCGCATGAATAGCCCGTTCAAACGGCCATCTGCGGCTTTGGAAAGCCCCCATTCGAGCCGTCCATTTTCAAAGTCAACTGTGTAAAGGTCATAACCACCGGCACCCACTCCCCGGAAATCAAGGGATTTGAGCGGTCCCAGACGTTCCAGCTCTTGCTCGACCATTTGGAGTTGCTCGCGGATAACGCTAGCGAGCTGCGGTGTATAGTCATCATGGTTGACCGTTCCAGCAGCACACTCGGCAATAACTGTCCGCAGCTGGTCGGCGCTTCCGGGGTACGGCTCGTTGGCCTTGACCCGATCCTGCAGAGCGTCTTCAGCTTTTTGATAGGTGCCGGGTTCGCATCGGTTTGCCTTGAGTTCAAACCCTTCCTGATGAAGAATCAAACCTTGGACAAGACCAGTCTCGTCACGATCAAATGTCACCTGAGCAGGCGTGATCTTCAAAAAGAATTTGTCCGGTGCCTCGGCGAATAACTCGAACTCAGGCTGCCCCAAGAGCCCCCCCAACAATTTTCCAGCGTCTGTCCTTACCTTGCCAGTCAGTCCGTCTTCAAATCTGTAGTCGCCGACATAGTCGGTCAAACTCTTTGGGTCGATTTCAACCTGGGTCCGCGGGCGCGCCTGCTCATACCGTCGCCAAGCGATATCGTCTGTTGCTTCATGCATATGGGTCTCCTTTGCGAGTGAAAGGAGATCCTCCATGGACAGGCCGTTCTTAGCTTTCAGCTGCAATTGCCCGATCAGCCGCAGGCTGGTTTCGATCTGCGCACTGCGGGTCCGCAGCGTTGTGGCCTGGATTTCCAGAAGCCGTTCCAAATTCGCCGGCTGACCGGAGAGAAGTTCGCTGATCTTGGAAAGACTGAGACCCAACTGCTTGAGGATCATGACCTCATTCAACCGAACAATCTCGTTAGTGCCGTAAAGGCGCCAGTTCTTGTCCGTGCGTTTTGGTGTGATCAGACCTTGAGCTTCATAGACCCGGAGTGTCTTGACCGACAATCCGGTTCGAGCAGCGCACTCTGCAGCGGTAAGTAGAACATCGTTCTGGATTTTCTTGTCCATGAGAACCTCCTGAGCGTCGCTCTAAGGTATGACCATAGGTCCGGCTCAAGGGGCAAAATGCGTTTTTTCACCAACCTTAAAAGAAAAAAGCCGCAGACGGATCTGCGGCTGTTTTATTGGACTAGCGCACTATGTTCAGTGCATGCCTGTCATTTGGCACAGGCCGCAGACCTTGTTGAGGTGGATTTTGTCCGAGCGGTCCACACGGATGATTCCGCGGCGCTTCATGTCGGAGACCACACGGCTAACGGTTTCAATCGTCAGCCCGAGGTAATCTGCGATTTCCTGCCGCGTCATGTGGAGCTGGAGATCGTAGCCGTCTTCAGTGTCGTCGACCGGACCTACGCAGCCGAGGCCGCCGCGGTTCGGAACCAGATGCATCAGAAAGCTTGCGACACGCTCTACGGCGGATTTCCGGCCGAGCAAGACAGCATGTTCGTGAAGGACACGCATTTGCTTGGTCAGGCATTTGGTCAGATGCCGCTGCAAATCAGCTGATTTTTCAACGTGGCGCAGATCGATCTCATTGACCTTCGCATCCGTCAGCGTTTCAGCGGTGCAATCGTTCTCTTCAGCTCCAGACAGTCCAAACAGATCGCCCGGGCGTAAAACCTCAACGACCTGACGGCGGCCGTCCGGCAGCAGCTTGTAAAGCATCACCGTACCGCTCGCCAACTCATAGAGCCGCTTCGCCGGATCCCCCTCGTAGTAGATCACAGCGTGGTTATCGTAGTGGGCCTGTTTGGCCCCAAAATGTTCAAAAGAAGTCCCTTTGGATGCACACATCTCGGCAACCGGACGACCGGTTCTAACCGCATGCCCGAAAGTATCTGCTTCATAGTAAGCCATTTAAATCCCTCCTGCGCACAGACCTGTGCGGCGTAGTCCGGTTATGGCAACTGTTGGCTGGGCTGACCGCTCTTCGGAGAGGACGCTCATTCGACTGTTGCTGCAAAACGTCCCGTCCGACGTTCTGCCAACCACAGGAGAAACTGTATCTATCAGATGTTGCAGGAGAAATTAGGGTGTCTGCGTAAGAAGAACTACATATGAGATATTCGGACGCAGGAGATTATGCCACAGCTTCAGCCAAGGCTTCCATCGACAACGGCTTTCTCAAAAGCGGCATATCGGGCAAATCCCTGAGATGCCTGTTCAACCCGGCGCGGGTCTTGCCGGAGATCGCGATGATGCGGGGAGCGCTCGCCCGGGAATTCAGTTGATGGGCAACATCCACACCGCTCATTCCCGGAAGTCCGAGGTCAAGCAAGACGATATCTTTGGCCGAAACGGTCGCTTCGGCCAGAAAAGTTTCTCCGTCACTGTAAACGGCCGGAAGATACCCCAGCTCGCCAAGCACTATGTAAAGTGCGTCGGCAACCGCCCGATCGTCTTCGACAATGTGAACAATCACTCGGCAATGCCCTCACGGTTTGGTCGGAATTGCCAAACCTTCGGAGAAATTACGCTAAAAAACCCGTATCAGATGTACGCAGTACTACGTTTTCGCGCGATTACTTATCTGATGAGGCCTTCAAGCGTTTCCTGTCAGCCTGTTGCACCGTGGCCGAGGACAATACGGACCAACTCGGCCGCATTGCGTGCTCCGAGCTTTTCCATGATTCGAGCGCGGTGCACTTCTACCGTGCGCGGGCTGATACCGAGCGTCCGGCCAGCTTCCTTGTTGGAGGCGCCATCCGTAATCTCTTTCAACACTTCCAGCTCCCGGCGGGTCAGCAGGTCTACGCCCTCGAACTGCATCCCGTCGTCAGAAGACTGGCGTTGCTTCATGGCGTTGATGCCCTCGCGGACCCGCTCAAGAACAGACTCGGCTGAGAAAGGCTTTTCAATGAAGTCGTGTGCGCCGTTGCGAATCGCCTCAACCGCCAGAGGAATATCGCCCTGGCCGGAGATGATAAAAATCGGTGCGGGATAGTTTTCCGCGTTAAGCGCCTTCAAAATCTCGATACCGGACCGCCCCGGCATATGAACATCCAACATGATACAGGCAGGAACGGCTTTGCTGGCCGACTGCACGAACGCGTCTCCATCGGTAAAGGTTTCAACGATAAAGCCCTCCATGTTGAACAAAACGGATAGGGCGTCACGCACAGCGGCATCATCGTCTACGATATAGATGGCATCAGCGTTCGCTTTCATCGATTTACTTCCTTGTCCTGAGCCGGGACCGTCCGCGTTCATTCTGTCCCGGTTTCTTCAATTGTGACGGGCAGTGTCAAAAGAAATGACGCTCCTGCACCTGGCGCTGATTGTTCAAGGCGCAAGTCACCGCCGTGATTTGCGCGATGATCTGGAAATTTGCCATCCCAAGGCCAACCCCCTTGTGTTCGCGCCGCTGAAAGCTCTGAAAAGGCTGTCTGCGACTTCCTGAGAAACGCCCGTTCCGTGTCTTCAACGCGAAACTCAAGCACATCCGCACCTAGGCACCCCGCCAAGGTTACTTTTCTCTGCGCTGGGCCGGCGACAGCTTCTCGAGCGTGCGAAAGAAGGTGATCAGAAATTTGCCCGATTTGCACCGATCAGCCATCAAGGGTGGGAGGTTCTTATCAACCTTGGCGACCATGATGGACGGTTCGTCGATCGCCCCCAAATCTGCCATTTCCAGACAGGTGGCCACCAACTCATCGACGTCGACTTCTTTGCGCTCCGGATCTTTCCGCTCCACCAGTTGGCGCATGCGTTGAATAATTTCGCTGGCGCGCTCAGCTTCCTTCACCGCCTTTGAGATGACGTCCAACATCACTGGTGTCAGACGTTCGTCCGCGGTGGCTTTGCGGGAGACCGACTGCAGATAGAGCAGAATGGCTGTGAGCGGCTGGTTTAATTCATGAGCAATTGCAGCACCCATCTCGTCGAGCGCACTTAATCGCGTCATGTGCAACAGTTGGGACTGCGCTTTACTCAAACGCTCTTCGATCTGTTTGCGCGGCCTTAAGTCCCGCAAGATACCGATGAACTGGCGGCCTTCAGACGTAGCTGCCTCGCCAACCGACAGTTCTAAGGGAAAAACCGTCCCGTCCTTGTGTTGGCCTTTGACCTCCCGGCCGATGCCGATGATCTTCTTGTGGCCCGTATCCAGATAGTTTTGAACGTAGGAATCGTGATGGTGCGCATAGTCGGACGGCATGATCCGATTGACATTCTCGCCAAGCAGATCTGTTGCGGAATACCCGAAGAGTTTTTCGCAGGCCTTGTTGAACGCCAGGATTTGGCATTTCGCGTTGATGACGATGATGCCATCAACAGCGGTGTTAAAGACACTGTCCAAACGGGCGTCAGAGATCGTCGCGGCAACTTCTCCGCTGTCAATCACACTGTCATCCGCCATGCCGCACCCCGATGGAACTCGCCCTTCCATCAAGACTTACGGATTTTCACGTACTCCAGCAACCCGTCTTTGTTCTAAATCTCTGGCAACCAAACGCTTATTCTTTGGATAGCTTCTTCCAAATGGGCGCGCTGGCGCGCAAAGCACAAGCGAATGTAGTTTTCTCCGCCGTTTCCGAAGGCCGTTCCCGGTGCAAGACCCACACCGGTCTCGCGGACACAATCCATCGCAAACTTCCGGGTGTCTTCAACACCGTCGATGGAAAAGAACAAATAAAACGCGCCTTGAGGGGCCGCGATCCGGACGCGGTTCAAAGCTCCAAGCCCCTGAACCACGCAGGCACGCCCGTCTTTGGCAAGGCCGACTTGCTGCTCAAGAAACGTGTGTCCGTCATTCAAAGCCGAGACAGCCGCACGTTGGCTGAACATCGGAACGCCGGACGTTGAATATTGAATGAGGTTCTCCAAAACCTGGCCGAGCGCTTCAGGTGCCGAAATCCAACCTATGCGCCATCCAGTCATCGCCCAATTCTTGGACATGGAGTTCACATAAATGATCTGATCATCCTCGTCCGCAATGTCGTAAAAGGACGGGGCGCGGTTTGCTTCGCCATAATAGAAAAGTGCGTAGATCTCATCCGCGATAATCCAAAGTCCGTGCTTGCGGGCAAGGCCAAGTACCTGTCTCAACACCTCTTCAGACGCGACCCACCCTGTCGGGTTGCTGGGGGAATTAAGGAATATCGCAGCGGTCTTTGGCGTAATCGACGCTTCCAGATCGTTGACGTCCAATTCCCATCCTTCGAGCACTTCGCGCATTGGGACTGAGACCGGTTTTACGCCTCTGATCCCAAGCGCTGCCTCGATGTTCGGCCATGTTGGTGTTGGTACCAGCACTTCGTCGCCTGAGGATGCGATTGCCTGGACGGCGAGCTGAATGGATTGCATACCTGATCCGGTGACAAAAAACCTCTCAGGTGCAAAGGCCTTGCCGAAAACTCTTTGATGATATCCGGCTAGTGCAGACCTCAACTCCGGAATGCCGCGCTGGTAGGTGTAAAAGGTTTCACCATTGTCGAGGGACCGCTTCGCAGCATCACAGATGAACTGAGGGGTCGGCAGATCCCCTTCGCCCGCCCATAAGGGGATAACGTCATCACGTCCTTGTCCGGCATTGAAGACTTCAACGATGCCGCTCTCCGGCGCCATGCGAGCCTCGTGGCTCAGAGTGTCGATCAGCGCAGTCAAATGTGTGGTCCTTAAAAGCTCTACCCGCGGTCAACATACTCACAATTCTTCCGATACTTTCATGAAAGAAATTGAACTCTGCTTCACAAGTCCTGATCAATAACGGGACTGCGTTGGGACGTTTCAGCGACAAATCTGTCTTCGCCGCATGGCGAATAGACATCTGCTGCAAGCTGTGATCGGATCGCGAAAGAGGCGGAATAAAAACAGGGGATTTGATGAGATTCGGCACGAGGAGAAACTGATCCCAAAAAACTGCCCGGGAGGATAACCGCAAGACGATGCTGCATGGCTGGCTCGTGATACTGGCGGCAGCGGTGTACATCCTGCTGCTGTTTGCCATAGCAAGTTATGGCGACCGGATGGCCCGGCGCTCCAAGCGTTTGCGCGGTGGTGGCCGGCCGATGATCTATGCCCTGTCCTTGTCGGTCTATTGCACGTCTTGGACCTTTTTCGGCTCGGTCGGCAACGCAAGCCGAAATGGCGCCGAGTTTCTGACCATCTATATCGGTCCCCTTCTGGTCTTTGCTCTTGGCTACCCGCTGCTGCGCCGGATTATCCATATCTCCAAGACGGAAAGCATCACATCGATCGCCGATTTCATTGGTGCGCGGTATGGCAAGAGCCAGTCCGTCGCAGCGTTGGCGACCCTGATTGCCGTGATCGGCGTAATCCCCTACATCGCCTTGCAGCTGAAGGCCGTATCTTTGTCGATCACAACAATGGTCGGCCCGATTTTTTCGCCACCTGAATTCCTCTATCCGGGCTTTGCCGATCTGACGCTCCTGGTTGCGTTGGGCATGGCAATCTTCAGCTCGGCGTTTGGGACCCGGCACATTGATGCGACAGAACACCAGGAAGGCCTGATGCTCGCGATTGCCGCAGAGGCGGTGGTCAAGCTGATCGCGTTCCTGGCAGTCGGCTTCTGGGTCACCTACGGCATGTTCGGTGGCCCTTTTGACTTGATCCGCGCAATTTCCGAGGCGCCCGAAGTTGCCGCGGTCTTCGATCAGCCAATCAAGATCAGCAACTGGGTTGTCATGTCGACCTTGTCGGCATTTGCGGTTCTTTTGCTGCCGCGCCAATTCCACGTGACAGTGACGGAGAACAACTCAGATGCGGAGCTGAAACGCGCAACCTGGCTGTTCCCGGCCTATCTCATCCTGATCAATCTGTTCGTCATTCCAATCGCTGCGGCCGGGCTCCTTCGGTTTGGGCAGGACGTAAATCCGGACACCTATGTTCTGGCCCTGCCAATGGACGCTGGTCAGCACTGGCTGACGATCTTCGTCTTTCTCGGCGGCTTGTCCGCAGCTACCGCAATGGTGATTGTGGCTGCGGTCGCCCTCGCAATCATGATCTCAAATGACATCGTCATCCCGCTGATGCTGAGAGGGCATCGCGAAGAGGACATCGTAAACACCGACGGACGGGACTTGAGCCGGCGTCTGATCACCATTCGCCGCCTGGCTATCTTCGGTATCTTACTTCTCGCCTACGCCTATTATCGGGCCGCTGGTGATACGGCTGCCCTCGTTTCCATCGGTCTGTTGTCGTTCGCTGCGATTGCCCAATTCGCGCCGGCCTTCTTCGGCGGACTTTACTGGCGGCGGGCAACAGCCACCGGAGCGATTGCAGGTCTGAGTGGCGGCCTGTTTCTCTGGGCCTATACGCTGTTGCTGCCGACCTTTGCCCAGTCCGGGTTGATCTCCGATACCATCATGAGCACGGGGCCATTTGGCATCGACCTGCTTAAGCCGGAATCCCTGTTCGGTATCGAGGCAGACCCATTTATCCACGGCACGCTCTGGAGCCTTGCGGCAAATGTCGTTCTGTTCATCGCAGGTTCGCTGATCCGAAAACCTCAGCCCTCAGAAACGCTGCAGGCAAACGTCTTTGTACCGTCAGAACTTCGCAATCCGACCAACTTCCTTTACTGGCGGACGTCAGTCACCGCTGGAGATCTCCAGGCAACCGTTGCCCGCTACCTCGGTGAAGAAAGAACAGAGCGCTCATTTCAGAGATTTGCACGTGAACGCGGTATCTCGATTGAACCAAACACAATCGCAGATGCGAACCTACTGAGGTTCTCCGAGCAGCTGCTTGCAAGCGCGATTGGCGCCGCCTCCGCCCGTCTCGTCCTTACCTTGATGCTGAAACGGCATGATCCGTCGACCAAGGGCGCGGTGAAACTGCTGGACGATGCGTCTATGGCGATCCAGCACAATCGGGACCTTCTGCAGACAGCGCTCAACCAGGTGCGTCAGGGCATTGGTGTGTTTGACCGGGACTTCCGGTTGATTTGCTGGAACCGTCAGTTCCGGGATCTTCTCGGCCTTCCTGCCGAATACGGACAGGTCGGCACAACCCTCGACGCCATCCTCCGGTACAATGCGGAACGCGGTGAACACGGCTCCGGTCCGGTTGAGGTGATCGTGCAGGACCGGATCGAGAAACTGGTCGTTATCCAGGAAACCTATCAAGAGCGCCTGTTTGAGAGCGGCACGGTTCTGGAGGTCCGCATCAGCCCAATGCCCGATGGCGGCATCGTGACGACCTACACCGATATTACAGAACGCGTAATGGCCGAAGAAGCTTTGGCAAAAGCGAACGAAACGCTTGAGAGGCGGGTGCGTGAACGTACGGAAGAACTGACACACGTTAATGACCGCCTTGTGGAGGCGACGCGTGCGGCCGAAGAGGCCAACATAGGCAAAACCCGTTTCCTGGCCGCCGCCGGTCACGACATTATGCAGCCGCTGAATGCGGCCCGGCTCTATTCCTCCGTTCTGGTCGACAAGCTCCAAGAGGGTGACAACGGCAAACTCGTAAAGAACGTGGAGTCGGCGTTGGAGTCGGTTGAGGACATTCTCGGGGCTGTCATGGATATCTCAAGGCTCGATACAGGAGCCTTGAAACCGGAGCCGACCGTCTTCCGGCTGGACGAGTTGATCCGCGGCCTGGAACTCGAATTCATGCCCATCGCTGCGGAAAAAGGATTGGAGCTTCGGATCGTTCACACAACTATGTCGATCAGATCCGACCGGCGCCTCTTACGGCGTTTGCTGCAAAATCTCGTTTCCAACGCCATCAAATACACCGGAGAAGGCAAAGTGCTGGTCGGCTGCCGGGTTCGGGAGAACAGGGTGTTCGTGGAAGTGCATGATACGGGCCTCGGAATTGCTGAAACCAAGCAGAAAGCCATTTTCCAGGAGTTTCATCGCCTCGATGACGGCATGCGCGTGGCCAAAGGTCTCGGCTTGGGATTGTCAATCGTCGAGCGGATCAGCCACGTTCTAAATCACAAGGTGAATCTGCGCTCGACACTTGGCAAAGGGTCTTGTTTTTCCGTTGAACTGCCGCGAAGCGCGCCTGTGCCTGATATTGAACCTGTGCCGCAACCGGCTGCAATTGTTGGCCAGCTTGATGGCCTCTGCGTCGTGGCGATCGACAATGAACCCGACATTTTGTCCGGCATGCGCCATCTTCTGACAAACTGGAACTGCAAGGTCATCACGGCTTGCGATGACACGCAGGCCGCCGCTCTGCTCAACCATGAAAACCTGACGCCGGATGTGATCCTGGCGGACTACCACCTGGACAACGGCACAGGGATTGAAGCGATCGTGAAGTTGCGCTGGAAATTCGGCAGCCACATCCCTGCCATCCTGATCACGGCGGACCGAAGCCGCCCGGTGCGTACAGAAGCCGCCGATAAGGACATTTCGTTTTTTAATAAACCACTGAAGCCGGCAGCATTGCGCGCAGCTTTAGGCCGGTGCCGGACAGATCAATCCGCGGCCGAATAACAATCCCGAGGCGGTGGGCACCAGTCATTGCCGGTCGCAAAAGGCCAACCGTCGCGGAAAACTAAAAGCAATCACTAGAAAATCACTCGCGTGCAGCTTCAACGGCGCTGCGTTTTTCCGGAGCGGTGCTCGGCGCCCGGTCATTCCAATCCTCATTTCGGATCTCGCCGATAAGCATAGGATTCGGGTCCGGTCTGCCGAAATAGTATCCCTGCAACGTATCACAGCCTAGCGTACGCAACGCATCAACCTGAAACTGGCGTTCAACACCTTCAGCGGTCACTTCCAGTCCGAGGTTGTGAGCAAGGGCTATGATGGCGGCAATGATGGCAAGCCCCTCGCTTTGCTCACCAATTTCATCAACGAACGACTTGTCGATTTTGATCTTGTCGAAGTTGTAATTGCGCAAGTAAAGCAGCGAAGAATAGCCGGTCCCAAAATCGTCCAGAGCAATTTTGATACCCATATCCCGAAGGCCATCCAGCTTCTCTGAAGCAGAGCCAATGTCTTTCAAGAAGACCGATTCCGTAATTTCAAGTACGAGCCGCTCACCCGGGAACCCAGTCTCCATCAAGACATCGGAAACGGTTTCAACCAGGTTTGGATCCATGAACTGAACAGCAGACAGGTTTACCGCGACCGTCTCAAGATCCGGCCATTGCGCGGCAACCTTGCAGGCCTTTTTCAAAACCCACATCCCCATGGGCAATATGAGCCCAGCGTGCTCCGCGATGGGAATAAACACGTCAGGCACAACTTCTCCACGGGTTGGATGCTGCCAACGGACCAGGACTTCACTTGAAACGACACGGCCGCTGCGAGCCTCAACGATCGGCTGAAACTCTATGGTCAAGCCATCGGATTCAAAGGCTTCACGCAGATCGGCTTCAAGTTCGCGGCGCTCCCGAACCTCCCGTTCCATTTCCTCGGCAAAGGCAAGCGCCTGCCCCCGTCCACCCTCTTTGGCCTTGTAAAGCGCGATGTCAGCTTCGCGCATAAGATCATTCACGCTGGAGTTTGTCTTACGGAGCCGGGAAAAACCAACGGTGGCGCCAATCGCAAATTCACGCTTTCCAACCTTGAAGGGCTTGCGAGTAACTTTCACAAGTTCATTCGCGAAAACCTCAGCGGCCTGATCGCTGACGAATTCCCCGACCGCTGCAAACTCGTCACCACCAAACCGGGCAAGTAAGGTGCGGCCTTCGCTGATTGAGCGGAACCGTTCGGCGACCTGGATCAGAAGGTCATCCCCAGCGGCGTGCCCGCTGGTGTCGTTGACCACCTTGAAGTTATCGAGATCGATCAGAAACAGGGTCAGAGTGTTCGCGCGTTTTTCAAGTTGTGCGGCGAGCTTCAGGTCTGCCTGTTTCAAGAACCAATTGCGGTTTCCAATTCCTGTCAGCGCATCTTGCTCGGCCAGCTGCGTGACCAAAGCGTTCGCGACCTTCATCTCAGTTATGTCAGAAGCAACGCCCCTATACCCGGTGAAATAACCCCGTTCGTCAAAAGCGGGTGTTCCTGAAACCGCCCACCAACGCGCTTCACCATCGACATCAACACCAATCTCCAGGTCCCGAAAAGCTGTGATTTCTGTGATTGCTTCATCCAAGGCTGAATATCCATCCTGTGCGTCCGGATGGGACAAAGAAAAAGCCAGATCGGTTAACCGCATCGCCTGAAGGCTGTTCACACTACGCCCGCTGGCGGAGACAAAACGGGACGACACGTTTTTAAGATTCCCTCCGATATTTGTCTCCCAGAACCAGTCGCTGTCTTTGTCCTCGATTTCATTCATCATCAGTGCGATGAGGTCGCCGCGTTGCCGCAATTCGCCTTCCGAAAGAAAATGAGATGTGAAAAGCCAACTGGTCGATGTGGAACTGCCAACAATTATAACCGCAAAGCTTGTCA
The DNA here is from genome assembly GCF_000158095.2 of Roseibium alexandrii DFL-11. Lineage (NCBI taxonomy): Bacteria > Pseudomonadati > Pseudomonadota > Alphaproteobacteria > Hyphomicrobiales > Stappiaceae > Roseibium > Roseibium alexandrii. The sequence continues at coordinate 2,511,239 of NZ_CM011002.1, forward strand.
ACAAAGCGATGAGGATCCAGGATTGATCAATATTCGCTGCGGCAAGAGAAACAGCCGACACAGTGTACAACACCAGCAGCCACCGAAACGCAGCCTGCGGAACAGTCGCCAATGCAAAGGCACCGCCACAGATCATTCCGATGGTCACGATGGATGCTATCCAGATGCCTTGAACATCCCCAACTGCAAGCGCTGCAATGGGCACGACGGCCCAAAGTGCGCTCAAGATGGTCGCATGATGGACAGCACGCGCGATGACTTTTGCGGAGGCCTGTTCAATTGGATATCTGCCGCTCTTGTGCCATCTAAGGCCCATTTGAGCCATTACAGCAACAACGAGCAACGCCCATCCAAGCACGTATACTGACGGCAGTATCGTCAAACCGACTGCGGCTAGGGCAGCAGCGTTGATCAGATTTCCCGCAATCATGACGGGGGTCAGACGCAAAACATGCGATATCTGCGCGGCCCGAACCCTGCGTATGACATCTTCGCCCGCCACCGGATAACCAAATGCCAGAAGGAACGGCTGCATTGAGGTTTTCAGGCTTTGCCGAGACTTACCGGTGGCACTGTGGCGGGCAGACGCCCAGATCTGTCTTCCTGGATGGACAAACGCCAGAAATATGACCTGGAGCATCGTTTTCCAGTGCGCGGACAACCGCATGCTTACTCCAATACTACGCAACGAGATGCACGCGCCAATACCTTCGCGCACAAAGAGCCTAACTGCCCCCTCATGAAATTACGGTAAAGGAGAAAGGTTCAAAAAAAATTTGTCAGTATTCAACAAATAATGCCGCAACGGGAAGCTGCGGCATTGTTTCCATAAACTGAAGATTGGCGATACTGGCAGGTGAATACCGACCGCCGCCATTACCCCCTAGACGTCCGGCGTTTCAACGTTTTCACCGTTCATTTGCCACTGACCAGCTTCGATTTTCGAGGCGGCAATGACGGCCTGTGTCCGGCTTTCGACGCCCAACTTCTGAAGGATGGCCGAAACGTGCGCTTTCACAGTCGCCTCGGAGACAGAGAGCTCATAGGCGATCTGCTTGTTCAAGAGGCCTTCTGACAGCATCATGAGCACGCGAACCTGCTGCGGTGTGAGCGTTGAAAGCCGCTGCACAAGGTCTCCGCTGCCGTCATCGGCAGACAGATCCACATCCGGCGGCGTCCAGACATTGCCCAGCATGACTTCGGCGATGGCTTCCCGGATGACCTCGATGCCGTGAGATTTCGGGATAAAGCCTGATGAGCCAAATTCCATGGCCTTTCGGATCGCCTGCGGGTCCTCGTTTGCCGAAACAACAACGACCGGTACGCCGGTGTGTTGCGCGCGCAGATACATCAATCCTGAAAAGCCGCGCATGCCGGGCATCGTCAGATCCAGAAGGATCAGATCGACCTCGCCATCTTTCTCCAAAAGCGAGGTTACATCTTCCAATGCCCCCGCCTCAACGATTGAGGCTTGCGGATATTGAGCTTCCAGCGTTTGACGCAAAGCTCCACGGAACAGCGGGTGATCATCCGCAATGACAAAGCGATACGATGGCGCCGACACGTTTTCCTCCCAGATCAGCCTTCTTTTTTCAGGCCGTTTATCGAACGGGTGTCTGCGCACTCTCCTCCGAAAGACAAGGCTTTACGCCGGGCTATCACACACTTACGCAGACGTGGTTCGTAATGTTTGAAAGTATGTGCCTCAGGGCGCGTTGGCAAGTCAAACCATGCGGCGGCGCTCCGTTCTTATCAAAGGTACAATCGGTCTCGCAAATAAGCATGAAACCCTGCAACAACACTTGATTGATTCACTATACTTCCGCTGAAGTGAAACTATTGCCACTGAACGCAGCTGACACATCCTCAAAAGCAGTTTTAATCTCCAAAAACTACAACCCAGATAACGTTTATACCATCTGCGTTTTCCACAGATTAACAAAGCCACAAATAAGAACTTCAAAAAACAAATTAATTACAATAACTTCACGTCGCTGATTGTTCTTTTCCCTAATCAAAGTTTCTTCAAAATGGCGCTTTCACCAACTCTCTATTCCTTCACCAACCGGTGGGAATGCGATGAAAATGATCACTTGAACGTCCAGTTCTATTTCAGCCGCTTTGATGAGGCAGATCAGCAATTCCGGCTGATATCTGGCCTCAGCGACAGCGTTGCAGGGGCACGTCGTGTACGCCATGTACGCTATCATAAGGAGCTGCGGACCGGAGATCTCATCACCGTGCACTCGGGGATCGCTTTCGACGGTCCGCATTTGCTGACAGTGGTGCACGAGATGCGCAACTCAGGCACCGGCGCGTTGAGCGCGACCGCTATCGACGGATACGAGCCAAATCCCGGCACGGTCAAATCACTGCGCCAGAGGTTTGCGGATTATCAGACTCCCATGTCCTCCGACGCAACACCGCGCGGACTGTCGGCCAGCCCGGCCAGCGCCCGCCCGGCATTGGACAAACTCCTGCAGAACAACGGAGCGCTCTGCTTCCGCGGGACCGTAATGCCCAGACACGTCAATGCGGACGGAAAAGCAGATGATCAATTTGCTTTGTCTTGCTGCACCGACGGCGTTCCGCATGTGTGGGAGCGCAGCCCCCTCACCCAAGCCTATCTAAGCCAGCACAATCTCGGTCGGGTCGCTATCGAAATGAAGCTGATTTGGCATTCACCGCTGAAGTCTGGCGACATGATTGTCGTGGCCTCCGGTTTTACCGGCAGCCAGAACAAGACCTTCGGGATGCGGCATCATGTTTTCGAAAGCCGGACCAACCGCTTGGCCGCAACGCTCGATGTAGTCGCGCTGACAATGGATCTTGATGCCCGGCGCGCGGTCGATTTGCCGGAAGAGGCGAGAACCGCCATTTCCAAGATGGTGCTTGCTTAGAATTCAAAGATGTCTTTCGGCCACGCGACGGTTTCGATCAGTTTCCGGAACCGTCGAGGTCCTTTTGAAGCTCGCGGACCATGCCGAAAAACCGGCGCATGGCTGTCTCAGTGAAATCGAGGACACGATCGAGTTCTTCCTCGTCCTCTGAGGTCATTCCAGAGGTTTGATCTCCGGGTTTTGTACCGGTAGCAGGGCGATCCAGGGCGGAGCCTGGCGGCAATTGGGACTGACCGTTTGCTTCGGCGCCTTCCAGCTCTTCCACGCGAGCGGTCAGTCTCTCAACTTCACCGGCCAGCGTGTTGATTTCCGCCAGATAGGCCTCTTCGGCCAAGGGCACGGGATTGCATCGCCATGCCTCGTTTTTCTGTTTGCAGACAGAGACAGTTCCATTTTGACGATCCACTCTCAGAACGTCACCATCCACGGAGACCAGAGAATACCTTTCCGGCGTGCCGTCTGTCACAGCTGTTACGGTTTCTTCCGACACCGCCTCTTCGGCAAACGCCGCGCCGATCACCGAAACACTCAGACACACCACAATGCCGAATGCTGCTGAAATACTCTTGCGGATCATGATGCCGGTTCTCCTGGCTCCGTGAAATCGGACACTCTGATGAGCACGTTGGAATAACCGTTGCCATAAATCCATGGCCAAAGCACGGCCTCTTTGGAACTTGTCACCACAGATAGCCGATTAGCTGGATGCCACTCTTACAGGATTCAACAGCTTCTCCAGCGTTTCCAATCGGTCCGCCTCTCCAGCAGGCTTGTCCCAGCGCAGCCGTGAAATGCGCGGAAAGCGCATGGCAACACCGGATTTGTGCCGGCTGGATCTGTTTAGTCCCTCAAAAGCCACCTCCAGAACAAGGCCATGATCTTTGCTGTAGGCAACCTCCCGGACAGGACCGAACCTGTTGGTCGTGTTTCCTCGGACAAACTTGTCGATCTGCTGCAACTCTTCGTCTGTAAAACCAAAATAGGCCTTGCCGACCGGCACCAGTTCATCGCCGGTCTCTGCCGCCCGCCACAGCCCGAATGTGTAGTCGGAATAAAAGGACGAGCGCTTGCCGTGGCCCCGCTGGGCATACATCAACACGGCATCGATCAGGTGCGGCTCCCGCTTCCATTTATACCAGAGGCCCTTTGGCCGCCCGCCGGTATAGACCGTATCCCAGCGTTTCAGCATGAGCCCCTCAACGGCGGCTGCATCTTCCTTGTCCAGCCGGCTTTCAGGCGTGTTCCGCGCCTCTGTTATGTCTTCCCAAGTCGTCGCGGGTACAAGCGGCGACAGGTCGATCCGCGGATGATCGATGTCAGCCACAAAAGCTTCAAGGCGGCGGCGGCGTTCGTCAAAGGGAAACGGCCTCAAATCCTCACCATTGAGAGACAAAAGATCATAAGCCCGGATGGCAGCCGGAAACTCCTTCAAAAGCTTGGGGCCAGCTGTTTTTCTGTTCAGGCGTTTTTGAAGATCGCCGAACGGACGAACCTTGCCGCCCTCCATGACAAGCAACTCGCCATCAATACAGCCGTTGAAGTTCAGCGCATCCAGAACATCCGGAAAGCCGCGCGAGATGTCTTCACCGGTGCGGCTGAACAGACGGCGCACCTTTTGTTCGTCCCGCGTTTCACCAGCTGCTGCTTGAATGCGGATGCCATCCCATTTCCATTCAACCGCGAAATCAGTCGCTTCAAGCTGATCCGGATCCCTGTCCGCATCAAGCGGGTGGGCCAGCATGACGGGCCGAAAGGGTGCCGGGTCCAGATTATCCGGGCGCTCCCCTTTGCCCTCGGCCCAGGCAAACAAGGTTTCATAGGGCGGCTTCAGCCCGAACCAAACCTCCTCAATGTCCGAAACACTAAGATCACCCAGTCGGGCCAGGGCGGTTTTCGCAAGACGTGCAGATACCCCGACCCGGAGCCCGCCCGTAACCAGCTTCAGCACGGCCCACCGGCCTGTCTCATCCAATTGATCCAGCCATGTCGAGATCAAGCGCGGCGCATCAGTTTTGCCCGCGGTCTCAAGCGCATCGACAACACCCGTGAGTTCAATCTGCTCACGCACAGCGCTCGCGCCGTAGTCGGAAGGCGCAGGCCACATGAGGGCGATGGTCTCAGACAGATCGCCAACAAAATCATAGGACAAGGCAAACAGCGTTTCGTCCGAACGCTCTGCGATCAGCGCTTTCAAGACAGCTGGTTTTGCGTGTTTGAACTTCAGTTCGCCGGTTAACGCCGCCAGCGCATAGCCGCGTTCCGGGTCAGGTGTTTCCTGAAAATACCGGACCAGAAGCGCCTCTTTTGCAAGGCGCCTCGGTTCTAACGACAAGCGGTCAAGTAATTGGGAAAAAACACGCATGAACACAAAAAACCGGGAAAGAGGGGCGAGGGCAACTCTATCCCGGTTAGATGCTGTTCAGGAAATGAAGGTCAAGCCAATGGAACTAGGCGGCAATTTCCTCTGACCGTTCTGCGGTTAAGTACTGCAGTCCAACCGTGTCCTCATAGACCCATTTTACGGCCATCGGATACTGGTGTCCTTTGGTGTCTTCATAGGTGACATGCATGCCCTCAACCGCACCGTGAAAGTTCATCACGCCAATGCCGCCTTCCGAGCTGTTCATCAAACGGGTCCGGATATGCTCGCCGCTTTCGGAAATCAGATGGATTTGCTGGCCACGCTCTTGTTTGCGGTTGGCGCGCCGGCGTTCTTCAACATCCCGTGCCATCTCATTGAGGAAGCCTTCAATGCCTTGCGACATTTCGTCAGCAACGTTTTTCACTGCGACAGCAATGTGATCCACCGTCTCGGCCTCTCCGGCCGTTGCCTGGATGGCCTGATCCACGCTCTCCGCACTGTTGACCGCGTTTGCTGTCCGCTGGCTGCCATGGTGATGCTTTGCGAGATTTCCTGTGTTGCAATGCTTTGCTCGCCGACCGCTGCCGTGATCGCACCGGCCACTTCACTGATCATCTCGATGGAACCGGAGATCTTGCGAATGGACTCAACCGCTTCGCTCGTCAGCCCTTGGACCGACGAAATCTGACTTGAGATTTCTTCAGTTGCCTTGGCGGTCTGGGTCGAGAGTTCCTTCACCTCAGCGGCAACAACCGCAAAACCTTTACCGGCATCTCCCGCCCGGGCGGCCTCAATGGTCGCGTTCAACGCAAGGAGGTTTGTCTGTTCGGCAATGGCGCGGATCATCTCAACGACGGTGCCAATTTTTTCAACCGCCTCCGCCAGGCTGGAAACATTGCCGTCTGTTTGCTGGGCCACGCCAGTCGCATCTTCAATGACGTTGCTGGCCCGATCTGCCTGGCTGAGAATTTCCTGGATTGCCGCGGACATTTCCTCGGCCGCTGCCGCCACGGTTTGAACGTTGTCAGACGACGAGGAGGAGGCATTCTTGGCCTCGGTTGCAGCGCTGGACGCCCCTTGCGAGATATCGCGGACGCGTGCGGCTATGTCGGTCATCTGACCGGTTTTTTCGTTCACATCTCCAGTGACACTGGCCATCAGATTGCGGAACTTCTCGATAAGGCTTTCCATCTGATTCTGGCGCATGCGCTCGCGGTCACGCTCCTTGGCAGCTTCTGTTTCCAGAACACCGCGCACCCGCGCATTCTCCTGGAACACTTCACCAGCCTTGGCCAGTTCGCCAATCGCGTCCGTGCGGTCACTGAACGGCATCTTGAAGTCAATATCGCCATCAGCAATCCGGACCAGACTACTCGTCAGGCGACCAAGCGTTTGGGTGACATTGCGCAACTGCCACGCGACCAGGGCCAAGGTTACCAGAACGACCGCGATCGTTTCGCCAAGAACCAGCATCAAGTGCCCGTTCGCAGCCTCGGAGATTTGTGCCGCGCGTGCCTCACCGGCTTTCAACATTTCGATCGAAGCTGCGCGGATCATGTTCAGGCGCTCGGTTGCTTTGCCGAACCAGACGGACCCTTCAGTGCCTTGCCCGTCCTTTGTTTCAGGCAGTGTGCGCAATACCTTGCGCCACTCCATCACCTGGTCCACGGCTGGGCCGGACACAGTTTGCTCAAACATTGCCTGTTGTTGCGGAGAAGCGATTTGCTGGAAATTCTTCAAGAAGGCTGTTTCGACTGACAGACGGTCAAAATATGCCAGGAACCGCGCTGAGGGGATTTCACCGTCTTTGCCAACGATTGCGAACAACTGTCCACCGATTGCCCGCTCCAGACCGCCGGCTTCAATTGCTTCGGTCAACAAAAGAAACGGTGTCATATGCTGGGCGTATTCATTGTCCGAGCTCGCCTGAACCGCAGAGTTCACAATCGTGATCAGCTTGCGCACCTTGCCGGAATAAAAAGCCAGATTGTCCGGACCTTTAACCGACTTCGCGTCGACACCGGCTCGGTGTTGGGTGATCTGATCAAGCTCGGCGCTGGTCGTGCGAACGCGCTCCAGAAGCTTTTCGTTGCTGATATCAAAGTCGGCTACCGCGGCCTGCATTTCCGCCACTGCGGCGTCAGTCGCCTTGCGTTGATTGTCAAGCAGTTCGCGTGCCGGCGGCATAACCGGAAGCCATAAGCACCGCGGTTCGGCCACGTTCCTTCTGCAACTCGTGCAAAACCGCTTCTGAGCGTTCTGAAATCAGTGCGGTCGGAAGGATTTCTGATGCCTTCCGGCTTTCGATCATGGCCTCATTGAGGGCCAGCCCACTGGCAATCATAAACGCCACCAACGGAACGATGGCGAGCAGCGCAATCTGCGCGCGAATTGATTTGAACATCCCAAACCCCAGCGAAATTCTGTCACGCAAATTTAACGCAGAGGCAGGTTAAAAATTTACATATACCCAAAGATGTTATTCCCTACATCTTTATACTATCGGTATTAATTACATGGATGCGAAAGAAGCGATTCTGCCAATACGGCCAATACTTACAATATCGCTCAAAATATGAGCATTTCTTTCTGGTGGACGTCGCTGCGATAAGCCTGTATAAGCCGCGACCCACAAGGGCCTGCATGGTGATGGCCCGGTCCGGTAGACTGCTGATTGGCACGCAGGTGATCCGGAGCAGTCGAAAGAATCCAATGACCGAATTGATGTCGCTCGCCCCGGCGCTGAAAGCCGCGCTGGCGAAACGTGGCTATGAAACCCTCACTCCCGTTCAAGAAAGTGTTCTGACCGAAGCGCCCGCCAACGCCGATCTTCTTGTGTCCGCGCAAACCGGCTCCGGCAAAACCGTTGCCTTTGGCCTTGCCCTCGCCTCAACCATTTTGGGCGAAGAAGAAACGCTTGGAAAACCTGGTGCCCCGATCGCACTCGCCATTGCGCCAACCCGCGAACTGGCGCTGCAGGTCAAGGAAGAGCTGACCTGGCTTTATGGCGAAGCCGGTGCTGTGACCGCCTCTTGTGTCGGCGGCATGGACCCGCGCATGGAACGGCGGACACTGGACCGCGGCGTACACATAGTGGTCGGCACGCCCGGGCGCCTGCGCGACCACATTGAACGTGGCGCGCTGGACCTTTCCGAACTTCGCGCTGTCGTGCTCGATGAGGCCGACGAGATGCTGGACATGGGTTTCCGCGAAGATCTGGAATTCATTCTGGATGCCGCACCGGAAAACCGCCGCACGCTCATGTTCTCGGCAACGGTGCCAAAACCGATTGCCGAACTTGCAAAACGCTTCCAGAAAGATGCTGTCCGCCTTTCGACGATCAACGCCCGCGAACAACACGTTGATATCGATTACATCGCGCACCCTGTCGCGCCTAATGAACGCGAGAACGCGATCATCAACGTGTTGCGCCTGCATGAAGCAGAAAAGGCAATCGTGTTCTGCCAGACACGAGAAGGTGTCAGCCGCCTGACGGCCCGCCTTGCCAACCGGGGCTTCAGGATTGTTTCACTCTCCGGTGAGCTGAGCCAGGAGCAGCGGACAGCCGCGTTGACTGCCATGAAGAACGGCACGGCACGCGTTTGTGTCGCGACCGACGTTGCCGCACGTGGCATCGACTTGCCGAACCTTGATCTCGTGATCCACGCGGATTTGCCGACAGGCAAGGCTGCCCTTTTGCACCGTTCGGGCCGGACCGGGCGCGCAGGGCGCAAAGGCACCTGTGTGCTGATGGTTCCCTTCCCACGCCGCCGTCAAGCCGAGCGAACTCTGCATTTCGCAAACATTACGGCCACCTGGAAAGGCGCACCAACGTCAGACGAAATCCGGGCCAAGGATAAAGAACGGCTCTTGGCAGACCCGGTCCTCTCCGCAGAGCTGGAAGAAGAAGAACGGGTGATTGCCGGAGAACTGCTGGCTCTTCACAGCGCTGAACAGCTGGCAGCTGCTTTCGTCAAGCTTCGCCAGTCCCGCCTGCCTGCACCGGAAGAAGTCGGCGAGCTGAACGAGACCGCGTTGCAAGGCCGCGATGCCGGTTCGCGCGGCGGGCGCAGCGCTGAAATCAAGAACAACTTCGAAGATGGTGTCTGGTTCTCGCTGTCGCTTGGCCACCGCCAGCGCGCCGAACCGCGCTGGATCCTGCCGCTGATCTGCCGGGCCGGTCATGTGACCAAGAAGGAAGTCGGCGCGATCAAGATTTTCCAGAACGAGCTCTATTTCGAGATCTCCGGCAAGCACGGTGAAAAATTTGCCAGCACCGTTAAGCGCGAGGGGACGGGTGAGGAAAACGTCACCATCAAGTTGCTGGATGCACGCGGCGGCCAGATGCCGCAACCGCCGAAGGAGGACAACTTCCGGGGCGGTGGCAATCGTGGACGCGGTGATCGGGATCGTGGCCCCAAGGATCGCGGCGACCGGGGTGATAAGGGTGGCTATCAAAACCGGCGTCCGCGCCGCGGTGATGCGCCCGACTATGAAGAAATGGGCCGTGAAGACACGCTGAAACCAAAGCGTGGACCGAAGCGCGACTTCGACGCTCCGCGTGGCAAAAAACGCAGCCGCGACGACGTCGATGCAGCACCTCATCATCCAGCCTACGAACCGCTGGATATGAAAGCCCTCGCCAAGGACGGGGACGCACCGCGCAAAGCTCGCAAACCCCGCGATGCCGACGGCGATGCGCCGCGCAAGGGCAAGCCAAAAGCGGCCGCCAAACCATCTGGAGCGAAGAAAAAGGCTCCGAAGAAAAACAAGCCATCCCGCGCCCAACGAAAAGCCGACCGGACACAGTAAGACCAAAGGCCCGCTGCATCAGCGGGCCTTTTTTTTCTCTCGGAACCTAAGCACTGAACTAGAACTTGAACGACAGGCCGACGCCGCCGCGGAACTGGTCTGCCGACCCTTCGTCCTGAACGATGGGACTGTTCGCAGCATCCCCCAAAAGGCGCGTGTAGGACGCGCGGCCGACAAGCCCCCAGCGGTCTGTGAGCTGGTAGGTCATGCTCGCCTGGACACCAATGTCCTTGAGCCCGCCTTCGGCAGTGTAAGTAGCAAGCCCCGAACGGACCGAGCCGGCCTCTGACACCCCAAAATAGGTGCTCATGTAATCGTCCGTCGCAAAACCGACTTCGGTCTCAAGCCCAACCCGCAGCCGCTCTCTGGGTGCAACCCAGTACCCAGCGCGCACCTTGCCAATCACGCCTTCATGGACGCCAGAAACATCTGCCATCAACTCGGCCGAGATTTCCAAAACATCCGATTGCGCCATCAAGGACTTGAATTGATAGGTGACAAATCCACCGGCTTCGAAGGCGCCGTCGATTGCCTCCAAACGGTCAATCACGTCATTAGCCACATCGTCCCGGCCCATCCGGTACTCAACGGCCGGACCGAACTGAAAAGCGGAGTGTGGCCGTAGGTTCAGCCGGGCCTCCGGCCCCTCAATTTCAAGACCCAATCCAAAGGCGGTGATGTGTGCATAAGCCTGGGGGATCGGAAGGTACTCGGCAGCGCCCTCAAATTCAGGTTCTGCGGCCACTCCAACCGCCAATATTCCATGAATGCCACTTAGAGCTCCCGCTGCCTGCTCATCGAAGCGACCACGCGCACTTTCATCCGCATGGACAACTGCCGGCGCGCAACACACCATCGCAACAATGACAACCGCTCCCGGGGAGCGTCCAAAGCAAATTCGCACTATCACAACCTCCATTGAGCCGCCGTTCTGGATCGGCTGGCACCTGGAAAGTGACGCGTTGGTGCTTGGCGAAAAACTCGCGTTTTCGGATTTGGAAAGGGCTGAATTTTAATGGTTTTTTTGAGCTATTTCACTGACTTCCCTGATCTTTCAAGGTTCTTATCGAGTTGCCGCCTGACTTTTCATCGGACTTGCTCGCGTTTTGGTCACACTTTTGACCCAACCGCAGATCTTATTGGCAGCTGGTTTTCATTGGAGCATTTTTATGGACTTGGCCCCAACGCGCAGACGGCGCCCAAAGCAGCAACGCTCGCGGCTCATGGTCGACTTTATCCTGGAAGCCGCATCGCAAGTCTTCGATGAAGAGGGCTATAACGGCGCGACCACAAACATGATCGCCGAGCGCGCCGGGATCAGCATCGGGTCGCTTTACCAGTATTTTCCAAACAAGGGTGCGCTCATATTAGAGCTGAGATTTGCGCATCGTGCGCACGTTCTCAAAACCGTTGAAACGGCCATGGCAACGTCGGATCACCTGCCCCTGCCAGATGCCATCCGGAAGATCGTCGACGCAAATTTCCAAGTGCATCTCAACGCCCCCCGGCTTAACGCGGCTTTTGAAGAACAGACCCCGGCCCAAACGCTTTCAGAAGACCCAGACGGCTTTCATCGCAAGATTGATACGGCTGCGACCTCGTTCCTGCAGGTTCGGAAAAATGAAATCAGCGCTCCGGATCTGAAAACCGCTGGATTTGTCATCCGGAACCTCATTCCGGCTGTACTGCACGCCGCAATCAAAGACGGTCAGATCGTTCAGGACCCGGATCTTGTGAAGTCCCATCTGGCCGGCAGCATCATGGGCTGTTTACGCCCTGCCGCGCCTGCGCCCAACGGCTTCATACCGCAGGAAACTTGACCAACACCGCAAACCCCGCCAAGTCCTTTTCGGGCTGCTCGGCGGGGCCGTCGGCGACTGTAATCGCTGCTTGCTGCGCGTTAGGCTGCGATCGCTGTCACCAACAGGGTATCGACGTTACCGTCGAATTCGCTTTCCCGGACACAGATCAATCCGAGTACTGAGTAATCAACCCCGTAAAAGCCTTTGTGCGGGCCATCTTCGAATATGAACACGGCATGGCTGAGATCTTCGCGCGCCAGAAGATCCTGTGCCATCACGCCGACATAGCGGGCGCCTGGTTCGTTTGTGTATTCCCAAGAATAGACATCTAACTCGAGATGGTCGAGATGACCGATCAGTTGGACATCTGTCTTAATCCGGCGATCGGAGCCGAAGCCGCCACCGTTGCTATGCGCATGTTGCGTGCTGCCCGCAATCTGCTCCAAAGAGTCCCGGTTGTAGAGCCCGTTATTGTCCAGTATCGCAATGATACCAGCCATGGCCGATCCTACGTTAATTCCGATTTTGAGAGCCACAAGACTGCTTATCCCGATGGACACACCAAGCAGAACGACACCGCCAGAAACCTGATCGCACTCTTCTACGGTAAGTTCTCTCATTATCGATACTTCGGTCATTTGTTCACTCCAGGTGAAATATTGGCGCGCATGCAAGCGCTTACATTTTGCAACTTCAGATCTGGTTGTCAATATCTGAAGCACCACTTTTGACCGAATTCATTCCTATTATTCGGAAATTTATTTCTGTTTTTCAGTTTCAACTTCAATAATTGTTTCACTTTCAATCATTAATACACGATCTGCCATTTCGATTGTTTCGGGGCGATGCGCAACAATGATCCGCGTCATGCCCAAGTTGCTTGTAGAGTTGTTGACTGCTCTTTCTGTTTCCACATCCAGATGGGCTGTCCCCTCATCCATGAACAGAATTTTTGGCTCCTGATAAAGGGCCCTGGCGAGCATCAACCTTTGAAGCTGGCCAGCTGAAAATACGGCGCCCATGTCTCCGATAAAGGTTTCGTAGCCCATGGGCAGCCGAACTATGTCTTCATGGACGCAAGCCTTTGCCGCGCAACTCAACACACGTTCCATGTCAATATCGCTGCTAAAAAAGGCAATGTTTTCGGCCACCGTGCCCGAAAACAGCTGATCGTCTTGCATCACCGCAGCGATCTGGCTCCGGTAGTTGGGATTTCCGATCTGTTGAATTGTTTTTCCATCAACTTTGAAGTCACCGGACACCGGTTGAAACAGTCCCATAAGGATTTTCAAAAGCGTTGTCTTGCCGCAACCGGATGGCCCGACCACAGCGACACTCTCGCCCGGCTCGATGACAAACGAAGCATCCTGAAACAACAGTGGCGCGCTGTTGTCGTAGGCGAAGGACAAATTCGTCGCTTCGCATTTTCCATGTTTTATTTCGAACGTGCCGTGTCCGCCATCGGTTCTTTCCTCAAGGGCGATATCTGCGAGGCGCTCGAGATGCAGGTCAAGCATCCGAAAGTCGATAATGAGCTCGACAAGCCTTGCGGTGTTGTCCGCAAACTGGCCGCGGTAGGCCATGAACGCAAAAATCATCCCGACCGTGATGGCCGCATCAATCGCCATCATCGCTGCAAGATAAATGATAATGACTTGCTCCAGGCCTCGGATCAAAACTGCGGAAGAATTGAAAGCAATCGTCAGGAATTGGACGCGCACACTCTGATTGACCGCGTCCGCTAGCAGGTTGTGCCAACGTTGTTGACGCTGATCTTCCTGCGAAAAAGCCTTTATGCTGAGAATCCCGCGGACGGTCTCAATGAAATTCGTATGCTCTGCAGCTCTCGAAACGATCTCACGCTCCGATGCCGTTCGGAATGGCCGGAACATCGCAAGGCGCAAGGCGACATAGAGCGCGAGAGAACCCAGGGAAATGACTGCCAGTTTGGGGCTGTAGGCGAACATCAGGCCGAGGGTGACGAGAGCCATAATTCCATCCACCACGCCCCCGACAACACCGTTGGTCAAAAACTGCCGAATTGGTTCGATTGAAGAAAACCGGGAGACAATATCTCCGATGTGCCTGCGCTCGAAAAAGGGTAACGGAAGACGTATCAGGTGTTGAAACAGATTGATCGAAATCTGGTAAGCCAGCTTGCTTCCCGCATAGAGGATAACCAAATCACGCAGCACGTTTGCGACAACATTGATCACAAGGAAAAGCCCAAACCCCAAGGCCAGAGTGATCAACAAGTCCTTGTCGAGACTGGGAAGCACAGTGTCGATCGTAATTTGCATGTATTGAGGGGCGGCAATCGTATAGGCGAGCAGAACAAGAGACAGAAGCAAAACCTGCGTCAGGGCACCGCCCAACCCCTGCATACTGCTCCAAAGAGATGTAAATGCGAGTTTGTTTCTCTCATCTGCACGCTGAAACCCGGTTGCGGGCATCAGCTCCAAGACGATCCCGGTGAAATGATTGCCCAACTCCTCAAGGCCGAGTGTCAGGTCGCCGCGTGCCGGGTCATGAATGACTGCCCGGTTCTTTGTAAGTTTTTTCAGGACCACAAAGTGGTTCAAATCCCAATGCAAAATCGCCGGCAAATGCACACGTTTCAGGTCCTGAACTTCCGCTTTCAGCGCCCGTGTTGCCAAGCCGATTTTGTTTGACATGTCTGCCAGCGTCCGAAGCGTCATACCTTGCGCTGTCGTCGGAAACCGGCGGCGTAAGGACGCAATATCTGTCTTGAAGCCGTAATAGCTCGCAACCATTGCAAGGCAGGCATTGCCGCATTCTGCCACCTCGTTTTGCCGGATCAGCGGCAAGGAGCGCCCGCCGATAAACTGGAGATTTGATAGGGCTTCGCTTGCCATCAGCTTCTCCTCGCAACGGCTATCATTGGCTCAAGAAGCCATGAGAGGATCGAACGATCTTCAAGAATGATATTGGCGCTCAGAAGCATTCCCGGTTGTATGGCATAGGATCGGCCATAAGCGGACACTTCACTTGCGGCGAGATCGACATTCACCCGATATATAGGCTCGCCCGTTTGAACGAGGACACTCGGATCGTTCTTTGACAGAACCGATCGTGTCACCAACCGGACCGTTCCCGCCTGCGCACCGAAGCGTTCAAAGGGGAATGAATCGAACTGGATCCGGACTGCCAGTCCTTCTTCGACAAACCCAATTGCACGGCTTGGTACGTACAGCTCCACCTGCAGGACGCTGTTTTCCGGGAGAATCGAAAAGAGCGGATGTTCACTGCGAACCGCAGCGCCTCTGGATGCCAAAACCGTGGTCACATATCCGCTGATCGGCGCGACAATCTTGAAAACCTTCTGGGATTTGAAGATATCTTTTTCGGCGAGCAGTTTTTCCTTCTGCGCCTCCAGCCGCGCAACATCGAGGGCATTTTGCGCAATCAATTCCGAGCGCGCCCGTCCAAACTTCCGCAGCTCTGCTTCCAGATCGTTTTGATCACTCAATAGGCGCTGCAGGTCCTGCTTTCCGGTGAGCAAGCGGATGTTGCGAACATCCCGTGTCTCTCCGCTGACATGCCCGCGCGCAGAAAGATCGGACGCGCGCTGATAGGAGCCTTTGAGCTCAACAACCAATGTCTCTTGAATGGCGATCTGGTTTTTGATGTTTTCCAGCGCGATTTGTGCGTCACTTGTTCGAACCTTCAGGTCATCAAGTTTCACCCGATTGAGCTGGTTCATCTTTATGATCTCATCATCAAGATTGGAGATCTGCCGCTCATGAGCTGCAAGTCGGGCAGCCGTTTCCGAGCCATCATCTGTGGCAGCGTCCGCAACCACCAGCCTGCCCAGCTCTTGCCCCTCTCTGACATATTCGCCCTCTTGGGCTGCAAAATCGGTGATGTAGCCCGAGCTGGCGGGCCTCACATGGATCATACCGTTGGACGGAATGACTGCGCCGCGCACGGTCTCCAATCGGGCGAAGTTGCCAAAGCCGAGGAACAGGCCAACAGCGACCAGAATTCCGAACAAAAAGACAGCAATGACTTTGAACGCGACTGGCGTGACAATCAGTACATCGCCATACAGTCTGGTTCGCTTGGCTTCGATTACCTGTTTGCGAAAGAGCATGTCCTCCCCGGAATGCCGGCTCCTGTTCTTTTGAACCAGCATATACCCAGGGGTGCATTATGCAAGCGCTTACATTTCTTATTTTCTGCTATTTTTCCCGATGAATGAGCTTATCACCGCCCATATATACTACCTTTGATAAGTGTGCACGGTTGTATTTTGTGAGCTGTAGCTCGCCGCAAAACCACCACGGACTCGGACCTGCGGCTTACTGATCCGCGGCATTACATGGCGGTTTATAAGCGATGAACCGGCTGTCGGATATGGCGCCTTAGGTCCGAGTGCGGCGATGGTGTGACTGACACCTTCAACACACGTGCTCAACAAACTTTCGACCCCAAACCTCCTACTGAAACCGGCCAGAGCGGTGGAGGACTTCGATCTTGTAGCCGTCCGGGTCTTCCAGAAAGAAGAACCGCGCGAACGGTTTGCCTTCAAAAGCGAAATCCTTGACGTCGCCGACCGTTAATCCAAGCCCGGCGAGGCGCTGATGTTCGGCGTCAATATCCTCGACCGAAAGGGCCAGATGACCGTAGGCATCGCCATGATCATACGGCTCTGTGCGGGATGCATTGGTCGTGAGCTCCAGCTCAAAGCCAGTTTCCGCGTTTGCAAGGTAAATCAGGGTAAACCCGTCGAACGGGTAGCGCCCGGCGATCTTCAATCCAAAGGCTTTCTCATAGAAATCTATTGACCGGGTTTCATCGCTGACCCGGATCATCGAGTGAATCATCTTTGCCATTTTAATCTTTCTATCTACGCGCTGATGTGCGCAGCAATTGCTGCCCCGGCCTTCGCCGCCTGGGCCTCCTGGTCAATCAATCCGGCAATGCGGAATGTTTGGTCCCGGCTCAAGGCCGGGACGGCGTATTTGTTTCAATCGAATGCAAAGTGGTGCACGCGGTTATTCGTTGACGATCCCGGCAATCATCCAGTCCTGGCCGTCCTGGATCAGCTGATAGTGGCATGTGAATTCAAAGACAGCCTCGCCGTCGGCACTCTCCTGCGACCAGTCGAGGGTCACCAGCGCTGTCAGTCCGCTGACATGGCTGGACACCACCTGAAAATCGGAATGGCTGACGCCTTCCTTTTCAAGCGCTTTCAAGAGCACCTCGATGTTCTCGATCAGCTCTTCGTCATCATTGAAGACATGGCCTTTTTCATGCTGCCAGATAATTGTTGGCAGCGCGAAACAGTCACAGATCCGCTCCATGTCATAGTCGTTGAACCCGGACTGATAATCATCGAACAGCTGCGCGATGGCCTCTTCGGCCTCACCGTTGCCATTCTGGGTCGGATCATCTTCGTCGCCGGTCTGATGGAAGTCGCTGTTGTCTGCCATGCCTGCCTCCTGCACTCCGGCTCTTGACGGCTTAGGAGGCACTTACAACTGCTGCCAGTTGTGTATCGTCCGCCCCCTCGCCGTCATCATAGCCTATCATATTGAGGGGACGGGCCTTTCGTCCATTCAATTCGCACCAATGCACAAGAGCTTCTTCCGCTCCATGTGTCACCCAGATCCGCTCGGCCCCGGTTTCCAAAATGGTCCGGCAGAGATCGTCCCAGTCCGCATGGTCCGACAAGATCAGTGGCAGCTCCGCCCCCCGCTGGCGCGCTCTTGCCCGCACCCGCATCCAGCCCGATGCCATCGCGGCAACCGGATCGCCAAACCGCCTGGACCAGCGATCACTCAGCTGCCCAGGCGGGCACATGACAATCTCGCCCTGCAGCTCCTTGCCACGGCGTCCGACAAGTTCCAAGGGCCCAAGATCCACCCCTTGAGTCTGGTAATAGGCGCATAGCTTTTCCAGCGCGCCGTGCAGATAGATGGTCTTTGAATATCCCGCTGCTCGGAGTTCAGCGATCACCCGCTGTGCCTTTCCGAGCGCGTAAGCCCCAACCAGATGGGTCTGAGCCGAAAACAGCTCCAGAGACGTCAAAAGCTTGGCAACTTCCTGTTGTGCCGGAGGATGGCGGAAAACCGGCAGGCCGAACGTCGCCTCTGTCACAAACGTATCGCATGGCACCAGCTCGAACGGCGCACATGTCAAATCCGCCTGCCGTTTGTAATCGCCGGACACCACCGTGCGCTCACCCTGTGCCGCGAGCAGCACCTGCGCTGATCCGAGCACATGGCCTGCCGGATGCAGCGAAACGTTGACACCGCCGACGTTCAGCTGCTCGCCATATCCGATAGCCTGTGCCTGACCGCAAAAGTCGCTGCCATAGCGGATCGCCATGATGTCGAGGGTCTGCCAGGTTGCGAGCACAGCGCCATGCCCGGCCCGTGCATGATCGGCATGCCCATGTGTGATAATCGCCTTTTCGACCGGGCGTACCGGATCGATATGGGCTTTCGCCTCCGGGCAATAGAGGCCTTCGGGGGTGAGGGTCAGGAGCGCGCTCATGAACGGGACTATAGGCCGCGTATTTTGAAAGACCAGCGCCCTCGCAATTTCACACGACACTCCCTAAAACGGTCGATATGGACGCAGCGCTTCTTCCCAACCGATTTCAGAACTGGTTTTTATCCCGCGGGTGGAGCCCGCGGGCACACCAGTTGCAGCTGGTTGAGCATCTGCGCAACGGGCAGTCCACCTTGCTGATTGCCCCGACTGGAGCGGGCAAGACGCTAGCCGGGTTTCTGCCAAGCCTCGTGGAACTGGAAGACAGCGGCAAACGCAAACCCGGTCAGGCAGGCGGCATCCACACGCTCTATATTTCGCCGCTGAAAGCCCTTGCAGTCGATATCGCCCGGAACCTCGAAGCCCCCGTTTCCGAAATGGGCCTGCCGTTTCGCATCGAGACCCGGACCGGCGACACACCGTCCCACAAGCGGCAGCGCCAGAAAACAAATCCGCCGGATATTCTGCTGACCACTCCGGAGCAGATCGCTCTTCTGTTGTCAGATCCAGCTTCTGAAAAGCTGTTCTCGTCGCTGAGAACGGTCATCCTCGATGAACTCCACGCACTCGTGACCTCAAAGCGCGGAGATCTTCTGGCGCTTGGCCTTGCGCGCCTGCGGCAACTGGCGCCTGAGATGCGGACGATTGGTCTGTCGGCGACCGTCGCAGAACCCGATGACCTGCGCGCTTATCTGGTCGGCCAACCGCTGGACAGCACTCGTGCACTGTCCTCCTTGGTGGAGGTGAAAGGTGGCGCTGAGCCAGATATCTCCATTTTGGAATCGGAAGAACGCTTGCCTTGGTCGGGTCACTCGTGCCGGTATGCTATCGGCGACATCTATAAGCAGATCAAGCAGCACAACGTCTCCCTTCTCTTCGTCAATACGCGCAGTCAGGCGGAAGCCGTCTTTCAGGAGCTATGGCGGATCAATGATGACACGCTGCCTATCGCTCTACACCATGGCTCACTGGATGTCGGCCAGCGGCGCAAGGTCGAGGCGGCCATGGCCTCGGGCCAGCTGCGGGCGGTGGTTGCCACCTCCTCCCTCGACATGGGGATCGACTGGGGCGACATCGATCTGGTGATCAACATCGGCGCGCCCAAGGGCGCCAGCCGTCTCGCCCAACGGATTGGCCGGGCCAATCACCGCATGGACGAGCCGTCCAAGGCCGTCCTTGTCCCGGCCAACAGGTTCGAGGTTCTGGAGTGCCAGGCTGCACTCGCGGCTTCCAAAAAAGGCGATCAGGACACGCCGCCGCTTCGAAAAGGCGCGCTCGATGTGATGGCCCAGCACCTGCTTGGATTGGCCTGCGCCGATCCTCTTGATCCGGCACAGGCGTTTGATGAAATCCGCTCTTCGGAGACCTACCGCTGGCTGGAGTGGGGAACCTTTGAAAAGGTCCTCGATTTCGTCGCGACCGGCGGCTATGCGCTAAAGTCTTATGAGCAGTACGCCAAGCTTCGGAAAGGCAAGGATGGTTTGTGGCGGATCGCTCATCCGAAAATCGCTCAGCAATACCGGCTGAATGTCGGCACCATCGTCGAAGCACCAATGCTGAAAGTGCGGCTCGTCAAATCCAAGGCAGCTGGCCGGCGGACACCGATCGGCCGCGGGGGACGGGTGCTTGGCGAGATCGAGGAGTATTTCATCGAGCAGATGGCCCCGGGCGATACCTTTATCTTCGGCGGGGAAGTTCTGAGGTTCGAAGGACTTCGTGAGAATGAGGCTTATGTCTCACGCGCGCAGACAGACAATCCGATGATCCCTTCCTACATGGGCGGGAAGTTCCCGCTCTCCACCTATCTGGCGGAGAGCGTGCGTGCGATGCTTGCTGCTCCGGACACCTGGAAAGCCTTGCCCGGTCAAGTCCGAGACTGGCTTGAGATCCAACAGGACAAGTCCGTACTGCCGAGCCGCGACGGTCTTCTGGTGGAAACCTTCCCTAGGTCCAACAAGCATTACCTGATCTGTTATCCGTTCGAGGGACGGCTCGCGCACCAAACCCTTGGTATGCTGCTCACCAAACGTTTGGAGCGGATGGGCGCCCGTCCAATGGGGTTTGTCGCCAACGACTATGCCCTGGCCATCTGGGGGCTTGGCGATCTGTCGCTTCTGTTTTCCTCCGGAAAAATTCCGCTTCAAGAGCTCTTTGATCAGGACATTCTTGGGGATGATCTTGATGCCTGGCTCGCCGAGTCCAGCCTGATGAAGCGGACGTTCCGCAATTGCGCCGTGATTGCCGGTCTGATTGAACGCCGCCATCCGGGTCAGGAGAAGTCCGGTCGGCAAGTGACCGTTTCGACGGATCTCATCTACGATGTTCTTCGAAGCCATGAACCGGATCACATTCTTCTGCAGGCAACCTGGAACGATGCGGCCGAAGGACTTTTGGATATCTCAAGATTGGGCGATCTTCTGGCCAGAATTCGCGGACGAATCACGCATACTGCTTTGGAGCACGTGTCTCCACTCGCCGTGCCGGTCCTTCTTGAAATCGGTAAGGAACCTGTCTATGGCGAGGCAATGGATTCCCTTTTGGAGGAGGCCGCGTCGGAACTGCTGCTGGAGGCCATGGAATGAGTGCACTCACGTCGCACCTGCGCAAATATACTGCCGCGCCCGTGTGTCATGACATTCAGATCAATGGTCAGCTGGTCGGCCTTCATGACAGCGGTGTTCTGTGGTGGCCGGACGACGCAACGCTCATTGTTGCGGATCTTCACCTAGAAAAAGGCTCCAGTTTTGCCCGCCGCGGCATCATGCTGCCGCCCTATGACACGGCGACCACGCTGGAGAAGCTGGCAGCCGTCATGGATGCCTTCGACCCTGGACGGGTCATTTGCCTCGGCGACAGTTTTCATGACGCGGACGGTTCTGACCGCCTGCCCGCGCCCTACCGGGCAATGCTGACAACCTTGCAACTGAACCGGGAATGGATCTGGGTGACCGGCAACCACGACCCGGTGGCGCCTGTGCGTCTGTGCGGCGAGACCGTCGATGAAATTCAGATCGGTCCCCTCACCTTCCGCCATGAGCCGGTTGAAAAGATTGGCGCTACGGAGACGCTTGGCGAGGTTTGCGGGCATCTGCATCCAGCTGCCCGCGTCCGCCGGTTTGGCCGATCCATCCGCCGCGCGTGTTTCGTGACCGACGGCAGCCGTCTGGTTTTGCCGGCCTTTGGCGCACTGACGGGTGGGCTCAACGTCACCCACGAGGCCTTCAGCATGATCTTCCAGCGCCGGAAATACTCCGTGTTCATGCTCGGTAACGACCGCCTGTTCCCCTTCACGGCCACACGTCTTGTCGGGGATTGATTTTCTACTCGATCGCTGTTTTCGCGGAGGAAGCTCGCAAGACGCGAGATATCATGTAGAAGCTGTGCCCCCATATGTTTTTATGCTGGGACAGTTGGATCCGGTCTCCAATTTTCGGAGTACGTTTCCTTTTTGTTGTGACTGAAACCTCTTGGCCGTCAACAAGCCGGATCCTCAGAATAACAGCGCCTGGTCCCATGTTGCTCTGGTGTTTCGAGTGATGGATCACAACACCTTCGACTTTCTCAGTGTCTCTCAATGAAACCGGGAACATCAAGGAAAAGATCAGCATAAAAAACGCAATGACTGCGAGCAAAACACCAATCACAGCCGCGATGGTTTTCGCCCGGTCCTTCCATATCAAGCGGTTCAGTTCTCGATTCAATTCTACAACCTAGCTTCAAGTCACATCAGCAGGTCCTATATAGAACAAAATTGACAGTTCTACTTACCCTTTTCCCTCCCCGGCTTTTACCCAGGCAATGACCAGCTCATAGAACACCGACAAGATCACCGGTCCGAGGAACAGGCCGATGAGGCCGTAGGCCAGCGTGCCGCCGAGAACGCCGATCAGGATCACCAGCATCGGCACATCGAGGCCGCGGGACATCAGGATCGGGCGGAGCACATTGTCGACCAGCATGACCGGCACGATCAGGACGGTGAAGAGAAGCGCTGGCAACAACTCCCATGAACTCCAGGTCCAGATGATTGTCGGCAGGATCACCAGTGCCGGTCCAATCTGGATAATGCACAAAATGAGAGCCGCAAAGGTGAGTAGTCCGGCCAACGGCACCGCAAAGGCGATCAGGATAACGCCCGTCAGCAGCCCTTGAATAACCGCGACACCGATCACACCGCGGGAGACATTGCGAATGGTAGCGCCTGCCAGATCGACGAATTCGCCACCGCGCGGCGCGATGATCCGGTCGGCGAACCGTTTGGCTCCGGAGGCCAGCGCCGGCCCCGGCACGAATAGACATCCTGACAGAATGATCGACACAATGAAAAAGAGAACGCTGCCGCTCAAGGATGCCAGAACCGACAGGATCTTGGTGCCGGCCGGCGCCACCATCGGGCCGATCTTTGTGAGAAACTGCTCCAGGCTCTGGCTCGCGAGCTGCCAGAATTCAGCAATTTTTTCGCCAACCATGGGCAGCTCTGCCAATTTGGGCGGCAAAGGCGGGACCGAAATGGCACCTGACGTTACACCCTCATAAAACCTTTGAAGCGTTTCAACGAGACTGACCACCAGCACGGCCACCGGTCCGATAACAATGCCTAAGCCGATGAGAGTCAGAATGGTTGCCGACAGCACCTTCCGCCCGCCGAGCTTGCCCGTTAGCCAGGCATAGGCGGGATAAAGCGCAACTGTCAGCACAACGGCCCAGAGCAGAAACGCAAAAAACGGCGCCACGAGCTGCAGGGAAAAGTAAGCAAACACACCGAGGACACCCAGCCGGATGGCGATGTCGATCACCCGGGCATCAACGGTTGGTTCTGGCTTGGATTGAGGAGAACCGGATGGTTCTGATGGAGACTGATCGGTCATGCTGCCCCTACCGTAGAAAGTGTCGAATCTCATACGAACTCTCGCAACGGCAGACTACATGACATTCACACCAATTGGATCCCGTTTTTCGCTTCAACGTGTTGCCCTGGTATTGGTTTTTGCTTGGGGAATGCTCCTGACGATGCCGCATGCGCGCGCAGATGACGTTGCCTGGCAGGCGCTGGAAAACGGCCGTATTGTTCTCTTCCGCCACGCATTGGCGCCTGGGACCGGCGACCCGGCCAACTTCACGCTTGGCGATTGCTCCACACAGCGCAACCTGAATGATAAAGGCCGCGCAGACTCCCGTGCCATCGGGCAGGCTTTTCAGGACAAGGGCATCAACGTCGGACGTGTGTTGACATCACAATGGTGCCGGTGCGTCGAAACAGCCGAGCTCGCCTTTCCAGGGCAAGTCGAGGAAGAGCCGGTCTTTAACTCTTTTTTTCAGAACCGCTCCGCCGGGCCTGAGCAGACGCGGGCAGCTCAGCGCATACTCGAGCAATGGTTGGGTGATGGTGCCCTGGTCGTCATCACACATCAGGTTAACATCACCGCGCTGACTGATATCTTTCCGCAATCCGGCGAAGGCATCGTCATCCAGATCAATAACGGCGAAATCGATGTGATCGGGCGCTTGAGGATCTGAGACGTAGCGTGAGTGATCTAATCAATCCTTGCGGAAGATTACCCCAGCCAGCCAACCGGTAAAGATCGCGAGAATGACCGCAAGGACGCCGTACACGAACGAATGCTCCCGCGCCAACTCGAACGTGATCTGCTCAAAGCCGGTCTTTGCGACACGCAGGTGATCGTTCGTGTTGGCGATCAGGTCGCCTTCGTGAAAGAGGAAGCTTTTGACGACGTAGTCCCCAACTGGAATGTTGGCGGGCAACGGAATGTTGGTCCGGAACATCGTTTCAGTCAAAAACGTTATGGATGTCTCCCGCTCGGAATAGAGCCCCATATCCTGACGAAGGCGGACGAAGGCCCTGCGGAAATCATCCCGGTCGGAGAGTGACACATTCGACTCGCCCGACACGGCAAGATTGATATGGTTCAAGCCGATGGCGTGTTCGTCCAGCAGACCTCTGCCTGCAATTTCAGAAATGTCCGCTGTGCTTGCCACAGCATAAAACGAAGGGACGTTGCTGAAAGTCTCAGCTTCCCGGTTAACCCAGACACCAAGGAGACGGCCCTTGCGGCGGGTCGTGATGTCCTGTGGAGGCCCTTCGACGACAATGACCAAATCATAATCGAGATCCGTATCGGGGCGGTACTGGATCTCTTGGGCTTGTCCGAAAATGACAATCTCGGTACCGGTGAAGTTCGATTGGATCGAAACAGTTTGTGACGACAACTCCGTCACCAGGCTCTCATCGCTTTTGGACGTGGCCTCGAGCGTGCCGAAGAACAGTGTCATCGCAGCGATGGCAGCGGAGCGGATCATAACCCGGCCCCCTTTTCGATCGCGATGGAGTAGAGGTCTTCGGGGAACAGCAAGAGATCGACCGCAAAGCGCAGACCAACCCCCAAAACCAGCAAGGCCAATAGCAAGCGCAGCTGATCGCCGCGCAGGTTTTGGCCCATGCGGGCTCCGAACTGTGCGCCGATCACACCACCTACCATAAGTGTCATCGCCAAAACGATGTCGACGGTCTTGGTTCCCATGGCATGGAAGATCGTCGCTGCCGCCATGGTGAAGAGGATCTGGAACAGGGATGTCCCGATAACGATGCTCGTTGGAACGCGCAGCAGATAAATCAGCGCCGGCACCATCATGAAGCCGCCGCCGATGCCGAGGACGGTGCCGAGAAAGCCGATCACGGCCCCTAGTCCGATGACGGGTATCACGCTGACATACAGCTTAGATCTCCGGAACCGGACCTTTAGCGGCAGCCCATGCACCCAATTGTGCTGACCGGGCTTTCGCGCCCGTGGCGGCTCACCCGATCGGCGGCGGCGCATGGCCCGCACCGATTCCACCAGCATCAACCCGCCGATTGTCCCCAAAAACGTTACATACGACAGGGAGATCACCACATCGAGCTGGCCGATCGCCTGCAAGATGTCGAACAGAATCACACCGATAAGAGAACCGAATATACCGCCCGCGAGCAACACGCTGGCCAGTTTCAGGTCAATTGCCTTGCGCCGCCAATAGGTGACGACTGCAGAGGCAGAAGACGCTACAACTTGCGTCGTGACCGTCGCGACAGAGACCGCTGGCGGGATACCGGAAAAGATGAGAAGCGGAGTCAAAAGGAAACCACCGCCGATGCCGAACAATCCGGATAAAAACCCCACGGCCCCGCCCATGCCAAATATCACGAAGATATTGACCGGTATCTCGGCTATCGGAAGGTATAATTGCACAGGGTTTCGCCGGAAAACTGCAGACAAGACTGCATGAACTTACATGTATAATGGTTAAAAACCTGTGGCAGTTGCTCTGTCAACTCAGCAATTTAATTCCGCACAACTGGACTTATCACTTACCCCGAGCGATTAGTGCCAGTTATCCGCAAGCCGCGAAACACAAAAGCCGGAAACGCTTTGCGTCTCCGGCTCATTGCGAACTTCACTAGGGTCGGTCCACGGCGGTTTGTCAGATGGCCTGGCTTTTCAGCTCATCTATCAACCGGCTGTCCACTTGACCCGTCTCCGGCAGGCCCAGACTGCGCTGGAAAGCCCGGATCGCGCTGCGTGTGCGCGGGCCCATCTGGCCGTCCGGTGTGCCGGTGTCAAAACCCAGATAGTTGAGTTTGTCCTGCGCCTCGCGGATCAGCGCCGAGTTGTCGACGGCGGTCACGGACGCATTGCTGGCCGGAAGGGCAGACCCTTCTGTCCAGCTAGGCTGCAGCGTCACCTTGTTTGCGGCCGGATCCGGTGTTTTCAGCTTGAAGCCTTCAACCGCCAGGCGGGCGCTCGCCAAGGTTTCCTGATCCATCATGTTGGCAACATCGTCGCGCCGCTTGGCAGCCTCCGGATCACCTTGGTCGGCAGCAATCGCAAACCACTTGTAGCTGGCGATCAGATCCTTATCGACGCCGATGCCACCGGCATAGAGGATACCGAGATTGAACAGGCTGTCCTTGACGCCATAGTTGGCAGCGTCTTCAAACCACTTGGCCGCCGACGCATAATCCGGCTGTCCGCCGCCGCCTTCGGCAAAAAAGACTGCAAGGTTGTGCATTGCCTTGGCATTGCCGGCCTCAGCGGACTGTGTGTACCAGGCCTTTGCCTTCGGCAGATCCTTTTGGACCCCGCGGCCCTTTTCGTAGAGGCTGGCGAGCCGGTACTGCGCCGGGGCAAGCCCTTTGTCGGCAGCCTTTTGATACCAGGCGGCCGCCCTTTCCAGATCGGCAGCAACACCATCGCCTTCAGTGTACTTCACACCGATCAGGAATTCTGCAGCCGCGTCCCCACTGGCAGCAGCGCTTCGCAGTGCCATGGGTCCAACGCCTTCCGGCGGCAGGCTGGCCAGCAATGCTGCGCCCGCTTCGCCAGCAGCCGGTTCAGCTTCTCTGGCCGCAGTGAACCCAGAGGAGACACCCGCAGGCGCTGCACCGAAGCTGTTTTCAACGCCGCTTGGCGGTGCAAACGCCACACCAGGCTCGGCTTCCAATGACTGGGACGCGGCAGCTGCTGTCGGGGCCGGGTCTTCAACTGCCACGGGCGGCTGGGTTGTTGCAGGCGGTGCCAACGCAACGGAGCCTTCAATCGCAGGCATTGGATCACTCGCCGCGACCGGTGGAGGGCTGTCTGAGACCACTTCGCCTTCGGAAACCGTTTCAGGATCAGAAGCAGCAACATTCGAAGCAGCTTCCTCGGCGGGATTTGCAGGTGCAGCCGCGCCCACAACGGCCTCATCTTGAGGAACTGCAGCCACTTGCGGCGACGTATCAGACGGCGAGAGCGCGCCGCGTGTGACGTAGAAGCCGGCCATCAACAGGACGACAGCTGCTGCGGTGTAAAGGATCGCGCGGCGGCGGCCACCGGACGCCTGGGCAGGTTCGGGAGCAACCCGGTCTCCCGCCAGAACAGTCGTCTGTTCTTCGCTTTGCTCGACTTCGGCCGGATTGATATCAGCCGTATTCAGCTCCAGCGCCTCGTCAACGGCTTCTTCTTTCTCGGCCGGAGACCGCTTCAACACGTTGCGAAGCCAGCCGACACGCGCCTTGCCACGTTCTTCGTCGGCGCTCTCTGCCTCTTCCTTGGCAGGTTTCTTTTTCTCAAGCTGAGCCGCTTCAGCAGATGCAGCCTGGGCGGCCCGGCGGGCAGCAGCAATAAAGTCGGCCTTGCGGTCCCTCGGGGGTTCCGGCGTGTCTTCAACGGGCTGCGGAGCCGGCTCAGCCAGGGCCTTGTTCTGAGCCAAGTCCGGCTGGGCCTTCGCAAAGAGTGGAGGACGCTCGGCAACCTTAATCGGCGAGAACAAGCCACCAGACGGCTCCGGTGACGGGTCGGATGTTTGTTTCGGCCCTGGTTCAGCACGCTCCAAGGTGTCCAACCGTTCGGTAACGGATCCAAGAACGGACTTTACACCGTCGAACGTATTGCGGGTCCGCTCCTCGCTGCCTTCGGCAGCATCCAAAAGACGCTTGAGGTCGTTCTGCAGCGACGAGATCGCGGCGTCATACTCGCTATTTTTTGCTTTTGGTGCATTGGCCACAGCTTCCTGGGCGGCCTTGCGCGCAATGCCAGCCACATCAGAGCGCGTTTCGGCGAGCCCCGCCTCAATGCGTTCTAGAACAGAAGAGATCTGATCCGAATTCTGAGCGTTGGAGGAGGATGTCTCAATCTGCTCGGCCAGAGCAGCGACCTTGGCGCCCAGAACTTCGAGGCCCTTGTCGTCGACCTTGCCTCCACCTTTGGTCACAAGCTGTGCGAGATCGGAGATCCGTTGCTCGAGCACATCGGTCGACGCTGGCTGCGCGACCCGTTCGCGCATCGCCGTGATCTCCGAACGCAGCTTATCGAGATCCGACGTTGTAACGGTGTCTTTCGGTTGATCGAGCCGTGTTGTCAGATCGTTCAACCGATCCTGGATCTGCGCGAAAAACTCGGTGTCCGCGCCGGAAGCGCTTTGTGCAGCTGCTACGGGCGCAATGACCGGGCGGGCCGCACGTTTTTCAATCGCGTCGATCTTTGTCGAAATCGCTTCAAGCCGTGTTCCCAACGCGTCGAATGCGCCTGGATCGCCCGACTGGATCGGTTTGGCCTGCTCCATCCGCTCAAGGCGGTCAACGATGTCATTGAGACGGTGATCCAGTTGCGCGAGATGCTCCTGATCTGCAGGCGCCGAACGGTCATCGGCCATCATGCCGACGATGTCCTCAAGCCGACCCTGAAGCCTTGTGATCGTCTCGGGCTCCGGCATCCGCTGTTCCATTGCGGACAGCCGGTTGTCGAGGCCGCGCTGTTCCTTTGCCAGCGTTTCCAGATCATCCAGCCGGTTGGAGACGAACTTCATTCGGTCGTCGATGCTTTCAACGAGACCCTTTACATCGATCTGCTGGACAAACCCGCGCACTTCACGCAGCTCCGCGCGCAAGGGTTCGATCTCAGCATGATCCTTGCGCTGAAGCAGTTCTTCCATACGTTCGGCAATCGAGACGACACGGTCCTCCAGGACCATCATGTGCTCAGAACGCGGCAGGGCTGCAAAGGCGTCTTCGATCTCATTCAGCCGAACGGTGACGCTGCGCAGGACACGCGGGTCAACTGAGGCTCGGGACAATTCGTCAAGCCGCTGCAAAATGTGCGCATAACCGTGTTCCAGCGTTTGAAGAGCGCCTTCCACATTGGTCCGGCCGACCAGAGACTTCAGCTCGGCGACTTCCTTCCGGATCTCTTTTGCAAGCTGATCGTTCTTTTTGTCATTGCGCAGCCGGTCCACCATGTCGGCCAAACGGCGCAACTCTGTATTCTGACGATTGACCGTCTCGTTCGTGCCGCGCGAAATTCCGCCGAGAGCGTCCCGCAGAGACCCAAGTTCTTCGCGAACATGCGCCAGGGCTTGTTCCTGCGGCTTTCTCAGCGCATCAATGCGGCGTCCCAAATCTTTGTAGGCGTGCATGGACGCGTTACGGCTGGCGATCGAACTGCGGCGGGGTGCCCGCTGATAATAAACATCATCTTCGTCGCCATAATCCGCATCCGCATATGGATCATCATTATAGTAGCCGTCATCATCACCGTAGGCATCGGACTCGTCCAAAGCGTCGATGGCATAACGGCCAGCGCGGTGGCTGCGGGACGGCGCACGCTCATATTCGTCTGCATAGTCTTCGTCACCTGCGAGCCCCTGAACCTGCTGGTCGAGACGGTCCAACGCTCCCATGACATCATCAATACCAGCGTCTGGCGCACGCTCCCGGCCCCGGCGAGGAGTTGGACGGGGCGAACGCCCGCGCCCACGTTTTGGTGCTTCCCGCTCGGCTTGTTCGGACAGAAGACGGTCCAGCTCATCTGCAACAGCATCCAGATCCCCTTCCGGCCCGTGTTCACCAGAATACATGCGATCATATCCGCCGAGAGCAGTTGCAGTTCGGGTGAGTCTTTCAATCCGGGCGCGCGCGGGTTCACGGTGAGGCAAATCGTTCCGATCTAGACTGTCATACACATCTCGGCCGCGGCGTCCTGCCTGGTGTTTGTTTCTAGCCGGCATATCCTGACCCTGGGCTGTTGGTCTTGAGACCACTTAAAGGAGCTGGCTTGAGAACAGTGTCCGACGAAGGCCGGAAAGCGGGCCAGCATTTTCCAAGACTTTGTCGACTTAGGGTAAACAGGCAGTTAACTCGCATTGCCAAATGCGATTCCGCGCTCTGAACGGCGGCTGATCATTCAGGATATGCACAAACAATATCGAATCGTTCGCCTTGCCTTCCGCAAATCTGACAGCACGTGGTGGCCCGGACTAGACGGTGACGCAAACGTAAGCTAAACAGTGCACAAGAATTCAAGAAGAACCCGCGCCGGAATACGCGCACGACAGTCCATTATGCGAGTGAACTCGCGGTCTGCATTGGGTCTTTTCAAGTTGAAACGGCAGCCCGCTGGCCGCGGAGCAAAGCAAGAGAACAAGCAAAATGAGCGAAGCGCTTTCGATTTTGAACAACAACGATGAGCTGGTCGATGTGGTTGCAGCCTCAGACGACGGCAGCAAGAAGACTCAATTCACGATCGGCGATCTGGCGAAGGAATTTGGCTGCACGCTGCGGACACTTCGCTTTTATGAAGACAAGGGTCTGATCAATCCGAAGCGCGATGGCATGAACCGGGTGTATAACCGCCGGGACCGGGCACGTCTGAAACTGGTTCTTATGGGCAAGCAGGTTGGCTTTTCGCTTTCTGAGATCCGGGACATGCTGGACCTTTATGACCTGCGCGATGGACAGGTTACGCAGCTGCGGGTCGCACTTTCCCGCTTCAACGAGCAGATCGCGGTTCTTGAGAACCAGCGCAAGGACATCGAAACAGCCATTGAAGAGCTCTCACGCACCGTCGAGATCGTTTCCGGCATGCTGAAACAAAAGGAAGCTGAAGAAGCCTGATTTGGCTAATCTTCTCCTTTAGCGGCAGATCGAGCCCGGCATTCTTGAGCGGAATGCCGGCCTTTTTTCACGCAATCTATGTGGGATATGTTTATCTCTAATCTCATTGAGTGTATTTTCCATCGCCATCTAATAGGCTGAAAAACGTAGCGTCACGCACCGGTTTAATGCGTGCACCACCACAAAAAACCAACTTTTGATGCCTTTCAGCTCGTTTTTTGGGCTATGCTTCCGTAACGACACCCCCTTGTCGCCTTAGAATTTCGCGCGTATATAGATGCCCAAGGTGACGTTTACGGAAACGTCATGCAAAGCATCTGACGGCAAATCTGGGAGGATTTCCATGCCGACATACTCCGCACCGGTTGATGATACCCTTTTCCTTTTGAAAGACGTTTTCGGATACGAGCGCTATTCCAACCTGCCGGGTTTTTCCGACGCACCGCTTGATCTGGTGGAAGCCATTCTTAAGGAAGGCGCAAAGTTTACAGAGGAAGTCCTCCAGCCAATCAACCAGTCTGGCGATCAGGAAGGCTGCACACGGAACGACGACGGCACTGTTTCCGTTCCAAAAGGCTTTAAGGAAGCTTACGACGCTTTTTGCGAAGGGGGATGGGCAACTCTTGCCGCTGATGCGGATTACGGCGGACAAGGTTTGCCGCACACGCTGGCTACGATCTTCAATGAATTTGCTTCGTCTGCAAACATGGCCTTCTCCATGTACCCGGGACTGACCGCCGGTGCGATTGCGGCCTTGACCACCCATGGAACGGATGAGCAGAAGCAGACATACTTGCCGAACATGATTTCCGGCAAATGGACCGGCACGATGAATCTCACCGAGCCGCATTGCGGCACGGACCTCGGACTTATTCGCACCAAAGCCGTCTCGCAAGCCGATGGCTCCTACAAGATCTCCGGCACCAAGATCTTCATCTCGGCCGGCGAACACGAAATGTCGGACAACATCATCCACCTGGTGCTGGCCCGTATCGAAGGTGCCCCGGAAGGCAACAAAGGCATCTCGCTGTTTGTCGTTCCGCGGAACGAAATTGCCGAAGACGGCACAAGCGGCGCGCGCAACGGTGTGTCTTGCGGCTCCATCGAACACAAGATGGGGATCCACGGCAATGCGACCTGCGTCATGAACTATGACGATGCGACCGGCTGGCTCGTTGGCGAAGAAAACAAGGGTCTGCGCGCCATGTTCGTCATGATGAACGAAGCCCGCCTCGGTGTGGCCGTTCAAGGTTTGTCGCAGTCGGAAGTTGCCTACCAGAACGCCGTGACTTACGCGAAAGACCGTATTCAGGGCCGTGCACTCACCGGTCCCAAAAGCCCGGACAAGGCCGCCGATCCGATCATCGTTCATCCGGACGTCCGCCGTACCTTGATGTCCATCCGGGCTTTCAATGAAGCAGCCCGCGCGCTGGTCATCTGGACCGCGCTGCACGGCGACGTGTCCCATCGCTCCGAAGACGACAAGGACAAGCAGTTCTCTGACGACATGATGGGCCTGATGACACCGGTTCTCAAAGGTGTGCTGACCGACATCGGTTTCGAAAACGCGGTCAATGCCCAACAGATGTATGGTGGCCACGGCTATATCGGCGAGTGGGGTATGGAGCAGTTTGTTCGCGACGCCCGTATCGCCATGATCTATGAGGGCGCAAACGGCATCCAGGCGCTGGATCTCGTGGGCCGCAAGCTTCCGGCAAATGGCGGCCGCGCGGTCATGAGCTTCTTCAATGAGGTCAACACGTTCTTGAAAGAAAACAAGGACAACGAAGACCTGACCGCATTCATCGGCCCGCTGAAGAAAGGCGTCGATGATCTGCAGGCGGCAACCATGTGGTTCATGAACAACGCCATGAAGAATCCGGACAATGCCGGGGCCGGCTCGACCGACTACATGCATCTCTTCGGCCTCGTTGCACTCGGCTACATGTGGGCCAAGATCGCCAAGACGGCCAAGGAGACACTGAAGAACGGCGCCAACGGCAAGGAGCAGTGGCTCTCCGACAAGTTGGCCTTCGGTACATTTTACATGGAACGGACCATGCCTGAGACCGCGGCGCACCTTGCTCGGATTTCAACAGGTTCTGACACCATGATGTCGGTCAGCGCCGAGGCATTTTAAGCCGAACGGCCCGGTGACAGCCGGGCCGGACATTCACCCGCGCAAAATCTGTTTGGGGCGGTATAGTCCCGCCTCAAGCATATTTGTCAGGGAGATAGCATCGATATGGCTGAATTCGTTCTTCATTGCATGGCCCAGTCCGGGCATTCCTATAAGGTCGCGCTCATGCTGGAGCTGTGCGGGGCCGACTGGGAAGCGTCCTGGGTCGATTTCTTCAACGGCCAAACGCGCAGCGAAGAGTTCCGCTCGTCGCTGAACGAAATGGGCGAAGTTCCGGTTCTTGTTCATGGCAATGAGACGCTGACCCAGTCCGCAGTCATCATGGACTACCTCGTTGAGAAGTTTGGAAAGTTCGGCTGGGACACCGACGAAGAACGCCGCGAAATTCTACGCTGGACAATTTTCGACAATCAGAAAGTGTCCGGCATGATCGGCCCGCTGCGGTTCATGCGCACGCTTATCAAGACCGGTGAAACAGACGTGGTGAAGTTCCTGGATGGGCGGGCCAAAAGCGCGCTGGCCATTCTGGACAAGCACCTGGCGAAAAACGATTTCGCTATCGGCTCCAAACTGACGACAGCCGATTTTTCCCTCTGCAGCTACCTGTTTTACGAGGGCGAACTCGGCATCGACGTGAACGACTACCAAAACGTGACCGCCTGGCTGGGCCGCATAAAGTCCCAACCCGGCTGGAAACATCCTTATGACCTCATGCCCGGCCACCCTTTGCCAAGCGCCGCGTGAGGCCCGCCTGATCTAGAGGAGGATTTGATGCCTGAAGCCTATATTTACGACCACGTGCGCACCCCGCGCGGCCGTGGCAAAAAGGACGGCGCCCTGCACGAAGTGCCAGCCGTTCGCTTGGCTGCCACCGCGCTGGAAGCCATCCGGGACCGAAACGGTATCGACACAAAGAAGGTTGATGACGTGGTTCTCGGTTGTGTCGATCCCGTCGGTGAAGCCGGCGGCGACATCGCCCGTGCAGCCGTGTTCGCAGCGGACTATGACACGTCAGTACCAGGCATGCAGATCAACCGGTTCTGTGCCTCAGGCCTTGATGCCGTCAACATGGCCTCCGCTCAGGTCATGTCCGGCCAGCACAAGCTCGTCATCGCCGGTGGTGTGGAAAGCATGAGCCGTGTCGGCCTTGGCGCATCAGGTGGCGCCTGGCCGATCGAGCCGCAGGTTGCCATTCCCTCCTACTTCATGCCGCAGGGCGTTTCCGCTGACCTGATCGCAACGAAATACGGCTTTAGCCGTGACGATTGCGATGCCTATGCCGTGGAAAGCCAGAAGCGTGCGGGCAAGTCCTGGGAAGACGGCAAGTTCGACAGGTCCGTCGTTCCGGTCAAGGACATCAACGGCATCACGATCCTGGCCAAGGACGAGCACATGCGTCCTGAGACTGACATGCAGTCCCTCGCCTCTCTCAACCCGTCCTTCGAAATGATGGGTGCCATGGGCGGTTTCAACGCGGTTGGCATTCAGGCCCATCCGGAAGTGGAAAACGTCAAACACGTTCACCACGCCGGCAACTCCTCCGGGATCGTTGATGGCGCTGCGGCCGTCCTTATCGGCTCTTCGACAGCCGGCCGCTCCATCGGCATGAAGCCGCGCGCGCGCATCAAAGCCTTCGCCAACATCGGCTCCGAACCAGCACTCATGCTGACCGGACCGGTGGACGTGACCGAGAAGCTACTGAAGAATGCGAAGATGGAGATGAAGGACATCGATCTCATCGAGATCAACGAAGCCTTTGCGTCCGTCGTTCTGCGTTACCAGCAGGCGTTCGATCTCGATTCGGCAACGGTCAACGTCAACGGCGGCGCGATTGCTCTCGGGCACCCGCTCGGCGCGACCGGTGCGATGATCCTCGGAACAGTTCTGGACGAGCTGGAACGCCGCGATCTGAACACTGCGCTGGTCACACTCTGCATCGGTGCCGGCATGGGCACAGCAACCATCATCGAACGGGTCTGACACAATGAGCGCCCGGCTCCATCCAACACACGTCAGGTTGCACGGCGGTCTTTCAGCCCACCGTGGCAACGATGGATCTGGGCGGCTCGGCTGTCAAACCCTATTGGGCAGCAACCAGCGTTTCGCTAAATGCCACCTTGGGCATCGTCTCAAGCTCAGGCCGGGCGAACAGGTAACCTTGCATAAGATTGACGCCGAGGTCCATCAGGACATGCAATTCGCCATCGGTCTCAATGCCTTCCGCGAGCACGGAAATGCCCAGGTCGCGGCAGATGGATGTGACACCCCGTACAATGGCGCGCTTGGTGAAATCGCTGTCGATGTCTCGGACAAGGCCCATATCAATCTTGACAATGTCGGGAGTGAAAGACGCCAACAGGTTCAGTCCGGCGTAACCAGCGCCGAAATCGTCTATCGCGGTCAAGAAACCCTGCCGCTGATATTCGGCGATGATGCCTTGCAAGTGCGCCGGGTCGGCTACGCGTTCACTTTCGGTGAACTCGAAGTTTATCCGGCGCAAGTCAAAACCGCTTTGGGCGGCGGCAACAAGAGTTGTTCTGATGCAGGCGCGCGGCTCATACACCGCGTTCGGCATGAAGTTGATCGACAAGATGCAGTCAGCGGGCATAAGGCGGGCAGCCAACTCGATGGCTTTAACCCGGCATCGCTGATCGAAACTGTACTTTGTCTGGTCCGTCACACGGGAAAGAACTGTGGGAGCCGGTTCGCCGGACATCCCGCGGACCAAAGCTTCGTAGCCCCAAACTTTTTGGGCCTTGATGTCCACGATCGGTTGGAAGGCCATCGTGAAGTCGAAATCGATTTCGTTCCCGCCCCTGCATCCGTCGCAAGACATGGTGTCCCCTTCCCGGCCGTGCCGCAAGTGTCTGGAGCGGACACTAACGGGCTTGAACTTCCAAATCCTTACCCGGGGAACAAAAGCTTGAACTTTCGCGCTTCTCATTGGGAAAGAGCGCATAAAAACGAAACAACCTTCCACTGATTAGGGAGAGACAGATGGATTACAAGAACTTCAAGATCGAAACCGACGAAGACGGTATTGCCCTGATCACGTGGGACATGCCGGAGAAATCGATGAACGTCATCGATCTCAGCGTCATGGAAGAACTCGATGCAGTCGTCGATCAGGTTGTTGGCGATGACGCTATCAAGGGCGCTGTCATCACTTCCGGAAAGAACGCCTTTTCCGGTGGCGCAGATCTGACCATGCTGGAAGGTCTTTTAAAAGACTTCCACGTCCAGCGCGCGAAAGACCCCGAAGCAGCCGCCAAGGCGCTGTTTGAAGGTTCCCGCAAACTGACCCTCGTTTACCGGAAGCTGGAAACGTGCGGCAAACCGTTTGTTGCAGCCGTGAACAGCACCTCCATGGGCGGCGGCACCGAGCTGGCTTTGGCCTGTCACGCCCGTGTTGCCGACGAAGATCTGAAAATGGGTCTGCCGGAAGTGAAGGTCGGCCTGTTCCCGGGTGCTGGCGGCACACAGCGTGTCATGCGCATGGCCGATGGCCAGCAGGGCATGCAGTTCCTGTTGCAGGGCAAGACGCTGCGCGCACCACAGGCAAAGCAGCTGAAGCTGGTCGATGAGGTGACCCAATCCAAGAAGCTGGTTGCCGCGGCCAAGAAGATGCTGAAAGCCGGTATTGATCCCGTCAAGCCATGGGACAAGAAGGGCTTCAAGCTCCCCAATGGCAACATCTACTCCCCTGCGGGCTTCCAGTTCTGGCCGGCTGCAAACGCGATCTACCGCCGCGAAACCTTCGACAACTACCCGGGCGCCCGCTACCTGCTGCATGCGGTCGTGGAAGGCCTGCAACTGCCGATGGATCTCGCTCTTCAGGTTGAAAGCCGCTACTTCGCGAAGGTCCTGCAGACCCCGGAAGCCGCCAACATGATCCGCTCCCTGTTCGTCTCCATGCAGGAGCTGAACAAAGGCGCACGCCGCCCCATCGACCAACGCCCCAACAACATCAAAAAAGTTGGCATCCTCGGCGCCGGCTTTATGGGAGCGGGCATTGCCTATGTCACCGCGCAAGCTGGCATTAATGTGGTGCTGATTGACCGCGACCAGGAAGCTGCTGACAAGGGCAAGGCCCACACCGAAGACCTGCTCTCCAAGGCTGTCAAGCGCGGCCGTTCTACCGAAGACAAAAAAGCAAAGATCCTGTCCCGCATTCAGGCGACCGCGGATTACGAGGAACTCGCCGATTGTGATCTAGTGATTGAGGCCGTATTCGAAGATCGCGAGATCAAGAAGACAGTGACAGAAAAAGCCGAAGCGGTGATGAAGTCACGGGCAATCTATGCGTCCAACACCTCAACGCTACCGATCACGTCTTTGGCGCAAGCCTCCAAGCGCCCGAAGAACTTCATCGGCATCCACTTCTTCTCGCCGGTCGACAAGATGATGCTGGTC
This sequence comes from Roseibium alexandrii DFL-11, assembly GCF_000158095.2. NCBI lineage: Bacteria > Pseudomonadati > Pseudomonadota > Alphaproteobacteria > Hyphomicrobiales > Stappiaceae > Roseibium > Roseibium alexandrii. Next base: position 2,548,611 of record NZ_CM011002.1, read on the forward strand.
GAGGTGATCATGGGCAAACGGACGTCCGACCGGGCTCTTGCCATGGCACTCGACTACATCAAGGCCATCAAGAAGACACCGATTGTCGTCAACGACAGCCGCGGTTTCTACACATCGCGCGTTGTCATGACCTATATCCGCGAAGGCCTGATGATGCTGGCCGATGGTATTCCAGCGCCAATGATCGAAAACGCTGGCAAGATGGCCGGCATGCCGGTTGGTCCGCTGTCTCTTGGTGACGAAGTGGCACTGGACCTTGCCTGGAAGATCGTATCGGCAACCCGCAAGGATCTTGGCGTCAAATACGTTGAAGGCCCGCTCGACAACATCCTGGAAGAGATGGTTGTCAAACGGGAACGCTTTGGCCGCAAGAACGGCAAGGGTTTCTACGACTACAACGGCAAGGACAAGAGCCTGTGGCCGGGCATTCCGGACGTCGTTGGCCAACCGAAATCGGCCGACAGCTTCAATATTGAAGAACTCAAGCAGCGTCTGCTCGTCATGCAGGCCCTGGAGTCTGCCCGGATCTTTGAAGAAAACTGTCTCACCGACGTGCGCGAGGCCGATGTCGGCTCGATCCTCGGCTTTGGGTTCGCCCCTTACACAGGTGGCACACTCAGCTACATTGACATGATGGGCACGACTGCATTTGTCGAACTTTGCAAGAAGTTCACCCGCAAGTGGGGACCACGCTTCAAGCCAAACAAGCTGCTGCGTGAAATGGCCAAAGACAATGAAACCTTCTATGGTCGATTCCCACCCAAAGGCGAAGTCGCCGTCAAAGACGCTGCCTGATAAAAAGCAGCAGTCTTGCACCTTTCAACGCCGCTTTCTCTGGGAAGCGGCGTTTTCTTTTCCGATCACATTCGTGTTTGCAAAATACGACGCGACTTGATCCCACATGCCGCCTCATGCAAAGTGGAGGTAAGAAAAAGACCTTAAGGTTTGCTTGGAGGGGAAATGCCGCTTGACGGAGAGTGGGCGCGCGCGGATGTGCTGCGTGTCTTGCGGGACGTCTGTCCAAACGACAGGTTGGACTGGGCTCATATTGCCAAAGTGTATAACTTTGACCTTCAGGCTCTGGATGATCCGCAGGGTATCGTTCCCATAACGGCTTGGCATGGCACCTTTGAGTACGTCGCGAAGTCTCTGAACGACGACGCGATCATGTTCGACATGTTCAACAAGCTGGATGTCGGCAGTTTTTCCATATTCGACTACGTTTTTGCCTGCGCGCCGTCTTTGCGTGATGCGTGTCAGGCCTGGGTCCGGTTCATCCAGATCCGTACGAATGCCTACCGGATCAAGTTCGAAGAAACAGAAACCGGGGCCTTTATCGAATGGCCCAGCCTGGAGGGACGCGGGGAGTGGCGGCAAAACATGTTTGCCCGGATAGGCTGGGCAGCCCGGCAGCTGGAACATGCGCTCGACATGAATGTCCCGCCAATACTCATTGAAATCGCAACCTACCCGCCAGAAAAGACATCTGCCTTTCAAAAAAAGTATCAGGGCCGCATCCAGTTTCGTGCTCCCACGAACCGAATCAGCTTACCAAAGGCGTTGCTCAACAGGCCTTTGCGGCGTCAGGATCCGCATCTCTACCAAATCATTTTGAAATCAGCGCTTCAGGAGTTGGATGAGTTCGGGCAGATGGTCTCTCCGATCTCACGCTTGGCAAACGAAATCGCTGCTAGCCTGTCTGAAGGTGGGGCTGCTTTGCCAAAGATCGCGGCGAAAATCGGCATGTCGCAACGGGCAATCCAGCGCCTTCTTGCAAAGGAAGGTACGACATACAGACAATTGAACGAAGAGATCCGAAAATCCGCAGCAGAGCGGTATTTGCGCTCCACCGACCTTCCAATGAAGGAGATCGCTTTTCTCTTAGGCTTTTCTGAACTCAGTACTTTTTCGCGCGCCGTTAAATTATGGTTTGGCGAGTCTCCAAGAAAGGTTCGGGAAAAACTGGCAGCTTGCCGGACACGGAGTGCGGAGGAAGACGACGCACTGGAGACGCCGCTTTCATCAGTTGTTCCACCAGATACTCTTGTTAAACCGACCTGATTATCCCGAAAAATGCGCGCGCATCGGGCGCAGTTCGACACTTCTTGCGCAATTCATTGGTTATACGCCTGCAACATTCAATGCCTTGGTGTAACTAGGGCAAAACCGGTTCCAATTGGAACTGCTGATCAAATCATTGAGAAAACATGGTGCGGATGTAGAGGCAGGCGCCTCAGCGAAGACTTCATCACTGCAGAGAATGAAGCGCGGCAGCAGATCGGGCTCCTGCTTACCGCGCCAAAACTTTCCCTTACCTGGAAACGCCTAATGGAGCTCCCGGCACTGGTGCGGACCGACGCCAATCGTCTCCGATCGGAGTGCATCGTCAATCCCCAGCTACGCCTGATTGCCTGTTGGGCTCCGCAGACCTGTTAAAACACAGCTGCGATTATTGTCTTTCACAAACCGGCGTGGAAGCTGACCGCGTACGAGTGTGGGTGGGTTGTACACGCCCAAGTAAGTCTTCCAAGGGCATTGTTAGAGCAAAACAGACCTTTTGTCATTAGCTTGTTACGTACACATTTTTGCGATTTACGACACCAAATATAGTTAACGGAGATGTGTTTTCGTTTGCAGTTTCGAGTTTTTCGCTCTCATGTTTCATTCAGTGAAAATGTTTACATTGAAAGACTTGATCTTGGCGCTTACGTCTATTGCGAGTAAAACAGCATTTTTTGGAGAACCTGATGTCCGACAACAACTTGAACCGTTTCATGGGGGGCTCGCCCGGACAAGTTGTGTTGCGCCTGGTGTTCCTGTCCTTTGTTGTTGGTATCATTCTTGCCGCGCTTAATTTGAACCCAATCGACCTTGTCCATATGGCCATAGAGTTTGTCGAGCGCCTGTGGAACATGGGCTTTCATGCGCTTGGACGCCTTGGCGGCTATCTGGTGGCGGGCGCGGTTGTTGTCATCCCAATATGGATTCTCTTGAGGCTGCTTGCCGTCGGGAAAAACAGATGAGCCCGGCAACACACTTTATCCGGGAAATTTAACCGATCATTAACCATCCCAAAGGGACACTATCACCTGTTTCATACTGGATTGGTTTATGTCTGTTTTCTCGATCGTTTCGAATTCCAGCCAGCAGCAGTTTTCGTTGCGGCCTCAGAGCAATGGCTCAGGCTTACAGAGGTCTGTCCGGACAGCCGAAACGCTATTGGACCAAATCGGCAACACGGCCTCGCCACTGACTGAAGAAGAACAAAAGGCAGCGCAGGGTCTCCTTGAGGATTTCAAGGGCGCTGTTGAAACCAGCGTCAGCATGTCCCGCGCCCTGCAAGACAACAAGGATGCACTTCGGGAAGAACGTCTGGCCCGCATCGAAGCGCGGATTGAGCAACTGAAGGAATTGCTTCGGTTTACAACACCGGAACAGGCAAAACGACTGCTCAAAGAACTCAAGCAGATTTCGAAGGACTTCAGCAGTGCTGCCAACGGCCTTAAAAAGGCCGCCGGAGAATTGGGAGGGGGCTCAGGCAGCTCCCAGAGCGCGACGGCCAACGCCGTCAGTTCCGTGATTTCCAGTACACTCAGCAGCCCAACCCAGCCGCCAATCGCTTCAAATCAGGTTGCCGTCGGTTCGAGCGCTGTCCAAGCCGTAACTGCAGAGCGCCTCTCAGAACCCGCCGTCACCAATACGGACACTGGCACACCATCTGAATACACTGGCAAAAAGGACGGGAACGCCCCTGGGCACGGACCCAAAACCCGGGAAGACCAGACCGAAGCGTTGAAAGCCGGCGTTTTCGCCTATGCTGAACAGCAGGCCAAATCGGAGACTGCAGACAAAGACAGCCGCACCGCCGGAATGCGCGATGAACAAGATCGGTTGCGTAAGGTGGGCGATGATATCGAAATGCTGGCCAAACGGCTGGAGGCGCTTGCGGAAAAAGATGACGAAACCGAAGATGACCTGGACGAGATCCGGGATGAATTGAAAGCCGGCCGGGATGACCTAAATGATCCTGAGTTCGTGGAAACATTGGGCCCCAGGGCCATTGAAGCCGGAACGAGCGCAAGTCAGTTTCAAGAAACAACTGTCACCGGGTCAACTATCGGCGTCACAACGCCCGTGGTCCAAACAAACGTTGTGGTCTGACGTCACCCCAAAACACTTGTTCTTTCGGACCGGCTTTCGGCTTCCCAAATCGATAGCGCCGTTCTGTGCAAGGTCACATGGCGGTCCGCCAGTTCATCTATGTCGTTTGAGTATCCACCGCCAAGCACACCAGCCAACGGTACGCCTAAGCTTCGAACAGTCTCGATGACATAACGGTCGCGTGTTTTCAGGCCATCTCGTGACAGGGCCAAGCGGCCCAGCCTGTCTTCAAAATATGGATCAACACCCGCATTATAGAAGACAAGATCCCATGCCTCTTGGCGCAGCAGATCAGGCAGAACTTCTTGGAGAGCCGTCAGGTAGGCGGCATCTTCCATTGCATCCGGTAGGGCAAGGTCAAGATGCGACGGCACCTTTCGGACCGGATAGTTTTTGGCCGAATGCATTGAAAACGTGAAGATATCCGGATCACCTGAAAAGATATCGGCGGTTCCGTCGCCTTGATGCACGTCGAGATCAATCACCAATGCCTTTCGGATTGCACCATCAGCCTGCAGGACTTTCAACGCAACTGCGACGTCATTGAAAACACAAAATCCCGCCCCGTGTGCCCGCCGGGCATGGTGGCTGCCGCCCGCCGTGTTGCAAGCAAGGCCGTGCTCCAGAGCCAGATAGCCGGTTAGAACCGAGCCTCCGGTTGCACACCGGGCCCGCAGCGCGATATCCGCGCGCATGGGAAAGCCGATTTCCCGGGCGATCTTTTGCGGTACTTCCGCATTGAAAACCTGGTCGACATAAACCGGATCATGCGCAAGCGCGACCCACTCGAACGGCGCGGGTCGAGGACGGTAGAAGTCGCCACTTCCAAGCAACCCTTCCGCCCGGATAAGGTCGGCGACAGCACGGAACTTGTCCATCGGAAACCGGTGGTTGGCGGGAAGGTCGGCACAATAGGCAGGGTGATGCACGATCGGAAGTGTCATTTGCTCAAATATAGACAAAAGCGCTTGTCCGAAAAGCCACATGACCGCCATGCGCGTGCGTGCCCTTGACGCGCCCCCGCTCCAAGGCGATGACTGCAGCTTGAATCGAAAGCGTTTGCATGTCCTCCCCAACTTCCACCGAAACCGCCGCCCCAGCGGCCGACGTGACCGTGACCCATCGCGGTGTCCTGGCCATCGCGGTGCCGATGACGCTCGCCTACCTGTCGACGCCGCTTCTCGGTGTTGTTGATATGGCTGTTATCGGCAGGCTCGGAGACGCTGCCCTGATTGGCGGCATCGCGCTTGGCGGGATCATTTTCGATCTGGTTTTTACCACCTTCAACTTTCTGCGCTCTGGAACAACCGGCCTAACGGCCCAAGCGCTTGGCGCACGGGACGAATACGAAATCCGGGCGACTTTCTTGCGGGCCTTGGTGATTGCCGGGATCGGCGGCGCGCTGGTGATCATATGCCAAGTCCCTCTGCTCATGGCGGGGCAATGGTTTCTTGGAGGAAGCGAGGGCGTTCAGGCAGCAACGACGCGCTACTTCGACATCCGGATCTACAGCGCGCCGTTCCTTCTTGCCAACTATGCGATCCTTGGCTGGTTTATTGGCCTTGGACGCGCTGGCACCGGGCTGATGGTGCAGCTGTTTTTGAACTGCCTCAACATTGTACTCAGCATCTGGTTCGTCATGGGGCTGGGTTGGAGTGTCGAAGGCGCTGCGCTCGCCACGGTTCTCAGTGAAGTCGCGACCACTGTTTTCGGCCTGACCATCATCCTGGCGCGCCCGCGACCAGGCACTTGGCCGAGCCCGCAGATTGTGTTCGACAAACGTCTCTTATTGCGGATGATGGCGCTGAACCGGGACATCATGATCCGGTCCTTTGCGCTGCTTTATGCATTCGCCTTCTTCATGGCCCGTTCTGCCGATCAAGGCGACGCGGTGCTTGCTGCCAATGCCGTCCTGCAAAAATTCATAATGATCGCGGCCTATTTCCTCGACGGCCTGGCGACAGCTGCAGAACAGTTGGCTGGATGGGCCGTTGGCGCTCGGAAACGCAAGGCCTTTGACCGCGCGCTAAAACTGACGGCGCTGTGGAGCTTTGCAATGGCAGCGCTTCTATCCCTGTTTTTTGCCCTGTTCGGCCACATGATCATTGACCTTCTAACCACCAATGAGGACGTCCGGGCACTGTCCAGAGTTTACCTGATCTGGGTTATCCTCGCGCCGCTTCTCGGGGTTCTCGCTTATCAGATGGACGGCGTTTACATCGGTGCAACCTGGTCCGGAACCATGCGCAACATGATGCTGGTGTCACTCGCCGTCTATATCGCCGCCTATCATGCGCTGTTTCCGCTGATGGGAAACCACGGCCTCTGGCTGGCGATCTCGCTGTTTCTCGGACTGCGCGGCCTGACACTTCTGGCGGTTTGCCAGCGCCGCGCTGCTGAAACCTTCGGCTAGTCACCCGAACTGAAGTTCGTCTCATTGTGCAGCCCTCTCGGTGCGAACTTCAGATTCAAAAGGGTGACTAGCAAGTTTGTGTTTCTAGTGTGGTTTGCGAATTTCAAATTCAGCAAACTAGCGGTTATTGCGTTTACGGCTCTTTGGATGCCCAATCATCAACGCTAGCATCGCGGGCGGCCCGCAATGACGGCAATCCCTTTTCATCAAGTTTGGCAGTGAGGCCCGTGAGGATTTCGTCGATCAGCGACGGCCCCTTGAAAACAAGAGCGGAATAGAGCTGGAGCAGATCGGCACCGGCCTGGATCTTCTCCCAGGCAGTTTCTGCGCTGTCGATACCGCCAACACCGATAATCGGAAGATCCGCTCCCGCCATCTTGCGTGCCTTCGCCAGCATAATGGTCGATCTTTGGAACAACGGGCGGCCGGAAAGGCCCCCGGTCTCCCGAAAAGGCCCCTCACCGCTCAAGCCTTCCCGCGAAATCGTGGTGTTGGAAACAATCAGGCCATCTACCTTTTTGTCCAAGACTTCTTCGACAATATCCTTGAGGTCGCCCTCGACAATGTCCGGCGCAATCTTCAAAAGAACCGGCACCTGGCGGCCGGTTTTCGCAGTTGCCTCATCGCGCGCAGCCATGACGCGGGTCAGCAAATCTGCCAGCGCGGATCGTGCCTGCAGGTCCCGCAAACCCGGCGTATTCGGCGAAGAAATATTCACTGTGAAGTATGAGGCAAATTCCGCGAATTCGCGAATACCGGCAACGTAATCCGCGTTCCGGTCTTCAGAATCCTTGTTGGCGCCGACATTGATGCCAACAATTCCAGAAGCTCCATCCCGAGCTTTCAAGCGGCCCCGCAGAGCACCATGCCCATCGTTGTTGAAGCCATACCGATTGATGACCCCAAGATCGTTCGGCAAACGGAACACGCGTGGTTTTGGGTTGCCCGGTTGAGCGCGCGGCGTAACGGAACCTGCTTCCGTGTACCCGAACCCGAGTTTCAGGAGTGCATCCGGCACTTCGCCGTTCTTGTCAAACCCGGCGGCCATGCCAAGAGGGTTCGGGAAGGTCAGATCCCAAAGGTTGACGGCGAGCCGGGCATCCACCGGGCTTGTTCTCGAAGGCACCAAGCCGGATTTCAGGCCCAAAATTGTCACGCGGTGGGCTGCTTCCGCGTCCAGCAACTGAAGGCCCTTTTGGACCACAGTCTCAAAGACAGTCCCGCTCATACCGCCAGCTCCGGAAACACGTGCGCCCCATCATCGCCGAGGGGAAGATCCCTGACCCAAACTGCCGACGCTGGATCGAGGTAGGAATAAAGGTGCGGAAACAAGGCCCCGCCTCGCGACGGCTCCCATTTCAGGGGGTCGCCAAAGTTTGTGTCGTCGAACGCGACGATGACCAAATCGTTCTGGCCGGCGAAATGCTTGGCAGCAGTTTCCCGGACCTGCTCAGCGCTGGAGAAATGAATGAAACCGTCAGCCATATCCACAGGAGCTCCTTTAAATACGCCAGATTGTTCGGCTGCCTGCCACATGGTTTTGGGCACAATTTTGAAGATCGCTGTCATGCGCTGGTTTCGCTCCATGCGGGGTTGGGTCCATCGAAGTAAGACAAGTCCGCTGTCCGGGATAATTCCGGCGGACACTACTCATGCTCTTCCGGACAGACAAGCGGTGCACTCTTGTCTGTGCTGCCATTCTTGCTTTTTGACAGAAAAAACTGCACTCACCATACTCGGAAAAAAGGTATTTATTCCTGTTTGATTGGTGGTGGGAGACGGGCCCCGATGCTGTCGCACGAAAAAGTATGGGCTGCCATTGATGCATTGGCCTCTTACAACGAGATGACGCCGTCAGGCCTGGCGAAGAGAGCCGGACTGGATCCGACCACCTTTAACCGCTCGAAACGCTTTGCCGGTGATGGGCGTCCCCGGTGGCCATCGACCGAATCTCTTGCAAAGATCCTTGAGGCCACCGGTGAAAGCCTGAAAAGTTTTGCCGGGCGGGTGGAAGCCCCAGAACTAAGGCCGTCCACGACCCTGTCTGCGCTGCCGGTTGCCGGCTTTTCCAACGTGCATGAGGAAAACGCGTTCGACACCACGGGCCGCCCAACGGGAGAACACTGGGAAACAATTGTTTTTCCAACCGACCACACCCAGAACATCTTTGCCCTTGAGGTGTCCGGTGACGCCTTGCTGCCGCTTTATCGTAAAGGTGACCTGATTGTTGTTGCGCCGTCCGCTGCGGTCCGGCGCGGCGACCGGATTGTTTTAAAACCCTCAGAAGGCGGTCTTGCGGTCTATACGCTTTTGAAACGAACACCGAAAACCTTGCAAGTCCAGACAATCGGGGACAATCCGGAGAACGCGGCGCTTCTCCACTCGGCAATTGAGTGGACAGCCCGTATCATCTGGGCGAGCCAATAACAGGGTTGAAATCCGGATATGAAAATCCGCTCACTGGTCGTCCCACTTGCAGTCGTCGGTGCTTTCGCCGGCGCGGTGGCGTGGCTTGTTTTCGCGGAACCGCCAGCCCTACTAGAGCCGGAGACCGTCTCTTCTCAAACCGAACCGGCGGTGGCGGCCAGACCTGAGAATGATGCAGCTCCGCTTGCTCCGAGTGTGCCACCGCAGGAAGAGCAAACTGCCGCTTCCCCTCCAGATGCCATTCGGGATGTGTCGCCGGACGGTGTGTCTGCACCTCAGGTCACCGGTGAACTTACCCGTGTCGGGCCCTCCGAACGGCTGCTGGAACTCCTGAACCCGCCGGTCGAACCAGTCCCGGATGGTCCGCTTGAACTGGTCCGCGTCGAAGTCCCGGATGCAGGACATCTGAAGTCCGGGCGCCTGACAGTGCGCCTCGCTCATATTGAATCGCTGGATTTGGAAGCCACCTGCAAGACAGAAATGGGGGCCTCGTGGCCTTGCGGCATGCGGGCCAGAACCTTTCTGCGCGCTCTCATCCGGCGCTTGAAAGTCAGCTGTGTCAAACAAGAAGACCTGGCCCCCCAGGAAATTTCGGCGGTCTGTACCAGAGGCGCAATCGATCTGAGTTTGCAGTTAGTCCGCTTTGGCTGGGCAACGCCGCTGGAAACTGCCCCGGATGAATTCAAGGAACTCGCAGAAGCAGCCAAAGCCAAGGAGATCGGCCAGTGGCAGACCGAGTGGCTGACAGACCTTCCGCAAGCAGATTGGGCTGAACCCAGCGCCCTCAACGAAATCGATCTGGAGCAACTCGCTCCTAACGTCGTTGACTGGAGCCTGCGGACACTTACCGACGGCACGACAGAGAACTCTGGTGCGGGAGAAGAACAGCCAGAGGTGGAGTAAGTAACCAACCTATACCCACACAACACCTATACCTTGGGCGATAGGTAGTTGAACTAATGTTCACACATTCGATTGTTAGAATTTTTTTTACGGGGCTCACGCTAGGTTAACGACGTTAATTAACTAGCAGTGCGAAAGACCCGTCAAAAATGTCGATGCCGAAGCCCGTAAAGCCTTCCGAAACAGCCAATCTCAGCAAGTTCATCGACTTTATGACCCCAAAGGGCAGCAGCACGCATGCGTCGAAGAAGGTCTGGAAGGATCTCCAATCTGCCATGCCCGACATGCTGGAACGGTTCTACAATGACATGCTCGCAAACGAGGAGCTGCGAGCAAAAATGGGCTCCAACGCTGCCAATCCCAAGTTGTTAAAGAACGCCCAGAGCAAACACTGGGATTACATCTTTAACAATGACCCGGACTTGGAGTTCGTCGGTCAGGCCGCGCGCATCGGTCAGGCTCATGTGCGGATCGGCTTGGAAGCAGAATGGTTGATGTCGGCCTTTGGCCGGATGTTGAACGAAGCCATCCCGGTGCTCATTCGCAAACACCGCTTCTCGCAGAGCGGCATGACCTCGTCCATCCAGGAACTCGTAACCCGTTTCTTTCTGGACATGATCCTCGCGCAACGCGCCTTCGAAACCGAAAAACAGCGGCTGGACGGCATTCATGAGCGGGAAACTACAGGTCTGCGCAACCTTCAAATCACGGCTGACAATATCGTCGAACTGAATGAAATCGTCATGGCGATGGCGCTCTTGTCCCGCAACACACAAGAAGCGAATGTAAATGGGGAATCCATTTCGGCAGCGGCTGATCAGCTGGTTGCCTCCATCGAACAGATCTCGGAAAACAGTGAAGGCGCAGCACAGGAAGCTTCCCAAACCAATGAAGCGGCCAAAGATGGTCTCAACAAGATGTCTGCGGTGTCCCAGGCGATCGGCGACATTTCCCGAACCTCGCGAGAAACATCACAAAGCCTGTCAGACCTCAACACAGCGGCAAACCAGATCAGCGAGTTCCTGTCGGTCATCCAATCGATCGCCGATCAGACGAACTTGCTAGCACTCAATGCAACAATTGAGGCCGCCCGTGCGGGGGAGTCCGGCAAGGGCTTCGCGGTTGTGGCCGCCGAGGTGAAGACACTCGCTTCGCAAACAGGCAAGGCAACGGAAGACATTGCACAGCGCATTGATGCACTGACTGCAGGAATGGCAACAATCCAAACTGCAATTCAGGGATCAGAAGGCGCCGTTCAAAACGGTGAAAGCGCAATCGCGTCTGCCAATGAAATCATGCAGTCGATTGACACGATGGTTGGAAATGTCTCTGAGCGGGCTATCCAGATCACGGATATTTTGCGTCAGCAAAAAGAAGCCAGTCACGAGATCGCAAGAAACGTATCGAATGTCGCGGAATCCAATCGCAACACCGACCTGCAACTCGGCGAAATGCAAACCACGCTCCAGCATTGCAACACCCACTTCAGTGACAATGCAAAGCGCTTCTTCGACGCGGACAGTGACCGGTCATTGGTTGAAATGGCACGGATTGATCATGTTCTCTTCAAAAAGCGGGTCGTCGATACTGTGACCGGACATGACGATTGGGGATCTTCTGTGATGCCTGATCACCATCATTGCCGACTTGGCAAATGGTATGATGGCATCAAAAATGACCGCGTCCGCAACCATCCAGCTTTCAAGGCCCTCGTAGCTCCGCACAAGGAAGTTCATGACGCTGGACATCGGGCTCTTCTGGCGGCGGAGGAAGGCCGCAGGCAGGATGCATTTGACGCGCTCAAAGACTTGGATACGGCGAGTAACGCTGTGTTGGACAAGTTGGTTCTGCTGGCCAAAGCAATGGAAAATGAGCTCCAGGATGCCGAAGCTAGGCGATCTCCACGAAAGGATACGACTGCGGTTACCCAAGCCCAGGTCGATGGCAGAACACAGACTGTCGAAATTGAAAATGTTTCCCGCACAGGCGCAGCACTGAAGGGACTGATCGGCGTTGAAAAAGGCATGACTGTGAGCGTAATGATCGATGATCAGGAACGCCTTGGACATGTTGTCTGGACTGATGCCGGGATGACCGGCATTCAATTCTTTGACGATGCGGACTGAGTTCAAATAAACCAACCGAACGACGGGAACGTAAGCTGGTCACAAAATGAAGGAGACCAGCATGCGGATGTTTACGATATGTGGGATAGCGTTGGCGCTGTCGAGCCCGGCACTTGCGGACCTCGATGTCCGGTTCGATGAGGGCGCGCCAAAAGACCGATTTACAATTTCTGCCGCTGGCGGCTGCGACCTTGGCCCGATGACCGTGACGATCGACCTTCAGCCCTCCCCGTTCGGTCTCATCTTTGACACGACATCAAGCGGCGCCGGCGTTCAGGTGTTTCAGCCTTTCGAAATCACGGATGGCCGAGAACATCTGACAGCAATTCCCTCCGTGAAAGACGGCGACAACAGCATTCAACTGACTGTCGCCAGCCTTGGGAAATCTCAAAGGATTTCCTTCACGATCGACGTTGACGACACCGTACAAAACCGCGAAATCACGGTGTCAGATGCCGAAATCACCGGCGCAAAGGTCGTTGCACTCCAGGACGGCCAACGGTCAGAGGCTGTTTTCGGACCGAATGCAGTCGCGAGCGTCAAAATGAACGCCTGTGTCTCCTGAAAACATAAAAGCCGATGACCGCCACACGGTCATCGGCATTTTCTTGAATGGTGCTAAGCTTTAGTCCGCGATCGTCCCGGCGAGCGCCTTTGAGATCATGTCGCGGGTTTCGGAGATCCCGTAGAGCGCGACAAAAGATCCAAAACGCGGTCCTTTTTCCTGTCCCAACAGCAGCTGATAAAGCGCTGAGAACCAGGCAACGGACACGCCCGGTCCACCATCTGGCCCCTTCTTGTTGTGGTCCTGGTAGCGCTCAATCGCCCGGGCCACATCCAGAACCGCATCCTGTATGGTCGCGCCGTCGGCATCGACCGGTAGCGCCGCGAGTTTCGCATCCAGTTGCTCAAGTGCCTGACGCTCAGTTTCGTCCGGTGTCTTGAAGGACTTGTTCGGCTTTACGAAATCATCGAAGTAACGGATCGCGTGGCCGACCAGCGCGTCAAGCTCAGGATGTGTCTCAGCAGTTACGCCCGGAGCATAACGGGAAATGAATGCCCAAAGCACATCTTTGCTGTCGGCGTTGGATGCAGACACCAGGTTGAGCAACATGGCAAACGGCACCGGCATGTCGATCTTTGGGATGTCGCCGGAGTGAATGTGCCATGCCGGGTTTTGCAGTTTCTGCTCAACCGGCATCTGCTCGTATTTCTGGGCGAACGTATAATATTCGTCGACCGCCTTCGGGATCACATCGAAATACATCCGTTTTGCCGTCCGCGGTTTCTGGAACATGTATAGCGCCAGGCTTTCCGTCGGAGCGTAGGTGAGCCATTCGTCGATGGACAAACCATTGCCCTTCGATTTGGATATCTTCTCGCCTTTGTCGTCCAGAAACAGCTCGTAAACATAGTGCTCCGGCGGTGTTCCACCGAGGACCTTACAGATCTTGTCGTAGACCGCCATGTTCGGGCCATGGTCCTTGCCGAACATTTCAAAATCGACATCAAGCGCTGCCCAGCGCGCGCCAAAGTCCGGCTTCCACTGAAGCTTCACGTTGCCGCCAGTGACCGGCACAGTCACGTCCTGACCGTCTTCATCCTCAAAGGTGATGGTGCCGTCCTTGGCATTGACCTCTTTCATCGGGACATAAAGAACCCGGCCCGAGGCCGGTGAAATCGGCAAGAACGGCGAATACGTTGCCCGGCGTTCTTCGCCCAGCGTCGGCAGCATGACGTCCATCAGCTTCTGATAGCGTTCTGCAGCCCGCAGCAGAATGTCGTCGAACTTGCCAGACTTGTAGTATTCTGTCGCACTCGCGAACTCATAGTCAAAGCCGAAAGTGTCGAGGAACCGGCGTAACATGGCATTGTTATGGTGGCCAAAGCTCTCATAGTCGGCGCCAAACGGGTTCGGCACGACAGTGAGCGGCATCTGCAAATACGGCTCCAGCGCGGCTCGGTCCGGCACGTTTTCCGGGATTTTTCGCATGCCGTCCATATCGTCGGAGAAGCAGATCAACCGGGTCGGGATCTTGTCTTCGGTCAGCAGACGGAACGCAGTGCGCACCATGGTCGTGCGGGCAACTTCACCGAAAGTACCGATATGCGGCAGCCCCGACGGGCCGTATCCTGTTTCGAACAGTACCGGTTTTAGCGGATCCCGCTTCTCGATCCGTTTGACCAGTTTTCGCGCTTCTTCGAACGGCCACGCTTTGGACTTGGTGGCCGCCTCGACAAACTCTTGCGAAAGGTCAAGCGGAGGCAGGGATTGGTCGGTCATGTTCTTAAGGTCGTTTCAATTGTTCTTGAGGGGATAGCCGCCAAACCAGGTCAACACCCGGGGTTGATCAGCTTGATGCGGCGCGACACTAGAAAACGGCGGGGCCGCCGTCAATCAATTGTCAAAGGGAACATGCTTGAAGCAGCGGGTTTGAGCAGCTACATCGGGGCAACAGAAATGCCCATTGGTGGCCAAGGAGAATTGAAAAGTGTCAGGACAAGACCCGATCAGCATCGAGGAAGCTCTCATCTACGTGATGGTGATTGTCGCCGCCTCGGACAATTCCATGACCGACAATGAACTGGCAACGATCGGCGACATGATCAAGACACTGCCCGTCTTCAAGGATTACAACCCGAACAATGTCATCCCGGCAGCCCAGCGCTGCGGTGACATCCTGCAGGAAGAAAATGGCTTGTCGCTGGTTCTAGAACTGGTTGGCGACATTCTCCCGGCCAAGCTCTATGACACTGCCTATGCCCTGGCTGTTGAGGTGGCCGCGGCCGACCTGCATGTCGAAAAAGAAGAACTGCGGATCTTGCAGTTGTTGCGCGATCGTTTCAGCCTGGACAAGTTGACAATCGCTGCCATCGAACGCGCAGCCATTGCCCGCCACCGCACCGCTTGATCGAAGGTATCTGATCATTGCGTTTCATGCAGCGGCGCTGGGTGTACTGGCTGACCGGATCGGTTTTTGGCGCTGTGTTGCTGCTTCTCGGCCTGCAGGTATTATCGGGTCTCGATGATTTTGACCTTTCGGCTTACGAGGCCAGGTCGGTTTTGTTTAGCCATCAGGACACACAAATCTCCGGGACCCTGCACCTGCCCGGCGTGCAGGACGCTCCTGTCATACTGCTGGTCCATGGCGACGGACCGCAGGACCGGTACTCGGGCGGCGGATACCTACCGCTCATAAAGGTCTTTCTTGAGAGCGGCATTGCCGTTTACTCCTGGGACAAGCCAGGGGTCGGCGCTAGCCAAGGAAATTGGCTGGACCATTCCATGAGTGACAGGGCTGACCTTGCGAAGACGGCCCTTTCTCAGTTGAAAACACTTCCCGGCCTGTCACTGTCTTCATTCGGCTTTCTGGGGTTTTCTCAGGCCGGATGGGTGCTGCCTCACCTGGCCCAGGAAAGCGAACCAACAGACTTTCTTGTGCTCATTGGAGGTGCCGTCGATTGGCAACGCCAAGGGCAATATTACACACGGCAAAGACTGGCTGCTGACGGCGCTTCAGCAGAGGCAATCAAAAGCGAACTGGATCGCCAAGCTGGTCGGAACGAGCAGTATCTGGGCCCAGAGGCGGCTTACGCCGATTATCTTACCGCTCAAGACACATCCAGCCCGATGCTGGAGGATCGGTTTAACTTCGTCAAAAGGAACTGGCGTTCAAATTCAACAGAAACGCTGAAGACTTCCGAAAAACCGATGTTCATCATTCATGGCAGCGACGACCTGAACGTTGATCCCGACTATAATTCTCAGACCTACCGGCAAATTTTGGAAAACCAACACCCAGCCAATCGGTTCGAGATCATCGACGGTGCCACTCATGGCTTGTTGCGCTCTGATTTGTTCAATTATCAGCGCCCCGACCAAATGCCTTTTTGGGTGGAATGGGCCTTTTTGGCTTTGGGGCGTGAGGCCTTTGCGCCGGGAACACTCGACCTTATCGCCAACTGGGTCCATGACCAGTCGCATTCTGCTAGTGTGACGGTGCGCTAGTTTGGATCAAGGTTCAGGGTGTATTAAACAAACTCCGCCTGGTTGCCCAAATCGTTCCAAATTGAATTAATAGCTTTACCCGCCCCTAACCGGGAGGCCGCTAAGACCCGATCAGAGCCGAAAAGGCCAAGGGGCATCATGCGGAGATGGGGATGAACAAGCCTTCACAAGGCTATCAGGCGACTGTGCGCTATCCGTTAAGGCGCCATCAGCAGCAAGTCGCCCTTAGGCACCCCGCTCAAGCCCATCGCCCCAATCGGCAGGTTTCCCGCAACAAAGCCCAGAAGAAGGCCCACTGGGGTGTGCGGATGCTGATCGCCTTTGTTGGCTGGATCGTTGGCGTCACTGCCGTCTCGCTGGTGATGTTCGCCGAGTATCATTATCCGCTGGCCAAAAACCGCGACCCGGATCTTTTTGCGCTCGTCCTTGGAACCGGTTTTGCCGGACATGCGATCTATGCTGTCATGGCGATCCTGGCCGTTGCTCTGCTTACCGCGTTCAACCGCCGGAAATGGATCTTGTGGGTCTTGATCGGGTTTGCCGGCGGCCTCTACAGTGTCTGAAAGTGCCAGTGCCCGACCTAGTTGAGGCTACGGATCGTATCGGGAAGGTCCAGCGAGAATGCCGGCACTTCAACCTGGAAGGTTGTGCCGTCTGGACGCGCCATTTCGTACGAACCAGCCATGATGCCGGAATCGGTCGCCAGCGGGCAATAGGAGGAATACTCGTAGGTCTCACCCGGCTCGATCACAGGCTGCTCACCAACCACACCTTCGCCGCGCACCTCTTCCAGACGGCCGAGAGCGTCCGTGATCATCCAATACCGGCTCTTAAGCTGTACCGGCTTGTCACCACCATTGTGGATCTCAACAAGATAGGCCCAGATAAACTCCTGGTCTTCCGGCTTCGACTCATCGTCCAGATAATAGGGCTCTACGGAGACTTCGATATTGTCGGTTATGGCGCGGTAACTGCCAGACACGATTGTTCCTTTTATCATTCCGGCCGGGTGGCCGAGTTGCATGTGGCTTATAGGGCGATTGACGCAACCGTGAAAGAGTATGGCTTGTGAAATCGGACCGGATTTCGCATTAACGCCCAAACAATCCTTCGTAAAGCCGCTTCTTCATGTTTGATGCCCGCCTTCGACCAATGATCGATCCTCCCTTGAATGCAATCGGGGTGCGGCTGGCAAATGCCGGCATCAGCGCCAATATGGTGACAGTGTCCGGTTTTTGCCTGGGGTGTCTGGCTGCCGTTTCAATTGCTTTTGGATATTTCCTGGCCGGCTTTGCTCTGATCGCTCTCAATCGGCTATTTGACGGATTGGACGGTGCGGTTGCGCGCGCCAGCCAGAAAACGGATCTTGGCGGCTATCTGGACATCACGCTCGACTTCTTTTTCTACGGCGCGATTCCACTCGCCTTTGCGATCCAGGCTCCAGAGACCAATGCGCTGCCCGCAGCGGCTCTGCTTGCAAGTTTTTATGCCAATGGCTCGGCGTTTCTCGCCTTTGCCATCATGGCGGAAAAACGTAACCTTTCGACCAGCCACCAGGGGGCCAAGTCTCTCTACTACATCGGCGGCCTCGCGGAAGGCACCGAAACGATCGGCCTCTTTTTGCTGATGGCGCTGCTGCCAGCCTGGTTCCCTGTCCTTGCCTGGGTTTTTGCCTGCGTTTGCCTTGTGTCCGCCGGGGCCCGCGTCCTGATCGGTCTCCGCGCCTTGAAGGATCGCTGATCGCTTGGCCATACCCCTCAGGGCCATGCCATTCAGGGCCCGGTGCTCTCGCAGAATTGCCAGAATGTTTGCGCAGCGCGAGACCGCGAAGCCTTGTCGATCCGAGCCAAGATAATCGACCTTGGCGCAGTCGGGGTGAGCGGCAGGACTTTCACGCCAGCCGGCTCAGACGGAAGAGCCAGTTTTGCAATGATCGACACTCCAAGGCCTGCGTTGACCAGTGCCAGGATCGAATTCACCTGCAATATGGTGTGCGCCACCTTCGGCGTCTGTCCGGCTGCCGCGAACCACTTTTCGACCAACGGCGCACTCCCGCCTTTGGTCAGGATAAAGGGATCGCGGCAAAGATCCTCTGCCCGCACCGTTGACCGTACCGCCAACGGATGATCGTCCTGAACCAAGGCAACCAATTCGTCCGACACGAGCGGGAAAATGTCCAGGTCCTCCTTATGCGGATCCGCCAGTATCGCCGCATCCACACCGCCACTGCGCAAGACCGTTTCAAGATCTGCGTCCGGGAATTCAAGGATCTCAACGTCAATACAAGGAAACTTCCGGCCAAACGCCCCAAGTAGCCGTGGGAGAATATGAAAGGAGGCGGACGATCCAAAAGACCCGAGACGGACGGTCCCGATCTTGTCCCGCCGGACATCCTGCAAATGGCGGAGTGCCTTGTCTTGCAGAAGATCGGCCTGACGGGCAAATACCGCCAACGCTTGCCCTTCTTCGGTCAACCCGAGCGGCCGGGCCCCGCGAATGAGCAAATCCAATCCAAACCGTTTTTCCAGCTGGGCAATGCCCTTGCTAACAGCCGGTTGAGATATGCCCAGGGCCCTTGCAGCCTCCGAAACACTTCCCGTTTCCCCGATGATCCGAAGAGCCCGGACCATTGCGAGAGGAAGATCCTGAGAATCTGACGGCAAAATATAACCTCAAGTTATTTTCTTATACCAATATATATCTCTATTCGACCTTCCAGCACAATTCTCGTCTGGACAACATCATGCCCCTTGAAAACTGGCTCGCCTTCGTCGCCGCCTCTCTCATCCTGACCATGACACCTGGCCCCAGTATTCTATTGGGTATGGTTCATGCCTTGCGCTTCGGGACAAAACGCACGCTCTACACGGCCTTGGGAGACATTTCCGCCAACATGATCCAGATGCTGCTGGTCGCAGCGGGCCTTGGCATCGTCATTGCTAATTCAGCTGTCGGATTTCAGGCGATCAAATGGACAGGCGTTGGCGTGCTAATTTACATGGCAGTAAAAATGTGGCGGTCAGCGCCAACTCTAATAGACGCAGCGGCGCCGGATCGATCGTCACACCCGGCGCGGCTTTATGCGAGCGGCTTTGCGGTTGCGTTCGGCAACCCGAAGGCTCTGGTCTTTTTCACCGCCTTCTTTCCGCAATTCATTGACCCTGCGGCGCCGGTTCTGCCTCAGTTGTCCATCATGTGCCCGACCATGGCTGCACTCGATTTCGCCTTTGTGATGCTTTATGCGGCCGGAGCCAAACAGTGTCTCGGTTTCTTGAGACAACACCCAAGACTCCTGAACCGGACCGCAGGCGGCACTTTGCTGACGGCGGCCGGAATTCTGACGTCCACGCGTTAGACCATAATGTCAGGGGCTGGTCTCTTCAGCAATCAGCGGCAACAATCCGGGAAATCGAGTGTCGATTTCTTCCCTGCGTAATGCGGTGGTTCTGGAATTGCCCCGATCAACTTGCCGGATCAGTCCGGCTTCGCGCAGCACGCGAAAATGGTGTGTGACAGTGGCCTTGCTGACCGGAAGCTGGAAGGAGGCACAGGTCCGCTCCGTCCCCATGCCCGCCCGGGCCAATTCCCGGATCACCCGGCGCCGATACGGATCCGCCAAGGCGGTCAGGACCTTTCCCAAGTCCAGGTCGACCGGCTCCAACTTACGATCCTTTTCTGCCATGGCATCCTTCATCCATCGCAGCGACAAGGCAAGGCTTGGATCTTACCCATCACTCCTTAGGTACGGTAACCACCATACCTATGGTGCTCTCCATGTCCAATCCTGAGTTCCCGACCCACCCAGTTATATCGCCGCCAGTGCCTTTTCGACGTCTTCCAGAAGATCCTGCGGGTCTTCCAGACCAACAGAAAGGCGTAGCATGCCGTCGGTAATGCCGAGCTCAGCGCGGGCTTCCTCACCAATCGACTGGTGGGTGGTTGTTGCCGGGTGGGTGATCAGGCTTTTGGCATCGCCGAGATTGTTGGAGATCCGGATCAGGTCCAACGCATTCACGAACCGGAATGCAGCCTCCTTGCCGCCCTCGATTTCAAGCGCCACCATCGTGGCACCACCGCGCATCTGGCGCTTGGCAATCTCGGCCTGCGGGTGATCGTCCCGCCCCGGGTAAATCAGTCGTTTCACCTTGGACTGACCTGCCAGGAAGTCCGCAATCTGGCCGGCGCTGTTCGTCTGCTGCGCCACACGCAGCGGCAATGTCTCAAGCCCCTTCAAGAGCACCCAGGCACTGAACGGGCTCATGTGCGGGCCGGTGTGCTTGACAAAAGGCATCACCTTTTCGGTGATCCACTCTTCATCTGACAACACCACACCACCCAGACAGCGCCCCTGTCCGTCAATGTGTTTGGTGGCGGAATAGATGACCACATCTGCGCCCAAGCTGAGCGGGGACTGGTACATCGGCGTTGCGAACACGTTGTCGACGATCAGGCGGGCACCAACCGACTTTGCAATTTCCGCAACCGCGGCAATGTCAATGACTTCCAGCGTCGGGTTAGTCGGGCTTTCCAGAAACAGAGCCTTGGTGTTCGGCTTGACGGCTGCTTTCCACTGATCAATGTCCGTCCCATCGATGAGTGTGCTCTCAACACCAAAGCGCGGCAACAGGGTCTCGCAGATGTACCGGCACGAGCCGAAAAGGGCCTTCGCCGCAACCACATGATCCCCGGCTTTAACCGACGCCATCAGGGCGAGGTTGACCGCGGCCATACCGCTGGCGGTTGCCCGCGCTGCTTCTGCGCCTTCCAGCATCTTGATGCGATCTTCGAACATCGCGACGGTTGGGTTGGCATACCGCGAATAGACAAATCCAGGATCTTCACCATTGAACCGCGCTTCGGCTGCTTCCGCGCTGTCGTAAACGAAACCCTGTGTCAGAAACATTGCCTCGGACGTCTCGCCGAACGGTGAGCGGGTGGTGCCGCCATGAACGAGCGCGGTTGCAGGGCGCCAGTTGGTTCCGGCGGTGTTCTTGGTGTCAGTCATGTCGATGTTCGCTCCAAACGAAAAAACCCCAGCCTTAAGACCGGGGTTTGCACCTCCGGCCTTTTTAGCGACTTGTTTAACGTGGCTGCAAGCCGGCCGGCCCAAATCACCACGAGGTGGCTTTCACTTAAGCGAAAATGGGCTTTCGGTCAATCTACCTCGCCGTTTTCCTGAGTTTGACCAGAAAGAGAGTTGGCGGGACCAGCCGCATCCTTTAAGGACGTTAGACGACGATTGCAGGATGAATTGATGAACGTATCAGCGGACCAAACCACCACAGGCAGCGCATTGATCGCAGCGAGCGGAATTTTGCCCGAGCGCGTCATTCAGGCGATGTTCGCAGCGCAGGAAATTTCCGCCGCACAGCCCCCTGTCAAAGGCCAAATTCAGCCTGCAAGCCTCGATCTGCGCCTTGGAACCTTTGCTTACCGGGTGCGGGCAAGTTTTCTGCCAGGTCCGGACATCAAGGTGGCGGACCGTCTGGAGCAGTTGAAACTGCACACCATCGATCTTCAGGACGGGGCTGTTCTGGAAACGGGGTGCGTCTACATTGTTCCGTTACAGGAAAGCCTGGCGCTGCGGCCCGACATTTCGGCAACAGCGAACCCGAAAAGTTCCACTGGGCGTCTTGATGTTTTCACCCGCGTGATCACTGACAATGGCCAGGCATTCGACACCATACCTGCGGGCTACACCGGGCCGCTTTATGCGGAAATTTCGCCGCTCACCTTTCCGATCCTGGTGCGTTCCGGCTCACGCCTCAGCCAGGTCCGGTTCCGGCGGGGGCAATCGCTGATCCCGGACGCTGATCTTCAAGGCATCCACAAATCAGAAACCCTGATGAGCGGTGGCAATGAACGGATCGGCGGCGGCGTGCAGCTGTCCATTGATCTGGAGGGCGAGGGTCCGGGCAGCCTGATCGGTTACCGCGCCAAGCACCATTCCGGGCTGATTGATGTTGATCTGGTCGGCGCGCAAGACCCGCTTGATTTCTGGGAACCGATCTACCGCCGTCACAACGCTGAACTGATCCTTGATCCAGACGCTTTCTATATACTCGTCAGCCAGGAGGCCGTCCACGTCCCGCCGGATTATGCCGCAGAAATGGTGCCGTTCGATCCACTGGTCGGTGAATTCCGGGTGCATTATGCCGGTTTCTTCGATCCCGGCTTCGGCCATGTGGGCGCCGGTGGTGTCGGATCACGCGCGGTTCTGGAGGTCCGGTCGCACGACGTGCCCTTTATCGTGGAGCATGGCCAGACCATTGGCCGTCTTGTCTATGAGCACATGGCCGAGCGCCCCGCGACACTTTATGGCGAGGGCATCGGCTCCAACTATCAGGGCCAGGCTTTGAAGCTCTCGAAGCATTTCAAGGCATCCGCCTGAACCCTTAATGTCCTTGAAAACCATTACCCGCGAATATGAAGGCTTTTTGGAGGACCGGAAGTCCAGGTTTATGGCCTTTCTGGTGCCCATTGAGCAGTTCGAGAACCGGCTGGAAGAGCTTCGCAAGGAACACCGCAAAGCCAATCATATCGTGACGGCGCACCGGCGGCTTCTCGATGATGACCGGATCGAGGAAAGCGGCAAGGACGATGGCGAGCCGGCCGGCACGTCCGGAATGCCGACCTTGCGGGTCCTGCAGGGCGCAGACCTGATCAATTGTGCGGTGCTGATCGTAAGGTATTTCGGCGGAACAAAGCTGGGCGGCGGGGGCCTTGCACGCGCCTATTCAGGCGCTGCCCAAGACGCGATTGCGCATGCTGAATTGATGCCGTTCCAGAAACTCTCCCGGAAAAGTGTCAGCGCAAACTTTGCATCGAGTTCCGAGTTGGAACGGAAAATCACTGGCCTCGGACTGGACGTGGTCTCGCGTGACTATACAGAAACCGGTGTCGTCCTGATCGTTGAAGGGCCGGAGGATCTCCTGAATGCCCTTGGCGGCAACGCGGATGATTAGAACTCCAAGCCCACGCCGCAGTCCGCTGCCACGATGACTTTCGCCCGACGATCGATAAGATCGCTTTCTCTCGCCCGCCGCGCTACCTTGGCAAGAACAGGGGATCGGCATCCGTTTTGCGGAGTGGAGTAAAAGGCTTGTTTTCAGTGACGAAACGATCCCTTTCCCTAGCTGCCGTGCTGCTGCTCTTCCCTCTTCTCCTCACGGCACTGTGGATTGCGCTCTTTCAAGCCGGACCTAATCGGCACATTTCCGGTGGGCCAGAAGCCAGCGCATTGGAGCGGAAAGTCGGTCAACTCATCATGGTTGGTTTTAACGGCACCAACCCGAAGGATCCGGGTGTCATGGCCGTCAGCGGCCAACTCGCAAGCGGCCGGATCGGCGGTGTTATGCTGCTTGGCCGCAACATTCAAACGCCGGACCAGCTGACCACATTGACCCACCACCTTGCTGATCAAAATTCCGGATCTTCTGTGTTGATCGCCGTTGATCAAGAGGGCGGCCAGGTGCAGCGCCTGGCGCCTCTTGGCGATCCCATGACCTGGAGCGCGGCGAAGGATCTTCCGGCTGCCACAGGCAATTGTGCGCCGCGGAAGGTCCGCGCCTATTATGCCCGCAGAGCCGCCCAGCTTGGTGCCTACAATATCAACGTCAATTTCGGTCCCGTTGTTGATGTGGACATCAACCCGGGCAATCCGATTATTGGCAAGAAAAAGCGAAGTTTTTCCGCTGACCCGACTACCGTTACCAATTGTGCTGCGGGTTTCATCGCGGCCCATCAGGCCGCTGGAATTGCAACAGCGCTGAAGCACTTTCCAGGACACGGATCTTCAACGACGGACAGCCACACCAGTTTGCCGGTGATCAGTCAGTCATGGCGCGAGCGCGAACTGGAGCCTTATCGCGTTCTCAAGCGGCAGGACCGCGTGGACATGGTGATGATGGGCCACCTGGTTCACCCGCGTTTTTCCGACACGCCAGAAACACCAGCCTCTCTTTCGAAAAAGGGGATCGCGGAGGCCAGAGCCCTCGCCGGCAAGGATGTTGTCATCATCACGGACGATCTGGAGATGGATGCGGTCGCCGGCAGGTATTCGATCGAGGAAGCAGCGGTGCAAGCGATCGCAGCCGGAAATGACGTTGTGCTCTTTTCCAGTTTTGAGCGGACCGACCCTGAGCTCGGTGACCGGGTCAACGCTGCCATTATGTCCGCCGTTACCGACGGCCGGATCAGTGAAACACAGGTTGATCAGGCTGCTGCGCGGGTTGCCGCCCTAAAACATCGCCTCCACCGGTTTCGGGTGAACCTGGTGCCAAACCAAGAGACGGCATCTTTCAGGCTTGAACTGGAGAACAGGTCCCGTTCTCGCACCGTTGCAACTACAGTTTTATCGTCTGCTCGCGCAGCTCCTTAAGCTCGGCCCGCAAGGCTTTGACTTCTTCCAAAATGAGGCCTGTCTCGTCATGAATGGCCTGGCGGTTGGCATCAGCTTCCGCTTCATGCTCCTCCTGCATGGCGGACACGATGATACCGATGAAGAGGTTTAGAACCGTGAAAGCAGTGCACAGGATGAACGGCACGAAGAAGATCCAGGAGAGCGGATAGACTTCCATGACCGGCCTGACGATCCCCATGGACCAGCTTTCCAGCGTCATGATCTGGAAAAGCGTATAGAGCGATGCGCCAAGATCACCGAACCATTCGGGAAACGACGCGCCAAAGAGTTTGGTCGCCATCACCCCGAACACATAGAACACCAGCGCCATCAGAACAACGATGGACCCCATGCCCGGCAAGGCAGCAATCAAGCCGCCAATCACCCGCCGCAGAGACGGAACAACGGAAATCAGGCGCAGAACACGCAGGATGCGGAGTGAGCGGAGGACTGAGAGCGTGCCGCTGGACGGCAACAATGCGATTGCAACGATGAAAAAATCAAAGAGGCTCCAGGGGTCTTTGAAAAAGCGGAAGCCATGCGCAAACAGACGAAGCGCGATTTCGATCACGAATATGCCGAGGATCGTCTGGTCGATCGCAATCAGTACTGTACCGAACCGGTCCATGACCAACGGGCTGGTTTCCAGTCCAAGCGTGATCGCATTCACGACGATGATCGCAATGATCCAGTATTCCCACGTGCGTGAGGTAACCAGGGCTTTGATTTTTTCCCGCATAATCTGTTCCGGAGCCTTAAGAAATTCCAATGGCGCTGCGCCGCGCGGAACATGGAGGTTCGGGCCGGTCTTGGCAAGATGGCAGCAGGCGGGATAACACAATTCCACCGCTTGACAGTTCGGCGGACTGGGCGCACTAAGAATGGGCTCAGCGGGTGTAGCTCAATGGTAGAGCAGAAGCTTCCCAAGCTTAAGACGAGGGTTCGATTCCCTTCACCCGCTCCATCAATCTTTTCAATTACTTAAATACAATCCACAAGCAAATCTCCAGAGCCAAATTTTTGCTGGGGGCAAGCTGGGGGCAGCCATTTTGGCGCTGCCGGTTTCATTTAGCGCTGATATTTCATAAGAATTACTTATGCTTCTCGATGATACTTATCGGGTACTGTGATATATTTGATGTTCCGAACAATCACGGTCTGCGCCGGAAGATTGAGCGAATAGCAAAGCATAGCTTTGAAACTATGCCAGCAATCTCACCACTTTTTAGATGCTGATCATAATCTGGCGTAATGGAGATTGAAAATGGGTGTGACGAAGGACGGGCGGTATTCGCCTAATTGGGGCGGGATTTCTAAGTACGATCCGGAATTCTGCGAGTTGGCGGTCGAACTCGGCAGGGAGGGTAAGAGCCTGTCACAGATCGCGGTCGCTTGCGGCATCTGTCGCAAGACGATGGAAAACTGGCGACGCGAACACGCGGACTTTGCAGAGGCGCTCAGCTTCGCTGTCACATGCGCTCAAGCACATTGGGAAGAACTCGGGCGGGACAACATCGACAACAAATCCTTTTCCGTCCCTATGTGGGCAAAGTCGATGTCTGCGCGGTTCAAGGACGACTACACCGAACGCCGGGAACTGACTGGCGCCGATGGTGGCGCACTTCACACCCAAAACGTGACGCAAATCGAACTTATCGCAGCCGAACCGAAAACCAACACCGCAAGGGGTTGGGCAACCAGTGCCGGGGCAAAGTCGATCGAAAACATCCCTGTCGAAGTTCTGGACGCTGTGACCGACGACCCGGTGCCGGGACTGATTGAAGGCAACAACGAAGACGAACAGGACAGGCGGGGGCCGGTTGCCGAAGCGGGTTCGGTGGACGTGGAACTGGTGCCAGCGTCGGCAGCTACGTTTGAGCAACACCCGCTGCACGAAAAACAACTACAACGGCCATCGGGCAAAGAAGCTGGCCTGAAGATGTCGGACGTTGCATCGAAGCCGGAACGAATAACTCGCAAGCAGCGTGTTCGAGGGATGCCTTAGAATTTAAGCGGCTCTAAAATTAAGGAAGCGGCTTAACGTTAGAATTAAATTTTAAGAACTAGCGCTAAATCCCCGAAACAGGAGTTTGGGTCAGGG